>NZ_JCAXWU010000004.1:0-357630 GCF_059759695.1 Klebsiella sp. M041
CATCCGGCATAAAGACGAGTACCCGCTCTGCTGTTGACCGCCCGGCGGCGCTGCGCTTGCCGGGCCTACGGGTTCCGCGGCCACCGGTTGGACCGTAGGCCGGAAAAGGCGTTAGCCGCCATCCGGCATAAAGACGAGTACCCGCTCTGCTGTTGACCGCCCGGCGGCGCTGCGCTTGCCGGGCCTACGGGTTCCGCGGCCACCGGTTGGACCGTAGGCCGGAAAAGGCGCAGCCGCCATCCGGCGTCTTGTCCGACACGCGGCCCTACCGGGCTGCCTGAGAAGATTAATGCCCTTTTCGTGCCGCCGTCAGCTCGGCGATACGCACGATCACCTGCACCGCTTTCTCCATCCCTTCCAGGGTGACAAACTCATGTTTGCCGTGATAGTTGTAGCCGCCGGTAAACAGGTTCGGGCATGGCAGTCCCATAAACGAGAGCTGCGCCCCGTCGGTACCGCCGCGGATCGGCTTCATCTGCGGTTCGATATCGCAGTCCACCATGGCCTGGCGGGCAATATCGACCACGTGCGGATGGGCGATCACCTGCTCATGCATATTGTAATAACTGTCCTCGATCACCAGCTCGATATAGCAGTCCGGGTGCAGCCCCTTGCCCACCTTTTTGGCGATCTCCATCATCTTGCGCTTGCGCGCCTCGAAGTGCTTACGGTCAAAATCGCGGATGATGTAGTGCATCTCGGCCCGATCGACGCTGCCTTTGATGCTGGTGAGATGATAAAAGCCTTCATAGCCTTCGGTAGTCTCCGGCGCCTCGTCGGCCGGCACTTCGGCATGAATCCGCGCGGCCAGCGACAGCGCGTTGACCATCACCCCTTTCGCAGTGCCGGGGTGCACGTTGTTGCCGACGATCTTAATGGTCACCGAGGCGGCATTGAAGTTTTCAAACTCCAGTTCGCCGACCCCGCCGCCGTCAACGGTATAGGCCCAGCGGGCGTCAAAGGCCTCGACGTCGAAATGTTTCGCCCCTTTTCCGACCTCTTCATCGGGGGTGAAGGCCACGCGGATATCGCCGTGGGGGATATTTTTCGCCTGCAGGGTCGCCAGCGCGGTCATGATCTCGGCGATGCCGGCCTTGTCGTCCGCCCCCAGCAGCGTTTTCCCGTCGGTGGTGATCAGCGTCTGACCCAAAAGCTGATGCAGAACCGGGAACATCACCGGGGAGAGCACCTCATCGCCGATACCCAGCGCAATATCGCCGCCGCGATAGTTTTCGACAATCTGCGGGTTAACGTTTTTGCCGCTGAAATCCGGGGAGGTGTCGACGTGAGAGATAAAGCCGATGGCCGGGATATCGCCCTCGACGTTGGCAGGCAGGGTTCCCATTACCGTCCCTTTTTCACTCAGCGTTACCTTGACCAGTCCCATTTCTTCCAGCTGCGCCTGCAACAGGCGTAACAGCTTCCACTGCCCTTCCGTGCTGGGGACCTGACGAACGCCAGGCTTCGACTGCGTGTCCAAAGAAACGTACTGCAAAAAACGCTCAAGCAATTTATCCATGTAGCCACCCTCTTCTTTTGTGACAACATTATTGATAAGCCAGAAAAGACAAATATTGCGTCAGGTCATTCTTAGCCCGTAAAGCGAAATTTAATAACGGAACCGACGTTATGGTGTAAAGGTAGACTATGCAGGCGTATCAAGGATTGGCGATTACCCTCGTTTGCCGTAGAATGCTGGCCCTTATTAAAAACGTGCAACCCCAAAGGTGGTTAATCACAAACCCCGCAGCGGTCGGAAGTTTCCGTTGCGTCTACATGGGACAGAGTCAAAAATTGAATATACAACCGCGTTCGCGTTCGCCGCTGGTGCAACTGGCGGGAATTCGCAAAAGCTTTGATGGTAAAACGGTCATCGATAACCTTAACCTGACCATCAACAATGGTGAGTTTCTCACCCTGCTTGGCCCCTCTGGCTGCGGTAAAACCACCGTTCTGCGCCTTATCGCCGGCCTGGAAAACGTCGACAGCGGACGGATCCATCTCGAAGATCACGATATCACTCATGTTCCGGCGGAAAACCGCCACGTTAATACCGTATTCCAAAGCTACGCCCTGTTTCCGCATATGACGGTGTTCGAGAACGTCGCCTTCGGCCTGCGGATGCAGAAAACCCCGGCGGCGGAAATCACTCCGCGGGTGATGGATGCCTTAAAGATGGTGCAGCTGGAGGCGTTTGCCCAGCGCAAACCGCACCAGCTCTCCGGCGGCCAGCAGCAGCGCGTGGCCATCGCCCGCGCGGTGGTCAACAAACCGCGCCTACTGCTGCTCGATGAGTCCCTTTCGGCGCTGGATTACAAGCTGCGTAAGCAGATGCAGAACGAACTGAAAGCGCTGCAGCGTAAGCTCGGCATCACCTTCGTCTTCGTCACGCACGACCAGGAAGAGGCCCTGACCATGTCCGATCGCATCGTGGTGATGCGTGATGGCAAAATCGAACAGGACGGCACCCCGCGCGAGATCTACGAAGAGCCAAAAAACCTGTTCGTCGCCAGCTTTATCGGCGAGATCAATATCTTCGACGCCACGGTCATTGAACGCCTCGACGAACAGCGCGTGCGGGCCAGCGTGGAAGGGCGTGAATGCAACATCACCGTCAATTTTGCGGTGGAGGCCGGCCAGCGTCTGCATGTCCTGCTGCGCCCGGAAGATCTGCGCGTCGATGAGATCCACCACAACAGCGACGCCGACGGCCTGATCGGCTATGTGCGCGAGCGCAACTATAAGGGCATGACTCTCGAGTCGGTGGTGGAGCTGGAAAACGGCAAAATGGTGATGGTCAGCGAATTCTTTAACGAAGACGACCCGGATTTCGACCACTCTCTTGACCAGAAAATGTCTATCAATTGGGTGGAGAGCTGGGAGGTGGTGCTGGCCGATGAAGAACACCAGTAAATTCCAGAATGTGGTGATCGCCACCATCGTCGGTTGGCTGGTGCTGTTTGTCTTTCTGCCCAACCTGATGATCATCGCCACCAGCTTCCTGACCCGCGACGACGCTAACTTCGTCAAGCTGGTCTTCACGCTGGACAACTACTCGCGGCTGCTGGATCCGCTCTATTACGACGTGCTGCTGCATTCGCTGAACATGGCGCTGCTGGCGACCCTCGCCTGCCTGGCGCTGGGCTACCCGTTTGCGTGGTTCCTTGCCCGGCTGCCGCAGAAGGTGCGGCCTCTGCTGCTGTTCCTGCTGATCGTTCCCTTCTGGACCAACTCGTTGATCCGCATCTACGGGCTGAAGATTTTCCTCAGCACCAAAGGCTACCTGAACGAGTTTCTCCTGTGGCTGGGAGTGATCGACACGCCGATACGCATTATGTTCACCCCGTCGGCGGTGATTATCGGCCTGGTGTACATCCTGCTGCCGTTTATGGTGATGCCGCTCTACTCCAGCATTGAGAAACTGGATCGGCCGCTGCTGGAAGCGGCGAAAGATCTCGGCGCCAGCAAGCTGCAGACGTTTATCCGCATCATCATTCCGCTGACCATGCCGGGGATCATCGCCGGCTGCCTGCTGGTCATGTTGCCGGCGATGGGGCTGTTCTACGTTTCCGACCTGATGGGCGGCGCCAAGAACCTGCTGATCGGCAATGTGATCAAGAGCCAGTTCCTCAATATTCGCGACTGGCCGTTCGGCGCGGCAACCAGCATTACCTTAACCCTGGTGATGGGCCTGATGCTGTTGATTTACTGGCGCGCGGCGCGCCTGCTGAATAAAAAGGTGGAGCTGGAATGATCGGTCGACTGCTGCGCGGCGGCTTTATGACCGCCATCTACGCGTATCTCTACATCCCTATTATTATTCTGATCGTTAACTCGTTTAACCGGTCGCGTTTCGGCATCAACTGGCAGGGGTTCACCACCGACTGGTATAGTCTGCTGATGAACAACGATAGCCTGCTGCAGGCCGCCCAGCACTCGCTGACCATGGCGGTGCTGTCGGCGACCTTCGCCACCCTTATCGGCTCGCTAACCGCCGTGGCGCTGTACCGCTACCGTTTTCGCGGCAAACCGTTCGTTAGCGGCATGCTGTTTGTAGTGATGATGTCGCCCGATATTGTCATGGCCATCTCCCTGCTGGTGCTGTTTATGCTGATTGGCGTCCAGCTTGGCTTCTGGTCGCTGCTGTTTTCGCATATCACCTTTTGCCTGCCGTTTGTGGTGGTCACCGTTTACTCCCGGCTGAAAGGCTTTGATGTGCGGATGCTGGAGGCGGCGAAAGATCTGGGCGCCAGCGAGATGACCATCCTGCGCAAAATCATCCTGCCGCTGGCCCTGCCGGCGGTGGCGGCCGGGTGGCTGCTGAGCTTCACGCTGTCGATGGATGACGTGGTGGTCTCCTCGTTCGTCACCGGTCCGGGGTATGAAATCCTGCCGCTGAAGATCTATTCGATGGTCAAGGTCGGCGTTTCGCCAGAGGTGAACGCTCTGGCAACGATACTGTTGGTTCTGTCGCTGGTGATGGTCATCGCCAGTCAGTTAATTGCACGTGATAAAACTCAGGGGACGTTAAAATGAAAAAATGGTCACGCCACCTGCTCGCGGCGGGCGCTCTGGCAATCGGCATGAGCGCCGCCCACGCGGACGACAGCAAAACGCTCTACTTCTACAACTGGACCGAATATGTGCCGCCGGGCCTGCTGGAGCAGTTCACCAAAGAGACCGGCATCAAGGTTATCTACTCGACCTACGAGTCGAACGAAACCATGTACGCCAAGCTCAAGACCTATAAAGACGGGGCGTACGACCTGGTCGTCCCGTCGACCTACTTCGTCGACAAGATGCGTAAAGAAGGCATGCTGCAGAAGATCGATAAGAGCAAGCTGACTAACTTCAGCAACCTCGATCCGCAGATGCTGAACAAACCGTTCGACCCGAATAACGACTACTCCATCCCCTACATCTGGGGGGCGACGGCCATCGGCGTCAACAGCGACGCTATCGATCCGAAAACCGTCACCAGCTGGGCCGACCTGTGGAAGCCGGAATACAAAAGCAGCCTGCTGCTGACCGACGACGCGCGCGAAGTGTTCCAGATAGCGCTGCGTAAGCTGGGCTATTCCGGCAACACGACCGACCCGAAAGAGATTGAAGCCGCCTATAACGAGCTGAAAAAACTGATGCCCAACGTCGCGGCGTTTAACTCCGATAACCCGGCGAACCCGTATATGGAAGGCGAAGTGAACCTCGGCATGGTATGGAACGGTTCGGCTTACGTCGCCCGCCAGGCTGGTACGCCGCTGGAAGTGATCTGGCCGAAAGAAGGCGGCATCTTCTGGATGGACAGCCTGTCGATCCCGGCAAATGCGAAAAACGTCGACGGCGCGCTGAAGTTGATTAACTTCCTGCTACGCCCGGATGTCGCCAAGCAGGTCGCGGAAACCATCGGCTACCCCACGCCAAACCTGGCGGCGCGCAAAATGCTCAGCCCGGCCGTGGCCAACGATAAATCGCTCTATCCGGACGCCGCCACCATCGAGAAAGGCGAATGGCAAAATGACGTCGGCAGCGCCAGCGCTATTTATGAAGAGTATTACCAGAAGCTGAAAGCGGGCCGCTAATCCCGCCGGGCGGAGCCGCGGTTCCGCCCTTTTTTTGCTCTCACTTTAGCCCCTCAGGGCGCGCCAGAGGATCGCCGGCAGCTTGCGCCAGCGCGGCCGATGGTAAAAATCCACCAGCCGCTGCGCCACCGCTTCCTGCCCCCGGTGAGTAATAAACCAGGGCGGCAGGGGCATCAGCGTCAGTTCGCCATGCCACAGACTGCGCGGAAACGGCCGAAACGGCGCCTCAATCACCGTGCGCTCGGTTTTCTCCAGCATAAAGCTGTTATGCACCTTGCCCCGCCCGCTCTGAATATCGTCGAGCCTGTGGCCGGGAAACGCCCCCCACGGGCAGGGAGCTAACAGGAAGGCCACCCCGCTCCAGCAGTTGATCGCCACCGTGCCGTAGCGCAGCTCGGCGATCAGCGCGTTAAAACGCTTACGCCCAATCGCCTTGCGGGTGCGCGGGTGGATCACAATATTGGCCCCCAGCGTGCCCTGCAGCCGCTGATTGGCATAGCCGATCGCCTGGCGCAAAAAGCTTTCCGCGCTGTCGGCCTCAAGGCGGGTGATCGACAGCCCCGGGCCAAAGACCTCCTGCTGGCAGAAGTCAGGATCATCCTCGGTGTTCGCCACAATCAACGGCAGCGCGTCGCCGCGGGCTATCTCCAGCGGCTGACGGGCGCGCAGGCGAAAGTCAGTCAGCCGGTTTTCCGCGCCGGGGTAATAGTCCGGACGGGTATTGGCGGCGATCAGCCGGTACAGCTGATTAAGCAGGGCCGACGCCGGCTCCCAGCCCTGCTGCAGGATCAGCACCTGGCTGGCCACGCAGTTAAACCCGCCATTGTTCATCTTCTGCGTCGCCAGCTGCTGCGCCTGAAAAGCGATATCCGCCTCGCTCCACGGACCGGGGACGATAATGGTAGGGCTGACGCCGCCCAGCTCCGAGGTCACCCGACGCGGGTTCAGCGGCGTCCCGGCGGCCCGACGCTGGCGAGCCGCCTCACCGTCGCCCCAGACGATAGCGTCATGGCTCTCCCGCGAGCCGGTGATATGGATCTCATCGACTGCGGGATGGGTGGTCAGCCACGCCCCCGCCTGGGCATCGCCGGTGACGATGCGGAGCGCATCCATGGCGATCAGCGGCGCCAGAGCCTGAGCCAGCAGATCGTGCAGATAATCATTCACCGGGTTGAGCTTCAGCAGGCAGACCTGATTTTCAATAAACAGTTTGTGTAATACGTCCAGCGGCGCGATAGCGGCCACATTCCCGGCGCCGAGCACCAGCGCCAGCTTGCCCTGCCGCGCGGCCGGCGGGATATCGTATGCGGCTGCCGCGCAGCGATCGAGATTGGCCCGGGTGACCCCCGGCTGCATCCAAATTTCAGCGCGAACACCAGACAGCAACAGTCGATCCCAGAGCGTGCCGGGCACCACCCGCAGCGCCAGGCGGCCGTCCGCCAGCGTCCGCAGCGGGATCCGCCGCAGAAAGGTCTTCTCCTCCAGCTGCTCCAGGGTGGCGATGAGCCCGTTGCAGCCGACCATCAGCGCGCAGGGGCCTGCCAGCCACTCTTCGCCCGTCAGCGGATCGCCTGGCGGTAGTCCTTTGGCCCTCGCCGCCGCCTCCACCCACGCAGGAGCAATTGAAGCCAGGGCATCCTTGATCTGGCGCAGGAGCGCCAGACGACGATTCACTGAGGTCTCCGCCCAGCGCTGGCGCGCCGCCGACAAGGCGTGCAGCGCTGCGTCATACTGAGAGCAGGTCGTCAGACCGGGTCGCGCGTGGCTCATTTTCCCTCACTCATTAATATCTCTCCATAGGCCTGGCGCAGCTGATTCTTAAGCACCTTGCCCGTGGCGCTGACCGGTAGCGCATCGACAAATATCACCCGGTCCGGGATCTGCCATTTGGGCACCCGTTTCTCAAACCAGGCCAGCAGATCGCTCTCTTCCACTTCGCCCCCTTCCACGCGAACGCACAGCAGCACCGGCCGCTCGTCCCAGCGCGGGTGGCGGGCGGCGATGGCCGCCGCGCTGCGCACCGCCTGATGCGCGATGGCGATATTCTCCAGCTCAACGGTGGAGATCCACTCGCCGCCGGACTTGATGATATCCTTTGCCCGATCGCTGATCACCAGATAACCATTGGCGTCGAGCGTACCGATATCGCCGGTATCAAACCAGCCAGCCGCGGTCAGGGCGCTTTCGTCCTGACCATAGTACTGCTCCACCACCCAGTGCCCTCTGACCTGCAGATATCCCTGACTTTGGCCGTCCATCGGCAGTGGGTCCCCCTCGACATCCACCACCTGTAGCTCGATGCCAAAAATAGGCCGCCCCTGACCGGTACGCTGTTTTTGCTGCTCCGGCGCCGGGAGTGCGTCATGTTTGCTCAACAGTGTGTTAATGGTGCCGATGGGCGATGTTTCGGTCATTCCCCAGGCGTGGATCAGCGTAATGCCGTAATCGTGCTGAAAGGCCTCCATCATCGACGGCGGCAGCGCGGAGCCCCCGACAAACGCGCGTTTAAAATCAGGCAGCCGCATGTCCGACCGCCGCATCGCCGCCAACAGACCGGCCCAGATCACCGGCACGCCGAACGCCACCGTCACCTTCTCGGCGGCCAGCAGCTGCAGCAGGCTGTCGCCATCGAGGTGCGGCCCCGGTAGCACCAGCCGCGCGCCGACCATGGCGGCGATAAACGGCGTCCCCCACGCGTTGACATGGAACATCGGCACCACCGGCAACAGGCTATCCCTGGCCGAGATCCCGGCGGCGTCCGGCTGATTGCCGCTCAGGGCATGCAGGACCAGCGAACGATGGGTATTCAACACCCCTTTCGGTCGGCCGGTGGTCCCCGAGGTGTAGCAGAGCGAGGCCGGCGTCAGTTCATTGAGCGGCGGCCAACGATAGTCTGCCATCCCCTGCTGCAACAGTTCGTCAAAAAACAGCAATGAGGGCAGCTGGCTGAGCGCCGCTTCGCTGCGGGGCGCCATCAGCACGACGTGTTTCACCGTCGGCAGCTGCGGCAGCAGCTGCGCCACCAGCGGCAAAAAGGTCTGGTCAAAGAACAGCACCTCGTCGGCGGCGTCGTTGAGGATATACCGCAGATGGTCAACCGACAGCCGCGGATTGACGGTGTGCGTCACCCAGCCGCCGGAGGCGACGGCGAAATAGATCTCCAGGTGGCGGCGATTGTTCCATGCGAGGGTGGCGCAGCGGGCGCCCGGCGGCAGCCCCAGCGACGCCAGCGCCGATGCCAGCCGCTGAGCGCGGCTGGCCACTTCCCCCCAGCAGCTGCGCTCTTTCTCACCGCCGGCGCCCACCGAAACGATCTCCGTCTCGCTGTGGTATTGCGCCGCATGGCTGAGCAGCGCGGTGGTGGTGAGATTCTGATAAATCATCGGTGACGGCATGGCGGGGTCTCCTTTGCAGACTTCCGGGCGGGGGAACAGGGTCGCGGCGCGAACGTGCGGACGCCTATTGAATCTGGTCTACATTTGCCGGTCTGCACAAAAAAACGTACAGAAATCAGCGGTCACGCACAAAATAGAGTGGGAAATGGTTCAGAAAGGAAAAGACAAACTCATGACCGGAAGATCATTACTCAGAGAGCGTATCGCCCGACTCCGGGCCAGGCGATAGTGGTGGGGATTTACAGCAGCGCTTTCGCTTTAGCAACCACGTTATCGACGGTGAAGCCGTACTCCTCGAACAGCTGCTCAGCCGGCGCAGACTCACCGAAGGTGGTAATGCCAACAATGGCGCCGTTCAGGCCAACGTATTTGAACCAGTAATCAGCAATCCCCGCTTCCACGGCAACGCGCGCGGTCACGGCTTTCGGCAGTACGGATTCGCGATAAGCCGCATCCTGCTTGTCGAACGCGTCGGTGGACGGCATGGAAACCACGCGCGCCTTCACGCCTTCGGCGGTCAGTTTGTCCCACGCGGCAACCGCCAGTTCCACTTCTGAACCGGTGGCGATGAAGATCAGCTCCGGCTGCGAGCCGGTGCACTCTTTCAGCACATAACCGCCGCGGGCCACGTTCGCCAGCTGCTCTGCGGTACGCTCCTGCTGCGCCAGGTTCTGACGGGAGAGGATCAGCGCGGTCGGACCGTCCTGACGCTCGACGCCATATTTCCACGCAATCGCGGATTCAACCTGGTCACACGGACGCCAGGTGGACATGTTCGGCGTTACGCGCAGGGAAGCCACCTGCTCTACCGGCTGGTGAGTCGGGCCATCTTCGCCCAGACCGATGGAGTCGTGGGTGTAGACCATCACCTGACGCTGCTTCATCAGCGCCGCCATACGTACCGCATTACGCGCGTATTCCACGAACATCAGGAAGGTGGAGGTGTACGGCAGGAAGCCGCCGTGCAGCGCGATACCGTTGGCGATAGCGGTCATACCGAACTCACGCACGCCGTAGTGAATGTAGTTACCCGCGGTGTCTTCGTTGATCGGCTTAGAACCAGACCACAGGGTCAGGTTGGACGGCGCCAGGTCAGCGGAACCGCCAAGGAATTCCGGCAGCAGCGGACCGAAAGCTTCGATGGCGTTCTGAGAGGCTTTACGGCTGGCGATTTTCGCCGGGTTGGCCTGCAGCTTCGCGATGAACTCGTTGGCTTTCGCGTCGAAGTCAGACGGCATCTCGCCTTTCATACGACGGGTGAATTCGGCGGCTTCCTGCGGGAAGGCTTTGGCGTAGGCAGCGAACTTCTCATTCCATGCCGCTTCTTTCGCCTGACCGGCTTCTTTGGCATCCCACTGCGCATAGATGTCAGACGGGATGTCAAACGGCGCGTGTTTCCAGCCCAGCGCTTCGCGGGTCAGGGCGATTTCGGCGTCGCCCAGCGGCGCGCCGTGGGAGTCGTGGGTACCGGCTTTGTTCGGCGAACCGAAGCCGATGATGGTTTTGCACATCAGCAGGGACGGTTTGTCGGTGACCGCGCGCGCTTCTTCTACTGCGCGTTTGATGGCGTCAGCGTCGTGACCGTCAACGCCGCGCACCACGTGCCAGCCGTAGGCTTCAAAGCGTTTGGCGGTATCGTCGGTGAACCAGCCTTCAACGTGGCCGTCGATGGAGATGCCGTTGTCATCATAGAAGGCCACCAGTTTGCCCAGCTTCAGGGTACCGGCCAGGGAGCACACTTCGTGAGAAATGCCTTCCATCATGCAGCCGTCGCCCATGAAGGCGTAGGTGTAGTGGTCGACGATATCGTGTCCCGGACGGTTGAACTGCGCCGCCAGGGTTTTCTCGGCGATAGCCATCCCGACCGCGTTAGCGATACCCTGGCCCAGCGGACCGGTGGTGGTTTCCACGCCCGCAGTGTAGCCGACTTCCGGGTGGCCCGGCGTTTTGGAGTGCAGCTGGCGGAAGTTTTTCAGCTCGGATATCGGCAGATCGTAGCCAGTGAGGTGCAGCAGGCTGTAAATCAGCATCGAACCATGGCCATTGGACAGTACAAAACGGTCACGGTCAGCCCAGGCCGGATTGTTCGGGTTATGGTTCAGGAAATCACGCCACAGCACTTCGGCAATGTCAGCCATACCCATCGGGGCACCCGGGTGGCCGGATTTGGCTTTCTGTACTGCGTCCATGCTCAGGGCACGCAGCGCGTTGGCGCATTGGCGGCGAGTGGTATTTGTCGTTTTCATCAGTCTTTATCCCCGCGGATTACAACATCTGCTGAATCTGTTGTTCCAGTTTCACCTGATCGACAGCAAACAGTCGGATCCCTTCCGCTAGTTTTTCCACTGCCATGGGATCCTGATGATGCTGCCAGAGGAACTCCGCCTGCGTCATCGGGCTGGGACGGGTTTCCGTCACGCAGCCGGGGGTCAACTGGCGGGTCAACGCCCCTTCGCTGGCCGCCAGCTCGTCCAGCAGTGCCGGAGAGATGGTCAGTCGATCGCAGCCCGCCAGCGCCTGGATCTGCTCAATTCGACGGAAGCTGGCGCCCATTACCACCGTGTCATAGCCATGGGATTTGTAATACTGATAAATCTGGCGCACAGAGACCACGCCCGGATCGCTGTCCACCTGATAGGCTGACTGCGGCTGGTGCTTCTGATACCAGTCGTAGATGCGGCCCACAAAGGGCGAGATGAGAAAGACGCCCGCTTCGGCGCATGCCCGGGCCTGAGCGAAAGAGAACAGCAGCGTCAGGTTGCAGTTTATACCGCTCTGCTCCAGCTCTTCGGCAGCGCGAATGCCCTCCCAGGTGGCGGCGAGCTTAATTAGAATCCGCTCGGGACCAATGCCATTTTTTTCATATAACTGGATGAGCTTGCGCGCCTTCGCGACGCACATCCCGCGATCCCAGGCAAAGCGGGCATCCACTTCGGTGGAGATACGCCCGGGCACATGGCGCAGCACCTCGCTGCCGATATCCACTGCCACCTGATCGCAGGCGTTAATCAATTGTGTTTCTGCGCTGCCTCCCTGGCGGCGTGCCTTGCCAATCGCATCGGCAATCAGCGGCTGATACTGCGGCAGCTGCGCGGCCTTCAGCACCAGCGAGGGGTTGGTGGTCGCATCCTGGGGTGCAAACTTTTTAATCGATTCAATATCGCCGGTATCAGCAACAACCGTGGTGTATTTTTTCAGTTCGTCTAACTGGCTCATCATCTGTTCCTTATCTTACGACTGCGGAGATTAATCTCTGGCATGCTGGTGTTCGTAATAATCAATACGTTCCACTTTGGGCGCGGAGCCGCCGCCTTCATATTCGGACTCAAGCCACGCCTGAATAATTTTTTTGCCCAGCTCAGTGCCAATCACCCGCGCGCCGAGGGTAATAATCTGCGCGTTGTTACTTTTACGCGCTCGCTCAGCGGAGAAGGTATCGTGACACTGGGCGGCACGGACCCCGGGGACTTTATTGGCCACAATACTCATCCCAATGCCGGTACCGCAGATCAGAATGCCGCGCTCGTGTTCGCCCTGTTTAATCGACATCGCCACCGCATGGGCAACATCCGGATAAACGGTACTCCCCTGGCGCTTATCGCTGCTGTAATCCGCGACGTTTATTCCCAGCCCATTCAAATAAGCGACGATAGTATCGCGAAAAGCATAGGCGGCATCATCCGCACCAATAGCGATTGTTTTCATGGTTATTTCCTTAATTTAACAGTACGTCTTAATGACAATTCGGGTAAAACGAAATTTGGTCGCCGGGCTGAATAATTTGTGGTGGTTCGCCGTAAAGGTGTACCGTCCCGGGTAATTCAGCGATATCTGCGCCATCAAAATTTAGCGTGATATGGCCAAGCTGTCGTAAATTTGCCGTTGCCACACTGCCTACCGCGGTCACCCGATAATTTTTATCATTTAATTTCATTCGCTGACCGGGCGCTAACTCGGCGGTCAGTTCGCTGGCCTGGTGTACGGCGCAATAACTCGCAATATCGTCGGGAACGGCATCGGAGAATAAAATAAGCCGCTGCTCCCGCAAAGAGCACTCAACATATTCCCCGACGGCGGTAATTCGTAATGAATACAACGGCACGCTCATACTATTTGTGTCCTTTAGCGGCAGGGGAAGATAATGTCACGCTCTCTTCACTTTTCGCGTCTTTCAAAGGTTCAGCGGCTGGCGCCCGCTTTTTCAGCCGTTTATCAAACCAGGCGACCAGTATCGGCGCGGTGATCATGGTGATAATGCTCGCCGTCGCCAGCTGCGCGGTGGCGGCATCCACGTACATCGCCAGCGAAGGATCCGCCTGGGCAACCATCGCCGGCGTCAGCGCTGAGCTGGCGGCGGTGGTTCCCAGCGCGGCGCCCAGCGCGCTTTTCTTCTTCAAAAACAGGTTGTAGATAAAGTAGAACACAATCCCGGTGAGCGCGGAGATAATCCCCAACAGGATCCCGGACAGGCCGGCGGTAAACACCGTATTGATGCTGGAGTTGGCGCCGATGGCGAACGACATAATAATGATCACCAGCGGCTGCGCCGCGGCGCATAACTGTTTAAAACGTTCGTCCAGATTGCCCCACAGCATGCCAATCAGCAGCGGGATAAGCATCGACAGCAGCGCGGCGAAGGGAATATTGGCCAGGCCGCTGACGCCCAGCACCATCATGGTGACAAACGGACCATCCTTGATGCAGAACACGGAGATCGCCCCGGCATCACTGGCATCGCCATAGTTGCTGCACAATGCGATATAGAGGGAGCTGTTCGAGCTGGTCAGGCAGGCAATCAGCGCCAGGGTCGATATCCCGAGAAATCCGCTCGGGCCAAACAACGTTCCCGCGGCCCATACCGCCAGGGCCCCGGCCAGACATTTGAGAAACAGCAGCACGGCGCCTTTATAGAGCGGCAAACCGGCCTGACGGATATTGATTGAGGTTCCGCAAATGAGCAAAAATATGCCCATCATGGCGCTGGAACCGACTTTAAATAAAGCGGTGGTCGGGCCGCCAATACTGAGCACCTGGGGAGCAAAGGTATTAATCAATATTGCCACCAGCAGTGGAATAATGATTAGCCCACCGGGCACCTTATTCATTTTCTCAAGTATATTAATATTCATAGGGTGACTCTTAAATTAAGATTTAACAGAGATAACGACGCAATACTACCCTGACGACCATTACGTCGTTTATTTTTTATTAGATGACTGGGTTATTGCTGTGCTTCTTGATAAATTCGGTCAACAATGATGCCAATAATATCTTCCGGTCCGGTTAACCCTCCTTTTCCGACACAAATTAAGCCGGCATAATCACCACCAATAATCCGCACCATATCGGTTTGCGGGATGACATAGTCAATCATTTCTATTCCGGTCGCGCCCAGCTCTTTTAGGACATTGACCATGGTGTCACCGCCGGTCATATACAATCCTTTAATTTCACCCGACGCACAGTTAAGCACCTCGCGTACAATACTGCCCAATCCGTGGTTAATATTTTGCGCAGCCTCACCGTGGGCCAGACCAAATCTCTGCTCCTCTTCCTGAAGGTTTAGCAACCGCCCGGTCAAGGCGGATTCAAAAACAAAGAGCGCGTTGTGCTGCGCCGGGACGCACTGTCGGGCATGCTGTACCACGCGATTGACTTCAATCTCAGCGGCGTTTTTCCTGTCAACCAACAGCTCGGCATCCACCGGGATATGGCAGACCCGGTCATCCCTGGCGATCAAATACTGGAGCTGTTTTTTGGTTACTGGCGTTGCGCTGCCGGCAACGATCAAAATCGAGCCGCGCTGGCCGTCCGCTGTCAGGCTCGCGGGCGCGCTGCTCCGCGCTTCGCGCATCAGGCCGCGACGAACCGCCAGCCGTTCGGTAAAGGGCCCCGGATCGACGGCCAGCACGTTCCAGTTCAGGGCCACTACCGCCCCGGCGATGGCATCGACATCGTCGACGGTTATCGCATCGACCACTATCACCCGCACGCCGCGTTGCTGTTGCTCCTGCAAATCCTGCTGGATTTGCCCTTCGCCTTTCATCACCGACGTCAGCGCGATATGCCCGACCTGATGATGGGTCTGCGCCGCCAACAGTCCCGGCACCCACGACTCGGTGACCGGGGTACGTACATCGCGAGCCACATCGGTCCGCGACAGGGCTACCGAATCAATCACCGAATAACCGCCGACGAGAATACGCCGTGACTGCGGCATCGCCGGCACCACAACCGCCACCGTCTCCTGCGGCAGTTGTTCCAGCATGGCATCGATTTCAAATCCGATGCCGCCGCGCAGCGTGGTATCAATCCGCTTGGTGAAGTAGTGCGCGCCGCGAGCCTGCAGCTGTTTCACCGCAGCGCTCACTTTGTGCTGGGCCTCCGCTTTCGGCAATGGGCGGCTGTCGCTGCTGACGACCATCGCCGGATACTCGACCTCATTGCGGGAGAAGGATTCGGTATCGAAAAACGCGGCGGTTTTTAAACCGCTACGTGCCAGCAGCACCCCGACGGTTGTTGCCCCGGTCAGATCGTCAGCCACGATCCCAAGCTTTCCGCCTTCCCCTTGTGGCCAGACCATCTCAATGCAGGCAGGCGTCACCCCGGAGACGTAGATCCCTTCGTGTATAAATTCCGCCAGCGGGCCGCTTTTGCCGGTGGGATGCAGGTTAATGGTGGGAATTCCCCGCTTCGGATAGAGTCCGCAGCGCAGCGTGCCGCCGCAGTCGATGACCATTAAACCAATCTCTTCTGCCGGCGGTTCGCCATTTTTGAATACATCAATGGAGGGCCAGCCGGTCAGTTCGCTCAGGCGGTCCACGACCGGGGGACGGATCCCCCCGGTAATGTACGCAATCTTTTTTCCCTGACCCAGCGTGATAGTCAGAGGCCCACCCCAGCCCTTACAGCCCTTGCTAATCAACAGATGTTTTTCCATTTCTCTGTCCTCGTGATTCGCATGAACCTCAGCGATTATTGATGCTTCATTTTCCAGTAACGGGCCGCCACCAGCGTCGACTCCAGCATACTGACAGTACCCGCCTTACCCGTACCGGCGATATCAAACGCCGTCCCATGGTCAACGGAGCTGCGCATAAACGGCAGGCCGAAGGTAATGGTGATTGAACGTTCAAAGTCGAGGGTTTTACAGGCGATATGCCCCTGATCGTGATAAAGCGAGAGAATGGCGTCGTAGCGCCCCTGTTTGCCGAGATGGAACACGGAATCGGCCGGTACCGGCCCGATAGCGTTGATCCCCATCTCCTGGGCCGCTTTCACCGCCGGGATCAGATTGTCTGCCTCTTCGTGACCAAAAAGACCGTTGTCGGAACCATGCGGGTTCAGGGCGGCCACGGCAATACGCGGATTGTTGATGTTCAGGGCAGTAAATTCATGATGGATCTGCTGAACGCAGGCCAGCACCCGCGCTTTATTGGCATAGTCACAGGCAGCTTTTAGCGCCATATGGCGGCTCACGAAGAAGACGCGCAGGTTGTGGACGTGGAACATAGTCAAGCCATAATCAGATTGGGTTTCCACCTGATAGATTTCGGTATGGCCCGGGAGCTTACATCCCGCCAGCTTGATGGCTTCCTTATGAATAGGTGCAGTAGAGACCACGTCGATCAGCCCCGCTTTGCCCAGTTCGATCGACTTCATCACATAGTCCAGCGACATTTGCCCCGCCAGCTTCTGCACCTTGCCCCATTCGATGCTGTCGCAGTCGTAGTCGCCGGTTTCTAGGACATCCAGCGTCCCCCAGCTGAAACGGGCCTCCTGAGGATGAGCAATTTTATGGATAGCAAAATCGCAGCCCATGATTTTCATCGCCCGGCTGATAATCGGTACCGAGCCGATCAGGAACGGTTTGCACTCGTCATACACGCTTTTGTCCATCATGGTGGCCACTGTGATCTCTGGGCCGATCCCTGCCGGATCGCCGATGGTAATCGCCACAACGGGTTTTTTCTCTGCTGACATCATGCGCCTCTCTTGTCTCAGTTGATTGTTCATATGTTCATAGTAAAATCATATGCTCAAAACATTACCTGATGAATGAGCCGCCATTAGTGATGAGGATCACATAAAAAAATTCATAGATTTTTTTCATCGAAAAATGTGATCTAACATATGTTCATATACTGATAAAAAGTTCAACCTCAATACAGGGTATGACACCCACATTTTGCAAGCGTTTGATTTTATTAACAGGAGAAGCAAAGATGACCCCGATATGGTTAGGAACCAGCTGGAAAATGAATAAGCCGCTGTCGCAGGCCATGGCCTGGTGCGAAACGCTGGCAGCGCGGATGCCAGAGGGCTGTCACCCTGCTATTCAGCCCTTCGTCATTCCCCCCTTCACCGCGATCCAACCCGTCAGCCATTTTCTGCAAATGCATCAGTTACCACTTTTGACCGGCGCGCAGAATATGCATGAAGCGGATCAGGGCGCCTGGACCGGGGAAATCTCGGCGGCCATGTTGGCAGAAACCGGCGCCACGCTTGTTGAGCTGGGACATTCAGAACGACGCGCCGCCTTTAATGAAAGCGATGCCGCGATTAATCGAAAAGTACATAGCGCCTTAGGTCATGGCCTGCGCCCACTGATCTGTATTGGCGATAGCGCCGAGGAGAAACGCTGGCAGGTGTCGCGTGAAAGCGTGGTGCGGCAGACGAAGATCGCCCTGTATGGCCTGAGCCACCAGCAAGCGCTGCAGATCCTGATTGCGTATGAACCGGTGTGGGCCATTGGCGAACATGGTACGCCCGCCTCACCGCAGGAGGCGGGCGTCATTCATCAGGCGTTGCGTGAGGCGCTTTGCGAGCGGTTTGGTCATGAGACAGGAATCCGTATCCCACTGCTCTATGGCGGCAGCGTTACACTGCAAAACGCGGTGGAACTGCTGCGCCAGCCGGAGATCAATGGCTTGTTTATCGGCCGCGCGGCCTGGGACGCACAAGGCTATTGCGACATTGTTCAACGCGTTACACAGGAATTTATTTTGCAGGCGCAGTAATATAAGAGGGACACCAGAGATGGAAATTCCAGGCCATGATTGAACAAGACTCAGATTACGCCCTGCTCACTGAAATTGCGGTGGCTTATTACGATCAGGAACAAACGCAGGAAGAGATCGCCAAACGATTCGGCATTTCGCGTATCAAAGTCGGGCGCCTGCTGAAAAAAGCGCGCCAGGAAGGGATTGTTGAGATCAGCGTCAAATACCATCCGGTCTTCAGCTCCCAGATTGAGCAGCAGTTTATTTCGCACTTTGGCATTAAGCGCGCGCTGATTGCCCTGGATCACCATGATGAAGATGAACAGCGCCAGCAGGTGGCGGCCCTGGTCAGTAACTACCTGGCTGGGGTGTTAAAAAACGATATGACCGTCACCGTTGGTCAGGGGCGCAATGTGGCCGCGGTGGCGAATCACGTCGGTGTGTTTCCTGAGCGCCACTGCCGCTTTATCTGCGGCATCGGCGGAACCAAGCGCGACAATCAGCTGATCGACGCCGACCACATCAGCCGGAATCTGGCGCGCAAATTTAACGGCTTCAGCGAAACGCTTTACGCCCCGGCCTATGTGGAAACCCCGGAGCTGCGCGCCGCCTTTATGCAAAACCGCCTGATTAAGGCCACGCTCGAACAGGCCAGCAAAGCTGACGTGGCGATCATTGGCCTCGGCGATATGAATGAAAACAGCTTTATGGTCCAGCTCGGCTGGTTTACGCCGCAGGAAATTGCCACCGCGCGTCAGGAACAGGGGGTGGTGGGCGATCTGGCGGGGTACAGCTTTTTCAATATTCAGGGCAAACCCGTCGATACGGTGATGAATGACCGGGTCATTGGCTTAAGTCTCGAACAGCTGCGGGCCATTCCCTGCGTCATCGCTATCGCCTCCGAAAGTACGAAAGCGACGGCGATCCTGGGGGCATTACGCACCGGGGTTATAGATGTGCTGGCTACCAGCGCCTCGAACGCCCGTTCGGTCATTAATATGCAAAAGGCGCTATAAATAAGCCACGGCGCAGGCGGCGGCTCAGCGTCGCCCTCCGTCGCGCTGGCCTTTGTCCTTCCCTTTTTCGGCTCGCCGTTGCACAAAATCTTCAATGATGCCGAAGATCCCGTTGAGGGGTTTCCACAGCACCACCAGCAGCAGCATGGGGCCGTATACCCGCACACCGCCCGTCGCGACCTGACCGGTGAACAGCAGGGCTAAGCCATCCAGCAGCAGGCACTACGCGCTGCCGGTGCCGATCAACAGGCACAGCAGGAAGAGGATCGGTCGGCTATCAGCGTATTCAGGTAGCGCACGCTGGCTCCAGATGCCGACGATAATGGACGCGATCAAGGCGATCGATGCAATGACCAGGGGATGATGCATGGTCTGACTCCTGTCATGACGTGACATCCTTGTCAACAGCGCTGCCGGAAGCGGTGGGCGTCGCCCTGCCCCCCGGCAGGCTGATTCAGTTTACAGCGCGTTTTCCTGCAGCAGCTTATCGATAAAGGCGGGTACCACTTCGCTTGCCAGCCCGTAGTGCTTTTCGGCAAACTCGCTGCCCACCTGGCTGGGCTCGAGGTTCAGTTCAACGGTATGGGCGCCGTGCAGTCGCGCCTCGTGCACAAAGCCGGCCGCCGGATAGACGTGGCCGGAGGTGCCGATGGCGATAAAGATATCCGCTTCGGCCAGCGCGCTGTAGATCTCGTCCATCCCCAGCGGCATTTCGCCAAACCAGACCACGTGCGGACGCAGCGCCGCCGGGAACTGGCAGCAGTGGCATTTGTCCTCTGCGGTGACGTCCCCGGTCCACTCCAGCACCTGGCCGCTCCACGAACAGCGCACCTTCAGCAGCTCGCCGTGCATATGGATCACCCGGCGGTTGCCGGCGCGTTCGTGCAGATTATCGATATTCTGGGTGACCAGCAGAAAATGGTCGCCCAGCAGATCCTCCAGACGCGCCAGCGCCAGATGCGCCGCGTTCGGCGCGATCTCCGGACTCTGCAGCTGACGACGGCGGGCGTTGTAGAACGCCTGTACCAGCGCCGGGTCGCGGGCGAAGCCTTCCGGCGTCGCCACATCTTCCACCCGATGCTCTTCCCACAGGCCATCGGCCGCGCGGAAAGTTTTGATCCCCGACTCCGCCGATATGCCCGCACCGGTTAACACCACCACTCTCGGTTTGGCCATCGCTTCAGGCTTCATCCTGTCCTCCCTAAAGAAAATCCGCTGACGCAGACGGTCACGCAACTGACGTTTATTGCGACGAAAACGGCTCAATCGATGTAAACGGCGCGACTGCATAGCTACCTCTGTGGTTAATGGGTCAGATGAAGGAAGGCCGCACCGCGCATTCCCCCGGCATCGCCGTGACGCGCGCGCTCAATGCGCGGTACCCTGGCGACCGGCAGAAGATGGCGCGGCAATCGCTGCGCCAGCCCTTCGCTAATGGCCGTAAAGTTAGATAATCCACCGCCGAGCACCAGCAAATCCGGGTCGACAATGGTCAGTATATTTCCCAGACACACCGCCAGCAGATCGAGATAGCGCTCCACGTGCGCCTGGGCGCGCGGATCGTGCTGCTGCCACTGCGCCACAATCTCCGGCGAGGTAAGCGGTTGCTGATAAAAATGTTCATACAGCCAGGCGAAACCGCGGCCGGAGAGATAATTTTCAATGCAGCCCAGCTGGCCGCAGCCGCAGCGAAGCAGCGGAAAATCACGCCCGACCACCTCCAGGGCATCCACCGGCAGACGAATATGACCAAACTCGCCGGTGATATAGCTATGTCCGGTAATCGATTTACCGTTCAACACCAGGCCGCCGCCCACGCCGGTGCCGAGGATCAGCCCCATCACCAGCGGGTATTGCGTAAACTCATCGTCCCACGCTTCCGACAGCGCGAAGCAGTTGGCGTCATTATCGAGGCGCACATCGCGCCCCAGTCGCGCGCTGAGGTCGGCGCGCAGCGGCCGGCCGCTGGCGGCAGGCACGTTAGCGGCATACAGCGTGCCGTCCGCCGTTTCCGGCATCCCCGGGATACCGATCCCAACCGTCCCCTGCCGGTCGAAGCGCTCATCGGCCTCGCGGACCAGCGCCTCCACCGCCTGGAGAAAATCCTCATAACTGCTTTTCGGCGTGGCGACGCGTTTTTCCCACTGCAGCCGCCGCTCCTGATTAAATACGCCCAGCGCTATCTTGCTGCCGCCAATGTCAAATCCATAGTACATTTCAGCAATTCCTCTTGTGTCGTCAGCCAGGCCGACGATGACGATAAATTACTGGCCACTCAGCACCCTCGCCGGGTCGATACGGCTGGCGCGGCGGGCGGGATACCAGCTGGCCAGCAAACTCAGCAACAGTGCTGTCACCAGCACATAAAAGACGTCCAGCCAGTGCAGTTCAGACGGCAGGAAGTCAATAAAATAGATGTCGCCGGAGAGGAATTTATGCCCAATCAGGTATTCGATGCCGTTGATGATTGACGTCAGATTCAACGCGCAGATCACGCCGATCACCACCCCGAACAGGCTGCCTACCGATCCGGCTAATAAACCATACCACACGAAAATCGCGCGAATTAAGCCGTCTTTTGCTCCAAGCGTGCGCAGCACCGCAATATCGCCGCTTTTGTCTTTGACCGCCATCACCAGCGTCGAGACGATGTTGAAGCAGGCCACGCCGATCACCAGCACCATCGCCAGGTACATAATGGCGCGGATCATCTGGATATCGCGATACATATAGCCGTAGGTGCCAATCCAGCTCTTGATGTAGACGTAGCTGTTGGTCACCTCGCCAGCGTCGCGCACCAGCTTGTTAGCATGGAAAACGTCGGTGACCTTGATGGCGATGCCGGTCACGCTGCCGCCCATCTCCAGGTACTGCTGCGCATCCTGCATCGGGATCATGGCAAAACTATGATCGAGCTGGCCGCTCAGCTGTAAAATACCGGTCACATGCAGCCTGACGCGTTTCGGCTGCAGCAGTTGATGGTCGGCGTCGGCGTTAGGGATCATGATCGACACCCAGTCCCCCTGCTTCACGTGCAGGGCATCGGCGACCCCTTTACCCAGAATCACCTGCTGTTCGCCGGCCTTGAAGCCGGCCCACGCGTTATTCTGCACAAAGGTGGGCAGCGCGCTGAGCCGGGTTTCCTGCTGCGGGTCGACCCCTTTCACCTGGATGGCGCGCATATTGCTGCCGCTCTCCACCAGGCCGGTGAAGTTAATATAGGGCGCCGCCGCGACAATCCCCTTCACCTTCTGCACCTTCGCCAGCGCCTCCTGCCAGTTATTCCACGGCTGGTTCACGGGTTCAATTTCACCGTGCGGCACCACCGCCAGCACGCGGTGGTTCAGCTCGCGCTCAAAGCCGTTCATCGCGCTGAGACCGACGATCAGCACCGCCACCCCCAGCGCAATGCCGATGGTGGAGATCACCGAGATCAGCGACACCATGCCGCCGCGCCGCCGGCCGCGGCTGAAACGCAATGCAATTAATAACGATAACGGAGAGGCCATTACTCGGCCCCCATCAGGGTCAGGTCGGCGGTCAGGCGGCCATCGCGCATCTCCAGCTGGCGGCTCATCCGCTTCGCCAGCTGCAGGTCGTGGGTCACCACCAGAAACGCGGTGCGCTGCGCGAGGTTCAGTTCGCCCAGCAGCTGGAAGATGCTGTCCGCGTTGCGGGCGTCGAGGTTCCCGGTCGGCTCATCCGCCAATACCAGCCGCGGTTTGTTCACCAGCGCGCGGGCAATCGCCACCCGCTGGCGTTCGCCGCCGGAGAGCTCCGACGGACGGTGATGGCTGCGGTGTTCAAGCCCGACCGCATGCAGCATCGCTTTCGCCTGACGTTCAATGTCCGCCGGCTTCTTTTTGCCAATCAGCAGCGGCATCGCCACGTTTTCCAGCGCGCTAAAGTCCGGCAGCAGATGGTGGAACTGATAGATAAAGCCCAGCTCGCGGTTGCGCAGGTCGGCGCGCGCGGCGGTAGAGAGCTTGCTCATCGGCTGGCCGGAGAAAATCACGTCGCCAGAGGTGGGCGTATCGAGGCCGCCCAGCAGATGCAGCAGGGTACTTTTACCGGAGCCGGAGGTGCCGACGATGGCCATCATCTCGCCTTCATCAATGCTGAAGCTGACATTGTGCAGGACATCGGTTTGCACATTGCCTTCCTGATAGCGTTTGCACAGGTTGTCGCATTGCAGCAGGATCTTATTCATAACGTAAAGCCTCAGCGGGTTGAGTGGCGGCAGCGCGCCAGGAAGGGTACAACGTAGACAACAATGCCAGCGCCATCGCCACCAGGGCGATCACGACGACCTGCAGCGGCTCAATCGCCACCGGCAGCGCCGCGCCGTCAAGGAAGGCGCCGATGATCGGCATTAAATTATTCAACTGGCTGGCCAGCAGCGCGCCAAGCACGGCTCCCAGCAGCGCGCCGACGATCCCGGCGCTGGCGCCCTGCACCATAAAGACGGCCATAATCTGTCGCGGCGTCAGCCCCTGGGTCTGCAGGATCGCCACTTCGCCCTGCTTCTCCATCACCATCATCCCCAGCGAGGTAATAATGTTGAAGGCCGCGACGGCGACGATCAGGCTGAGCAGCAGGCCCATCATATTTTTCTCCATACGCACCGCCTGGAACAGTTCGCCCTTGCGCTCGCGCCAGTCCTGCCACTGGGTGCCCGACGGCAGCGTCTGCTGGCTGAGGGCATCCACTTGCAGCGGTTTATCCAGCCACAGGCGCCAGCCGGTGATATTCCCCAGCGGGTAGCGCATCAAACGGGAAGCGTCGTCGATGTTGGTCAGCATCTGATAACCATCGACTTCGCTGTTGGCGGCGAAGGTGCCGATGACTGTAAACAGACGCTGGCTCGGCACGCGCCCCATCGGCGTAAACTGGCTGGCGGAGGGGACCATCACGCGAATTTTATCGCCGCGATTCACCCCCAGCTGGCCCGCCAGCTGCTCGCCGAGAATCACGTTATATTTGCCCGCCTGCAGATCGCTCTGTTTGACGTTCACCAGGTACGGTGTCAGGGGATCGTTCTGCGCCGGGTCGATGCCCAGCATCACGCCGACCGCCACGCTGCGCGCGCTCTGCAGCACCACGTCGCCGGTGGTGATCGGCGCCACGCGGGTGACGCCCTGGAGTTTCGCCTCGCGCTCCGGCAGCTGTTGGGGATTCACCGAACCCTGTTTGGCGCTAAGAATGGCCTGGGGCATCAGCCCCAGGATGTTGTTTTGCAGTTCGCGTTCAAAGCCGTTCATCACCGACAGGACCGTCACCAGCGCCATGACGCCGAGGGTAATACCGATGGTGGAAAGCCAGGAGACGAAACGACCGAAGCGGTCGGCTGCGCGCCCGCGCATATAGCGCAGGCCGATAAAGAGTGCGGCAGGTTGGTACATGTCATCCATCTGGTTGCTGATAGCCGATTCCCGAGTATATAAGCGATTAGGGGCAGCGTAAATGACTGATACCTGACGACTTTATTAGCAATAATCCTAAAAACCAAGCAAATACAAACGGATAGATAAGTACTTACTTATTAATCTTTACGCTTATCGACAGCGCTGACCTTTCTTCACTCAACACGCGATGGCAATTCGGGTTGGCGAATCCAGACCAATCGCGGATAATCTCACTATTGAATATCAGCGAGTTGCCCTCCATATCGGCAGAGCGAATCCCTAAGAGACCATGAAACCGTCTATGCCTGAACAATATCGATACTCATTGCCGGTGAAAGCCGGTGACCAGCGCCAGCTTGGCGAGTTGACCGGCGCAGCCTGCGCCACCCTGGTGGCGGAGATGGCCGAACGCCACAAGGGCCCGGTGGTGCTGGTGGCGCCTGACATGCAAAACGCGCTGCGTCTGAACGACGAGATCAGGCAGTTCACCGACAGCCTGGTGATGGGGCTGGCGGACTGGGAAACGCTCCCTTACGACAGCTTCTCGCCGCATCAGGACATTATCTCCTCCCGTCTTGCCACCCTTTACCAGTTACCCACTATGCAGCGCGGCGTGCTGATCGTCCCGGTCAGCACGCTGATGCAGCGCGTCTGTCCGCACAGCTTCCTTCACGGCCACGCGCTGGTGATGAAAAAGGGTCAGCGCCTGTCGCGCGATGCGCTGCGCGATCAGCTCGAGGGGGCCGGCTACCGCCATGTCGATCAGGTGATGGAGCATGGCGAATACGCCACCCGCGGCGCGCTGCTCGACCTGTTCCCGATGGGCAGCGACCAGCCCTACCGCCTCGATTTCTTTGACGATGAAATCGACAGCCTGCGCCTGTTCGACGTCGACAGCCAGCGCACGCTGGAGGAAGTGGCGGCCATTAACCTGCTGCCGGCGCACGAATTCCCCACCGACCAGACCGCCATCGAGCTGTTCCGCAGTCAGTGGCGCGACCGCTTTGAGGTGAAGCGCGACGCCGAGCATATCTATCAGCAGGTCAGTAAAGGGACGCTGCCTGCCGGTATCGAATACTGGCAGCCGCTGTTCTTCAGCGAGCCGCTGCCGCCGTTATTTAGCTATTTCCCGGCCAGCACGCTGATCGTCAACACCGGCGATCTCGAGGCCAGCGCGGAGCGTTTCCAGAATGAAGCCCGCGCCCGCTTTGAAAACCGCGGCGTCGATCCGATGCGCCCGCTCCTGCCGCCGGAACTACTGTGGCTGCGCAGCGATGAGCTGTTCAGCGAACTGAAAAAGTGGCCGCGCGTTCAGCTGAAAACCGAGCGCCTGGCCGAAAAAGCAGCGAATACCAACCTGGGCTACCAGACGCTGCCGGACCTCGCCGTTCAGGCGCAAAACAAAGCGCCGCTGGATAATCTGCGCCGCTTCCTCGACGCGTTTGCCGGCCCGGTGATCTTCTCCGTTGAAAGCGAGGGTCGCCGGGAAGCGCTGAGCGAAATGCTGGCGCGGATCAAAATTGCGCCGAAACACCTGCTGCGCCTGGAGGAAGCCACCGGCAACGGGCGCTATCTGATGATTGGCGCCGCCGAGCACGGGTTTATCGACAGCCAGCGCGGCCTGGCGCTGATTTGCGAGAGCGACCTGCTCGGCGAGCGCGTAGCGCGCCGTCGTCAGGATTCCCGTCGCACCATTAACCCTGACACGCTAATTCGCAACCTTGCCGAACTGCATATCGGCCAGCCGGTCGTTCACCTGGAACACGGCGTGGGCCGCTATGCGGGGATGACCACCCTGGAGGCGGGCGGCATCACCGGCGAATACCTGATGCTGACCTACGCCAACGATGCCAAATTATACGTTCCGGTCTCCTCCCTGCATCTTATCAGTCGCTACGCCGGCGGAGCGGAAGAGAACGCGCCCCTGCACAAGCTGGGCGGCGATGCCTGGACCCGGGCGCGGCAAAAAGCGGCCGAGAAGGTACGCGACGTAGCAGCCGAACTGCTGGATATCTACGCCCAGCGCGCGGCGAAAGCCGGGTTTGCCTTTAAACACGACCGCGAACAGTATCAGCTGTTCTGCGACGGTTTCCCGTTTGAAACCACGCCGGATCAGGCGCAGGCGATCAACGCCGTCCTCAGCGATATGTGCCAGCCGCTGGCCATGGACCGCCTGGTGTGTGGCGATGTGGGCTTCGGCAAGACCGAAGTGGCCATGCGCGCCGCCTTCCTCGCCGTGGAGAACCACAAACAGGTGGCGGTACTGGTACCGACCACCCTGCTGGCTCAGCAGCACTATGACAACTTCCGCGATCGTTTCGCCAACTGGCCGGTACGCATCGAAATGCTCTCCCGCTTCCGCAGCGCTAAAGAGCAGGCGCAGATCCTCGAGCAGGCCGCGGAAGGCAAAATCGATATCTTGATCGGCACCCATAAGCTACTGCAGAGCGAGGTGAAGCTGCGCGATCTGGGGCTGCTGATCGTCGACGAAGAGCACCGGTTTGGCGTGCGGCATAAAGAGCGCATCAAAGCGATGCGCGCCGATGTCGATATCCTGACCCTCACCGCCACGCCGATCCCGCGAACGCTGAACATGGCGATGAGCGGGATGCGGGATCTGTCGATCATCGCCACGCCGCCGGCGCGCCGCCTGGCGGTAAAGACCTTCGTTCGCGAATACGATGCGCTGGTCGTGCGCGAGGCGATCCTGCGTGAAACGCTGCGCGGCGGTCAGGTTTACTACCTGTTTAATGACGTCGAGAACATCCAGAAAGCCGCCGACAAGCTGGCGGAGCTGGTGCCTGAGGCGCGGATCGCCATCGGCCACGGTCAGATGCGGGAGCGCGAGCTGGAGCGGGTGATGAATGACTTCCATCACCAGCGCTTCAATGTGCTGGTGTGCACCACCATCATCGAAACCGGGATCGACATTCCCACCGCCAACACCATCATTATCGAACGCGCCGACCACTTTGGCCTCGCCCAGCTGCACCAGCTGCGCGGCCGCGTTGGCCGCTCCCATCACCAGGCCTATGCCTGGCTGCTGACGCCGCACCCGAAGGCGATGACCACCGATGCGCAAAAGCGCCTCGAAGCCATTGCCTCGCTGGAAGATCTTGGCGCCGGCTTTGCGCTGGCGACCCACGATCTGGAGATCCGCGGCGCCGGGGAGCTGCTGGGCGAAGATCAGAGCGGTCAGATGGAGACCATCGGCTTCTCCCTGTATATGGAGCTGCTGGAGAATGCGGTAGATGCCCTGAAAGCCGGGCGCGAGCCGTCGCTGGAAGATCTCACCAGCCAGCAGACGGAAGTCGAACTGCGCATGCCTTCCCTGCTGCCTGATGATTTCATCCCCGACGTCAATACCCGTCTGTCGTTCTATAAGCGCATTGCCAGCGCCAAAAACGAACAGGATCTGGAGGAGATCAAAGTCGAGCTGATCGATCGTTTTGGCCGGCTGCCCGACGCCGCCCGCAATCTGCTGGATATCGCCCGTCTGCGTCAGCAAGCGCAGAAGCTGGGGATCCGTAAGCTGGAGAGCAATGAAAAAGGCGGCGTGATCGAATTTAACGAGAAAAACAACGTCAATCCGGTGTGGTTGATCGGCCTGCTGCAGAAGCAGCCGCAGCACTTCCGCCTGGACGGGCCGACGCGCCTGAAGTTCATGCAGGATCTCGAGGAGCGTAAGACGCGGATGGATTGGGTTCGCCAGTTCATGCGCCAGCTGGAAGAGAACGCCGTCGCCTGATCGCGGGGGAGATACGGCCGGTACGCCGTATCTCCCTTTTCACATATCTGGCAATCTTTACAAACATTTTGCAATCCGCCTGGATTTCCCCACACAGACTCACGCCATAATCTCATCTCCTTTTTCATATAAAAATAACCAGTTATATATTTTGGAGTTATGGTAATGAGAAACCGTTTCCCCCTGGCGCTGGCGCTGGTCGCGCTGGTTGCCGCGCTGGCGCTGCCTGCGCGCGCTAACACCTGGCCCCTTCCCCCGCCGGGCAGCCGGCTGGTGGGGCAGAATCAGTTCCATGTGGTGCAGGATAACGGCGGTTCGCTGGAGGCGATTGCCAAAAAGTACAATGTCGGCTTTCTGGCCCTGCTGCAGGCGAATCCCGGGGTAGATCCCTATGTTCCGCGCGCCGGCAGCGTGCTGACTATCCCCCTGCAGACGCTGCTGCCCGATGCGCCGCGCGAAGGGCTGGTGATCAACCTTGCCGAACTGCGCCTCTACTATTACCCGCCGGGCAAGAATGAAGTGACCGTCTACCCGATCGGCATCGGCCAACTGGGCGGAACCACCATCACACCGACGATGGTCACCACCGTGTCCGACAAGCGGGCTAATCCGACCTGGACGCCAACCGCCAACATTCGCGCGCGTTACAAAGCGATGGGGATTGAGCTGCCGGCGGTGGTGCCTGCCGGTCCTGACAACCCGATGGGCCATCACGCTATCCGCCTTGCCGCCTATGGCGGAGTCTATCTCCTGCACGGCACCAATGCCGATTTCGGCATCGGCATGCGCGTCAGCTCCGGCTGTATTCGTCTGCGCGACAACGATATCAAGGCGCTGTACAACGCGATCTCGCCGGGCACGAAGGTGAATATTATCAACACGCCGATTAAGGCGTCGGTGGAGCCGGACGGCCGCCGTCTGGTCGAAATCCACCAGCCGCTGTCTGAGCATATCGATGACGACCCGCAGACCCTGCCTATTACGCTTAACGCGGCCATGAAGGCGTTCAAACAGGCGCCGCAGACCGACGGCACGGTAATGGAGCGCGCGATGAATTACCGCTCGGGCATGCCCATTGACGTTACCCGTCATGCCGACCCTGGTCCGCAGTCGCTGTAACCTCACGCTGCAGAAAACAAAAAACCCGCCTGACGGCGGGTTTTTTGTTGGCAAGGGTCAAACAGGGGTACAACAGGGTCTTACTCATCGCTGACCGGTGAAGGGGGCCGGGCAGCGACGCATCGGGTTTACTTGTAGATAACCGCGGTACCGTGAAGAGTATTCGGACCGGTTACCGAAGTAATACGGTATGAGGTGGCGCCCATTTCATCCGCTTTCTGCGCCAGCTGGTCTTCCAGCGACCCCAGGTTAGTCCCTGCGGACGCAGAGATGGTGCCCACTTTATGCTGGCCGGCTGGGGTGGACTGCACCTCAACAGCGGCAAAGCTGGCGAAAGAGAGGGAGCTAAGCACGGCGGCAATAGCCAGAGTATTAACGGTTTTCATGATTATTATACCTATGCAGATGAATTTTATAGTAGGGTCGTAAGCATTAACTTAACGATCGATAGGTAAATAATAATGTGATCTAAGTCACACGTCAACGCATTTTTATAACGATCGTTTAACTATTTATAAAATGCTTAATTTTCATACGCATATGAATTATTTATTTTTGAACCAACAGCGCTGGCCCCGGCGATCGTTTATTTTTATAATGGCCATTCACCAAACCAACATAGGTACAACGGCATCATGACAACTGACGTTCAAAGTTGCGCCAAAAAAAGCCGTGGCCGACCGAAGGTGTTCGACAGGGATGCGGCGCTGGACAAAGCCATGACACTCTTCTGGCAGCACGGCTATGAGGCGACCTCGCTCGCCGATCTGGTCGAGGCGACAGGAGCAAAAGCCCCCACCCTGTATGCGGAATTTGTGAATAAAGAAGGACTGTTCCGCGCAGTATTGGATCGTTACATTTCGCGCTTTGCCGCGAAGCACGAAGCCGTGCTGTTTGCTGAGGGAAAAACCGTCGATCGGGCGTTGCGCGACTACTTCACCGCGGTCGCCACCTGCTTTACCAGCAAAGAGACGCCGGCCGGCTGCTTTATCATCAATACCTCCGCCGCGCTGGCCGCCTCCTCGACGGATATCGCCAACACCATCAAATCCCGCCATGCGATGCAGGAGCAGGCACTAACCCAGTTTCTGCAGCAGCGGCAAGCGCAGGGCGAACTGCCCGCGGGCCGCGACGTGGCGCAGCTCGCGCAGTTTCTCAACTGTGTCCTGCAGGGGATGTCCATCAGCGCACGGGAAGGCGCCGATTTCGACAAACTGATGCAAATCACTGACACCACTCTCCGTCTCTGGCCGCTGGTCCTCGAGTCCTGAAGCGCCCCGCTTCCGGCGGTATTCTGCCGCCGGAACCGCCCGCCGTTTCGCTTTACCCCCACAAAATAGATTGATTTTTATTACCTTTTCTCGCGCAAGATAAACGCAAATGATATTGATTGCGATATTCATTATGTGCAAAATCCTTTTTTGAGTTTTTCCAGATGTTTCGCATTGTAACGAATACCGGCCGACGCCGGCCCATAACAACGACAAAGCAACTTGCTCATAAAAGGAATGGATATGAAAAAGCGCCTCTGGGTGCTCCACCCTCTGCTGCTGGCCAGCGCGCTGCCTGCGCTGGCGGCTCAGTCTGATGAAGACAGCATCATCGTTAGCGCGAACCGCACCCACCGTACCGTGGCCGAGATGGCCCAAACCACCTGGGTCATTGAGGGCCAGGAGATTGAGCAGCAGGTCCAGGGCGGGAAAGAGTTCAAAGACGTGCTGGCTCAGCTGATCCCGGGCATCGATGTCAGCAGCCAGGGGCGCACCAATTACGGGATGAACATGCGCGGGCGCGCCATCGTCGTGCTGATTGACGGCGTCCGGCTCAACTCCTCACGCACCGACAGTCGCCAGCTCGACGCCATCGATCCGTTCAACATCGAACATATCGAAGTGATCTCCGGGGCGACCTCACTGTACGGCGGCGGCAGTACCGGCGGACTTATCAACATCGTCACCAAAAAAGGGCAGCAGGATCGGCAGGTCGATCTTGAGGTGGGCAGCAAGAGCGGGTTTGCCAACAGCAACGATCATGATGAGCGCGTCGCGGCGGCCGTCAGCGGCGGGACAGACCACGCGTCCGGGCGTTTATCGGTAGCCTATCAGCGTTTCGGCGGCTGGTACGACGGCAACAACGATGCGCTGCTCCTCGATAACACCCAAACGGGGCTCCAGCACTCCGACCGTCTGGACGTCATGGGAACGGGGACGATCGAGATCGACGACAACCGCCAGCTGCAGCTGGTCACCCAGTATTATAAAAGCCAGGGCGATGATGACTATGGCCTGTGGCTCGGAAAGAATATGTCCGCGGTGACCAGCGGCGGCAAAGCGTACACCACCGATGGGCTCAATTCCGATCGTATCCCCGGCACCGAGCGCCATCTGATCAGCCTCCAGTACTCCGATGCCGACTTCTTCGGTCAGAATCTGGTGAGCCAGGTGTACTATCGCGATGAATCCCTCACCTTCTATCCGTTCCCGACGCTCAGCAAAGGCCAGGTCAGCAGTTTCTCCTCGTCGCAGCAGGATACCGATCAGTATGGGGCAAAGCTGACCCTGAACAGTCAGCCGCTGGCGGGCTGGGATCTTACCTGGGGTCTCGACGCCGATCATGAGACCTTCAATGCCAATCAGATGTTCTTCGATCTGCAACAATCGCTGGCTTCCGGCGGGCTGCACAACGAATCGATCTACACCACCGGCCGCTACCCGGGATACAGCATCTCCAACGTCGCGCCGTTCCTGCAGTCAAGCTACGATCTGAACGATATCTTTACCATCAGCGGCGGGGTTCGCTACCAGTGGACCGAAAACCGGGTTGACGACTTTGTCGGCTACGCCCAGCAACAGGATATCGCCAACGGCAAAGCGCGCTCCGCCGACGCCATCAAAGGCGGCAAAACCGATTATGACAACTTCCTGTTTAACGCCGGGATCGTCGCCCATCTGACCGAGCGTCAACAGACCTGGTTTAACTTCTCGCAGGGCGTTGAGCTGCCGGATCCGGGTAAATACTATGGCATCGGGAAATACGGCGCCGCGGTCAATGGTCATCTGCCGCTGCTCTCCAGCGTCAACGTCGATGACTCGCCGCTGCAGGGGATCAAAGTTAACTCGTATGAGCTGGGCTGGCGCTACACCGGCGATAACCTGCGTACCCAGCTGGCGGCGTATTACTCGACTTCGGATAAGACCATCGTGGTCAACCGTACCGACATGACCATCGATGTTCAGTCCGACAAGCGGCGTATTTACGGCGTTGAGGGGGCGGTCGATTACTTTATTCCGGACAGCGAGTGGAGCGTCGGCGGCAACTTCAACGTGCTGAAATCACAGGTGCAGACCGATGGCCGCTGGCAAAAATGGGACGTCACCCTCGCCTCGCCGTCCAAAGCCACCGCCTGGGTAGGCTGGGCGCCGGATCCGTGGAGCCTGCGCGTGCAGAGCCAGCAGGTGTTTGACCTCAGCGACGCCGCCGGCAACAAGCTGGAAGGCTATAATACCGTCGATTTTATCGGCAGTTACGCGCTGCCGGTGGGGAAACTGACCTTCAGTATCGAAAACCTGCTTAACGAAGATTATGTCACCATCTGGGGCCAGCGCGCGCCGCTGCTCTACAGCCCAACCTACGGCAGCTCGTCGCTGTATGAATATAAAGGCCGTGGCCGTACCTTCGGTCTGAATTACGCGTTAACTTTCTGACAAAAAAAGCCCCTCAGCCTGAGCGATTGAGGGGCTAATCATTACACAAATCTGTTTTTAGATTTTGTTGTTCAGGACCAGCTGGCCGTTGTTGTCCAGCGGGATCTGGCTGCCAGGATCGTGATCCATACGGATTTTCCCCTGCTGATCGCCTATCTTATAGGTCACATCGTAGCCCAGCATTTTGTCGGATTTGTCATACACCGTTTTGCAGCGCTGCTGCGTGGTGGTGTAGGTGTCATTATCCTGCATCGCGCCCTGGATCTGGTTACCGGCATAGCCGCCGCCCAGCGCGCCCACCACCGTCGCCACGCTGCGTCCGTGACCGCCGCCGAACTGGTGGCCAATCACCCCGCCCGCCACCGCGCCCAGCACGGAACCGGCGATGCGGTTTTCATCCTGTACCGGACGACGATGGGTCACGGTGACATTGCGGCATTCCTGGCGCGGCGTTTTCACGGTTTCTTTAATCGGTGTACTGGAGACCACTTGCGCATACTGCGGGCCGCGATCTAACACGTTGAGACCAGCGACAGCTGCAACGCCCAGCGCGGCAGCCACGCCTATCCCTATACCCGCCAACATAGATTTATTCACGGGAGATCCTCCTTTGTTGCTGTTGATACAATTTTGCAACCGGACCCGGCAAGGCGCAAATCAGATAGCGGATGAAAAGTGCGAGAATTCGCTGCAAATCAAAGGGATTCAGAGGATTCCGAGCGGGATCCCCGCCGGTTCAGCAGAAGAGCCCGGAGGCGCCGCCAGGGCGCGCTCCGGGTCGCGATAGCGATTAGTGCAGCTTGAGACGCGGGCGAATGATGCGGTTGATGCGGCCAACCAGCATCATCAGGCCGGTTTTGAAATAGCCGTGCAGGGCGATCTGGTGCATACGGTACAGGGAGATGTACACGAAGCGCGCAATGCGCCCTTCCACCATCATCGAGCCGCGCATCAGGTTGCCCATCAGGCTGCCGACGGTGGAATAATTGGACAGCGACACCAGCGAGCCATGGTCTTTATAGGTATACGCCTTCAGCGGTTTGCCTTTCATCTGCGCGAGGATGTTATTCAGCGCGCAGGTGGCCATCTGGTGCGCCGCCTGAGCACGCGGTGGCACAAACCCGCCTTCCGGACGGGCGCAGGAGGCGCAGTCGCCGATGGCGAAAATATCCGCGTCGCGGGTGGTCTGCAGCGTCGGCTCAACCACCAGCTGATTGATACGGTTGGTTTCCAGGCCGCCGATCTCTTTCATGAAATCTGGCGCTTTGATCCCGGCCGCCCAGACCATCAGATCCGCTTCAATATATTCGCCATCTTTGGTGTGCAGGCCGCCCGCATCGGCGCTGGTGACCATGGTCTGCGTCAGCACCCGTACGCCCAGTTTGGTCAGCTCATTGTGCGCCGCGCCGGAAATGCGCGGCGGCAGCGCAGGCAGAATGCGTTCGCCCGCTTCGACCAGCGTGACGTTCAGCGCTTCGTTGGTCAGCCCTTTGTAACCGTAGCTGTGCAGCTGTTTCACGGCATTATGCAACTCAGCGGAGAGTTCCACGCCGGTGGCGCCGCCGCCGACGATGGCAATGTTCACTTTACCGTTAGCGCCAAGGTTCGCGGAGTACTTAAGGAACAGGTTGAGCATCTCCTGATGGAAACGACGCGCCTGATGCGGGTTGTCGAGGAAAATGCAGTTCTCTTTCACCCCAGGGGTGTTGAAGTCATTCGAGGTACTGCCCAGCGCCATCACCAGCGTGTCGTACGGCAGTTTACGCTCAGCCACCAGCAGCTCGCCTTTTTCATTGCGCAGTTCGCCGAGGGTGATGGTCTTCCCTTCGCGATTGATATCGACCACCGACCCCAGCTGGAACTGGAAACCGTGATTGCGGGCATGGGCCAGATAGCTCAGCGCATCAACGCCTTCATCCAGAGAACCGGTGGCCACTTCGTGCAGCAGCGGCTTCCACAGATGGCTGTGGTTACGGTCCACCAGGGTGATTTTCGCTTTCTTATGGCGCCCTAACTTTTTCCCCAGCTGAGTTGCCAGTTCCAGTCCGCCTGCGCCGCCACCCACAATTACGATTTTTTTCAATGGCGTAGTCATGTGTACCCCTAAAATTATTAACCAATTGTTAAATAAAAGTTATTAAAATAGCCTTTATTTAACAACAAGTTACGTCAATGAAACCATTCAGCACTGTCGAGAATACCATGAACGGTGCATTGGTCATACCAAAATTGATGTGCATCAAGTTTTGTCGCGTATTTTTTCAGCGAAACCAATAAGTGTAGACATGAAAAAACCCGCGCGGTGAACCCGGCGCGGGTTTGGAGACAGGGGAAAAGGCTTAACCGAGGGTTTTAAACGCTTTCAGCCGCTGCAGGTGCGGCGAGATGTTTTTAAACTTATGGGTCTGCTCTTCATCCCAGATAATTTCATAATAGTGGTGCAGAAGGTCGGCGGAACGCTGGCTGTCCAGCGCTTCGTCCTGCCGGGAAAGCACCACCAGGCAGCGATCGCGGTTCTTCTCGCGAAAGTTGGTCACGCACTTGGTGGCGATGTCAGCATACTCTTCCGGTCGGTCGATTTTGCCTTCCATATTCTCATGCGGAAACAGGTTCGGATTGAACACCGCCTGACGAATATCGCACAGGAAACCAATCCGCTCAGCCCAGTAACCGCCGAGTCCAACGCCGCAGATCAGCGGCCGGTCATCGGCGGTAAGCTGCAGCATTTTATCGACCTCTTTCAGCAAATGCTGCATGTCGTGCTTGGGGTGGCGCGTGCTGTAGCTTATCAACCGCACGTCAGGGTCAATAAACTGCAACTGCATCACCTTCTCGTGGTTACCGGGGCTGTTCGAGTCAAAACCGTGTAAATAGATAATCATCGCATCCTCACCAGACAACAACGCCCCGCAGAGCGTTACGCGGACTTCGCCTCTTGCCAGCGCGCATGAAGCTGCTCCAGCTGGGCACTCACCGTTTTCCAACGGGCTGAATCCCTTAACTCCTGACGGGAAAAGGAACCTTTATGATACAATTTCGTAACACGCTCTGCTTTGATCGGCGACAGGTTATCCAGCACACTGACCGCGCCCTTACGATTATTGCAGACCAGTATCATATCGCAACCGGCGTCGAGCGATGCCTGGCCGCGTTCGGCATAGCTGCCCATGATCGCCGCCCCTTCCATCGACAGATCGTCGGAGAAAATCACCCCGTCGAAGCCCAGCTCGCCGCGCAGCACCGTCTTCAACCAGTACGCTGAACCGCTGGCCGGGCGCGGATCGAGCTCCGGATAAATCACATGCGCCGGCATAATGGCATCCAGACGCTGCTCGGCGATAAGGCTTTTGAATATCGCCATATCGTGGTCGCGGATAATCGATGCCGGACGCGGATCGAACGGGGTTTCTTTATGCGAATCGGCAGTCACCGCCCCGTGTCCCGGGAAGTGTTTGCCGGTGGTTTTCATGCCCGCAGCGTGCATGCCGTCAATGAAGTGACGCGCCATCGTCAGCGCTTTCTGCGGATCTTCATGATAAGAACGTTCGCCGATCGCGGCGCTGATATGGCCGACGTCCAGCACTGGCGCAAAGCTAATATCAATGTCCATGGCGATCATTTCGCTGGCCATCAGCCAGCCGGCCTCGGCGGCCAGTTTGCCCCCCTCTTCCATCCCCAGCAGCGCGGCGAAAGACTGGGCCGCCGGTAAACGGGTAAAGCCTTCGCGGAAACGCTGAACGCGTCCCCCTTCCTGATCGACCGCCACCACCAGATGGTTACGGGAAGCTTCGCGGATCTGGCGCACCAGCTCCCGCAGCTGCGCCGGATCGTGATAATTTCGGGTGAAGAGGATCAACCCTCCCACCAGCGGATGCGCCAGAATCTCTCGCTCTTCCGCATCCAGTTCATACCCTTCAACATCCAACATCACTGGGCCCACACTGACCTCTCTTATCCTTTGCGTTCGTTGTCTAGCTGACACCATGTTTCATCTGCCAGCGTGATAAATTGCCGATCCCCACTCTGCCGCCAGCGCATTTCATACCAGCCCGCCATCAGCAGCAGTACCCACGGACGCCAGCGCGCCACCTGCCGCCATAGCTGCTGCGGGTCGATGGCCGCCCGCCGGGCATACGCCATCACCAGCTGGCGGCGCTCGCCCGGGGCGATCCATACGGCGGCCAGCTCCAGCGCGATATCGCCATCGCCGGCATATTCCCAGTCGATCAGCTTCAAACCGGCGTCGCTGTGGATAATATTGCCGGCATGGACGTCCATATGCAGCGGCGCCAGGCGCAGAGGACGAGGCTCGCCCCGGCGGCACAGCCGCTGATGCCAGCGTAACCAGCGCGGCGTGCGCCGGGCCGGATCGCTCCTCTGCCAGTACTGCGCCAGCAGCGGCCCGAGACTCACACGCCAGCCGAACCGCGGTTGCTGATGCAAATCATACAATAAGCCAGACAGCTGCGGGCAGTCAGGTAACTCGCTTTTCACCTCACCCGCGCAATACTCCACCACCATCCAGCACGGCGAGTAAAACAGGGGGTTGGGCGCCAGCCTGGCAGGCAGCCGGCGCAGCGCGCGATACTGACGGCGAAAATAACAGGCAGCGGCAGACGGGTCGTGCGGCTGACGCAGCACTCGTCGCCGGTCGCCGTCGCTGATAATCACACTGCCGCCGCTGAGGCCGGTCTGGCTCAGCGAGGCGACAGGATGATAGTGGGGAAAGAAGCGCGACAAGAGCTCGTCGCGCGTTAGCTTATTGTTGCTGAACAGCACCTTTACCTGACCAGATAATCTCGCCGGTTTGCACCAGCATCAACTGCATCTTCAGCTCAGGCGCGTTGACGTTGCCGGTGGCATTGGAGTAAAGCACATACTGCGCGCCCACGTTGCGGGCGATGCCCATGGCTTTGCTGCGGCTGCCGAGGCTGTCCTGCGGCGACAGGCCCAGTTGCTGCTTGGCGACCGCCAGCTGCTGCGGTGAAACAAGGGTAAATTTGCCGTTGCCCGCCAGCGCGTTGCGTAACGCGGTGGTAGCTTCTCCGGCATTCAGCGAACCGTTGGTGCGGTTGTTCACGCTGTCAACCAGCAGAATACTGCCGGCATTGACCCCGCCCGCCTGCAGCATCTGTCCCACCATCGGCTGCACCGCGCCGTTCCAGTCATAATGACGCACGCGCGGCGCCGGCTGACCCGACTGCTGATCCTGATGCTCAATCGGTCCTGGCTGTGACGGGACGGATGGCACCGCCGGTACCGTCGGCACCGTGGGCTGCGGCTGCGCAGGCTGCTGCGGCTGCGGTTTGGCCTCTTCTACCGGCGCGGGCTGCTCACGCAGCCCCGCACAGCCTGCGAGGAATATCGCCAGTGCTGTGATTAACGCATAGCGACACATTTTCATCATTATAATTACCCCTTACAGATAAAGATAAAGGCGGGCCTTATGCGCCCCCAGGATATTGGCGCTGCCATACAACGTCACCGAGGAGCGAGCCGGAACCACGATGGTGCGCGGCGCCTCCAGAGGGTGCATCTCCAGCCCTCGGGCGTCATACCAGAAAAAACGATAATGCACGGTGACCGGCTGTTGGCGCTCGTTATACAGCGTAGAGGAGGCGGTGGCCTGGATCTCCGTCGCCACGACGACAGGCTCGCTGGCGCTGATCCCGGCGGCCAGCACGCTCGACTCCATCACCAGCGCCTGCTGGTCAGAAACCGGGATCTCCGGATGTGAACTACATCCGGCCAGCAGCCCCGCCGCCAGACACGCGCCCAAAAGGGTCCTGAGCATGACGTTAGCCTTTGTGCGCCAGCATCGGACCCAGCGGACGACCGCCCAGCAGATGCATATGGATATGGTAAACTTCCTGGCCGCCGTGACGGTTGCAGTTGACGATTAACCGGTAGCCATCGTCGGCGAGGCCTTCATCGCGGGCAATCTTCGCCGCGACGGTCATCATCCGGCCCAGGGCCAGTTCATGTTCAGTGGTAACGTCATTTACGGTAGGAATCAGAACGTTCGGGACAATCAGAATGTGGGTGGGCGCCTGCGGGGAGATGTCGCGAAAAGCGGTCACAAGCTCATCCTGATAAACCATATCCGACGGGATCTCCCGGCGAATGATTTTGCTGAAAATCGTTTCTTCTGCCATGACTGATTCCTTATTAGTTTTATCCCGTACGCTGGCCTGCTTCTGCAGATAAACGCGGACGCACAGGTTCCGGTAAGAGTATGAGCGACATCCTCCCTCTCTTTCAACCTGAAAGCTCTTTTTCTTATTCAACTATAGACTTAGCTGCTGAGGGAATAAGCATTTGGCGGACAGTTTGCGGGGTTATCGCCTCTGGAAGGCCGATCTGGTCACGTAAAAAAGGCAGCCAGTTGGCTGCCTTAGTCTCCCCGATACTACGTCTTAACTGTTACGGATGTACTCATCCATTTCAGTTTTCAGGTTATCGGACTTGGTACCGAAGATGGCCTGTACGCCAGAACCTGCCACTACCACGCCAGCGGCGCCCAGTTTTTTCAGGCCAGCCTGGTCAACTTTCGCTACATCCGCCACGCTAACACGCAGACGAGTAATACATGCGTCGAGGTTGGTGATGTTCTCTTTACCGCCGAAAGCGGCGACCAGAGCCGGAGCCATCTCGCTGGTTGCGCCAGCTTTGCTCTCTTCGGTGGTATCTTCACGACCCGGGGTTTTCAGATCCAGGGCTTTAATCAGCACGCGGAAAATGACGTAGTACACGATCGCATAGCAGATACCGACGATCGGGAACAGCCACAGCTTGCTGCTGTTACCGGACAGCACGATAAAGTCGATCAGGCCGTGAGAGAACGAGGTACCGTCACGCATACCCAGCAGGATACAGATCGGGAACGCCAGACCCGCCAGGATGGCATGGATAACGTACAGGATCGGCGCCACGAACATGAACGAGAACTCGATCGGCTCGGTGATACCGGTCAGGAACGAGGTCAGCGCGGCGGAGATCATGATACCGCCCACTTTGGCGCGGTTTTCCGGTTTAGCAGAGTGCCAAATCGCGATAGCCGCTGCCGGCAGACCGTACATTTTGAACAGGAAGCCGCCAGACAGTTTGCCCGCAGTCGGGTCGCCTGCCATGTAGCGCGGGATATCGCCGTGGAATACCTGACCCGCCGCGTTGGTGTATTCGCCGATCTGCATCTGGAAAGGAACGTTCCAGATGTGGTGCAGACCAAACGGCACCAGGCAACGCTCGATGAAACCGTAGATACCAAACGCCACCACCGGGTTCTGATAAGCAGCCCACTGGGAGAAGGTCTGGATCGCGGAACCGATCGGCGGCCAAATGAAGGAGAGGATCACGCCGGTGAAAATAGCGGCCAGACCAGAGATAATCGGTACAAAGCGCTTGCCCGCAAAGAAGCCGAGATATTCTGGCAGCTTGATGCGATAGAAGCGGTTGAACATGTACGCGGCGATAGCACCGGAGATAATACCGCCAAGCACGCCGGTATCAGCCAGGTGTTTTGCCGCAATCTCGTCAGCAGGTAAATGCAGCACCAGCGGCGCAACCACCGCCATGGTTTTCACCATGATGCCGTAAGCTACGACTGCAGCCAGTGCGGATACACCGTCGTTATTGGTGAAGCCGAGGGCCACACCGATAGCGAAGATCAGCGGCATGTTGGCGAAAACAGAACCGCCTGCTTCTGCCATAACGTGGGAGACCACGGCTGGCAGCCAGCTGAAGTTTGCGGAACCGACGCCCAGCAGGATACCTGCGATAGGCAGTACGGATACCGGCAGCATCAGCGATTTACCGACCTTCTGCAGGTTAGCAAATGCATTCTTAAACATAATTGAGAGTGCTCCTGAGTATTTGGTACTTTTTTACGTTTTCACGCATTGGCCCGGGGGGAGAACCGCGCCGTGGACAGGACATCTAAGCGCCCTTTATTTATTACACAGAGTAAAATAATTAACGGGATGATTGTTTGACGGCTATCACGTTTCAATCAGCCTTCCGGTAAAAATTTACATCAGCTTACATAAGTTGTATCCAGATGTTGCCAAAAAACCTTCACCGCCACTTTTGTGGCGGTGAACTTTACTCGCTTTGGCTATTAATTACGAGCCTTAAAATAATAAGCAGATCAAGCAGGTTGCAAGCGGGCGGGGTCAATGTGGAACAGCGTGGCAAAATTGTCGGTGGTCTGCTGAGCCAGTTGCTCCAGCGACACACCCTTCAGTACCGCCATGTATTCAGCAACGTCACGAACCATCGCCGGCTGGTTCTCTTTGCCGCGATGGGGTACCGGCGCCAGGTACGGCGAATCGGTCTCCACCAGCAGACGATCCAGCGGAACATAGCGCGCCGCATCGCGCAGTTGCTCGGCGTTACGGAAAGTGACGATACCGGAAAACGAGATATAGAACCCCATGTCGAGCAGCTTACCCGCCGTCTCCCTGTCCTCAGTGAAACAGTGTAGTACGCCTCCGCAATCCGTCACCTTTTCTTCACGTAAAATGGCCAGGGTATCGGCGCGAGCGTCACGGGTATGCACGATCACGGGCTTATTCAGCTCCCGGCCGATGCGGATATGGTCACGGAATGAGATTTGCTGCTGGGCTTTGGTTTCCGGGGTATAAAAATAATCCAGCCCGGTCTCTCCCATCGCGACGACGCCCTCTTCCGCCGCCAGCGTGCGCAGCGTCTCCACCTCGTAGGGCTCGTCCTGGTTTAACGGGTGCACGCCACAGGAGAAAACGACATTGTCACGCCTCCCTACCAGCTCGCGCATACTGCGGTAGCCAGGCAGCGTCGTGGCGACCGCCAGGCAAAATTTCACATCGCGCGCGGCCGCTTTTGCCAGCACGTCATCGACGTTTTTGTGCAGAGTTTGATAATCCAGACCATCAAGATGGCAGTGGGAGTCGACTAAAAACATAATGTCTCACTCAGAGGTGGGAGACGGGTAAAACCGTCCCGGGTTGCAGGTAATGTTCCCAGCGCAGCAGGCGCTCGGTGAGCAGCAGTTCGCGGTTGACGCCGACGACGTTCAGCAATTGCTCGCGGCAGGTACAGACATCATGGGCAATCGCCTGCAGCCTGGAGGTGGGCAGACTATGCGCCAGCTGCTCCAGCAGCGGCCAGACATCCGGATTACTCACCAGGGCAATTCCCTGCTGTCGTTTTTGCGCATCGACCAGCAGCGATGCCAGCCAGTGCAGGCGAACCGCCGCCTGTTCATGATTGAGTATCGGCAGCAGCGCCAGCCAGTCACCGCTCGCCAGCGTGGTCGCCAGCGCCTGACACAGCTGCTGTCGCGCCGTCCACTGCGGCTCCTTAAGCAGCTCAAGCGCGGCGGCCGGCGCGCTGGCGCACAGACGTAACGCGGTCAGCAGCGCCTCCTGCGGCAGGTTCACCTCACGCTCCAGCCAGGCCAGGGCATAAGATTCCGTCGGCGGCGACAGGTGGTGCAGGCGGCAGCGACTGCGCAGAGTGGTCAGCAGACGCGCCGGCTCCTCGCAGGCGAGGAAGAACCAGGTATTTTCCGGCGGCTCCTCCAGCGTTTTCAGCAATGCGTTGGCGGCGGCATCGGTCAGCAAGGCGGCATCGCTAATCCATACCACCTTCGCCCCACCGAGGCGCGCGCGCTCATAGAGCTTGTCGTTGACATCGCGCACCGCGTCAATACCCAGCGCGCTCTTGCCTTTCTCGGGGCTCAGCGGGTAGTAATCAGGGTGCGTACCGGCCTGCATCAGCTGGCAACTGTGGCAGTGACCGCAGCTTTTATGCCCTTCGGGCTGGCGGCACATCAGGAAGCGGCACAGCGCATACATCAACGCCTCGCCGCCCATCCCGCTCAGGGATTGTAACAGTAAGGCGTGGTGGCCTCGTCCGGCCTGATAGCTACCGACCAGTTGCTCGAACGAGGGGCGCAGCCACGGATACCATTTCATGCCGGTTGCTCCGCCATCCACTGGACGATCGTGGCGCGAATATCGCGCGCGACGGCATCCAGCGGCTGCGTCGCGTCCACCGTGCGGATAGAAGGATCCGCCGCGGCCAGCTCAAGGTAGCGCGCACGGGTACGATTGAAGAAGTTCATGGACTCCTGCTCAATGCGATCCAGTTCGCCGCGGGCGCGGGCGCGCCGCAGCCCCACTTCCGGCGTGACGTCGAGGTACAGCGTCAAATTAGGTCGAAAATCGCCGAGAACGGCATCACGCAGCGTCGCCAGCATCGTGCGGTCAATCCCCCTGCCGCCGCCCTGATAGGCCTGAGTGGAGAGATCGTGACGATCGCCGATCACCCACTGGCCGCGAGCCAGAGCAGGCTTAATCACGGTCTCCACCAGCTGGACGCGCGCCGCGTAAAACATCAGCACTTCCGCTTTATCGTTAATCACTTCATCGCCCGTAGACTGGATATCCAGCACCAGGCTACGCAGTTTTTCGGCAAGGATTGTGCCCCCCGGCTCACGGGTAAACACCATATCGTGAATACCTGCCGACTGCAGCGTCTCCACCACCAGTTGACGTGCGGTGGTCTTCCCGGCGCCCTCCAGCCCCTCGATGACGATATAGTTACTGCGCATTTTTTTCCTTAAGTACTTTCAGATAGTCCTGCACCGCGCGGTTATGGCTGACCAGGTTTGTGGTAAACGTATGGCCCCCTTTCCCGTCGGCGACAAAATAGAGGTATGGCGTTTTCGCCGGATGGGCGGCCGCCTTCAGCGACGCTTCGCCCGGCACCGCAATAGGGCCTGGCGGCAGGCCGCTGATGGTATAGGTATTGTACGCGGTCGGCGTCTCCAGATCCTTACGCGTTAACTTACCATTATACCCTTCGCCCATCCCGTAGATCACCGTTGGATCGGTCTGTAAACGCATGCCGATGCGCAGGCGGTTGATAAACACCGACGCGACGCGATCGCGCTCTTCCGCCACCGCGGTCTCTTTCTCAATAATCGAGGCCATGGTCAACAGCTGATTCTGATCGTCATAGGGCAGATTATCCATCCGTCCTTCCCAGACCTTCGCCACTTCGGTGACCATTTTCTGATGCGCGCGCTTGAGGATGGCGATGTCGCTGGTATTGGCGGTGTACATCCAGGTATCCGGCCAGAACCAACCTTCCACCCAGTCGGCGTGGTCAAGACCTAAAGCCTTAGCCACCGTCGCGTAGCTATCGTCTTCAAGCGTGTGCTTCACGTAGGGGGCATCGCGCAGCTGACGAAGGTAGTCGCTGACGCGCATGCCTTCGACAAAGCGCAACGGAAACTGCGCCTCTTTGCCGCTGGCCAGCAGCTGCAGCATTTCGCGCACCGTCATTTGCGGCGTGAAGCGATAGGTCCCGGCTTTGAAGTGAGACAGCTCAGGCTCCATCCGCAGCAGCCACTGGAACACGCGCGGACGATTGATCACCTTCTCACGATAGAGATCCTGCCCCAGCGCCAGCCGGCCGGTGCCGGCTTCGAGGGTAAAGATGGTCTCTTCTTTAATCAGCAGCTTGCTGTCCGCCAGTTGGCGTACCTTCCACATTCCTGCCGCCGCGGCGATGCCCAACAGCACGACCAGCAACAGGATAAAACGTAACATTTTCTTCATACTAACCAGACAGCTCACACAAAGGGGCTAAAAAATGGTAAAGCTCGCGAGAGGACCAGACGGTCTCCTCCCAGCGACGAACCGGCACCAGCGGCATAAGCGCATTGCAGATCAGCACTTCATCGGCCTCCCGCAACGTCTCGGGACGCGCTGTCACTTCGACAACGCGAAACGTCGATGGTGCCAGCTGCGCGATACAACGCTGCCGCATTATGCCGTTGACCCCGGCATAATCGAGTCGCGGAGTAAAGACATCCCGTCCCTGACGCCAGAATAAATTCGCGGCACAGCATTCCGTAAGCCACCCGTCACTGTCAAGGACCAGCGCCTCATCGGCGTCCGTCTGTTCAAGATGAGAGCGGATCAGCACCTGCTCCAGACGATTAAGATGCTTCAGACCGGCCAGCCAGGGGTTGCGCCCCAGGGGCACCGGGCTCCGGGTCAGGGTAATGCCCTCCTCCCGCCAGCGCGCGTAGTGCGCCGGAAGCGAAGAGACGCTCAGAATGCGGGTGGGCGACGCGCAGCCCGCCGTGCTGTATCCCCTCCCCCCGACGCCGCGGGTGAGAACCACCTTAAGCACACCCAGGGCGCGCGGCCGAGCCAGGCGCTGCATCTCGTCGCTCAACGTCAGCCAGTCGTCAAATGGGATGCGTAATTTTTCGCAGGTCGTCTGCAAACGCTGCAGATGGGCGTCCAGTAACGCAACCTGCCCGTGCTGTATACGGGCGGTGGTAAAACAACCGTCGCCAAACTGGACGGCGCGATCGTTCGCCGCCAGCGTGTCCTGTTCAACGCCATTTATCAAGAACATAAAGGACTCCTTTTCACAGGTCGGTGAGTGTCTCAGGACACGGAGCAGAGGACAAGCGGAGAAAGCCGAATAAAAAAGGCCCGACGAACGGGCCTTTTGTTAAAGCAGTACCGGGGCAAGCCCTGTCACACTTTTTTGAAGATCAGCGAACCATTAGTGCCGCCGAAGCCGAAGGAGTTGCACAGGGTGTACTCCATACCGGAAACCTGACGCGCTTCGTGCGGAACGAAGTCGAGGTCGCAGCCCTCATCCGGGTTGTCGAGGTTGATCGTCGGCGGAACCGCCTGATCGCGCAGCGCCAGGATAGAGTAAATCGACTCTACCGCCCCTGCCGCGCCCAGCAGATGCCCGGTCATGGATTTGGTGGAGCTCACCATTACGCGGCTCGCCGCATCGCCGAAGACAGACTTAACCGCCTGCGCTTCCGCTTTATCGCCAGCCGGCGTCGAGGTGCCGTGGGCATTGACGTAGCCGATCTGGCCCGGTTCGATGCCCGCATCGCGAATGGCATTCACCATCGCCAGCGCGGCGCCCGCGCCATCTTCCGGCGGTGACGTCATGTGGTAAGCATCGCTGCTCATGCCGAAGCCGACGATCTCGGCGTAGATTTTCGCGCCGCGTTTTTTCGCATGCTCGTACTCTTCCAGCACCACCATGCCCGCGCCGTCGCCCAGCACGAAGCCGTCGCGATCTTTATCCCACGGACGGCTTGCCGCCTGCGGGTTGTCATTGCGCGTGGAGAGCGCCCGCGCTGCGCCAAAGCCGCCCACGCCAAGCGGGGTACTGGCTTTTTCCGCACCGCCTGCCACCATCGCATCGGCATCGCCATAGGCGATGATGCGCGCAGCCTGACCGATGTTGTGCACGCCTGAAGTACAGGCGGTCGCGATGGAGATACTTGGTCCACGCAGACCAAACATGATAGTCAGATGCCCGGCCACCATGTTAACAATTGTGGAGGGAACGAAGAATGGGCTGATCTTACGCGGTCCACCGTTGACCAGCGAACTGTGGTTTTCTTCGATCAAGCCGAGGCCGCCAATACCGGAGCCGATCGCGGCGCCAATACGGGTAGCATTCTCTTCCGTCACTTCAAGGCCAGAATCCTGCATGGCCTGAACGCCAGCGACAATTCCATATTGAATGAAGGCATCCATCTTGCGCTGCTCTTTGCGCGAGATGATGTCATCACAGTTAAAATCCTTTACTAAGCCAGCAAATTTCGTTGCATAGGCGCTAGTATCGAAATGGTCGATCAGGCTGATGCCACTCTGACCGGCAAGGAGAGCTTTCCAGGTAGACTCTACGGTATTGCCGACAGGAGACAACATGCCCAGTCCGGTCACAACTACACGACGCTTAGACACGTTTGTCCTCCAGGGAGGGAAAATAGATTCTTGTGGGACAAAAAAAAGATAAAACTCAGGCGGTCGAATGACCGCCTGGAGATGTTCACTTACGCCTGGTGGCCGTTGATGTAATCAATGGCAGCCTGAACGGTGGTGATTTTCTCAGCTTCTTCGTCCGGAATCTCAGTATCAAACTCTTCTTCCAGAGCCATTACCAGCTCAACGGTGTCAAGAGAATCAGCGCCCAGGTCTTCAACGAAGGAAGCATTGTTGGTAACTTCTTCCTGCTTAACGCCCAGCTGCTCGCCGATAATTTTCTTAACGCGTTCTTCGATAGTGCTCATACTCTTAAATTTCCTATCAAAACTCGCTTTCGCGATGGTTTTCGTAGTGTATAAAATGTTGAAAAATTTGCAACTAAATCCCGGCAGGTCTTACCACGATTTTGCGCTATTTTGAGGCCGTTTGCCCTAAGAACGCAAATCTTTTCGCACAAAACCGCACACAGAACCGTGCGAAGTGCGCGGTTCCTGAACGTTTTGCACAAATCTCGGTCAGACCATGTACATTCCGCCGTTGACGTGCAGGGTTTCACCAGTGATGTAACTTGCTTCGTCAGAGGCTAAAAATGCCACCGCGCTGGCGATTTCATTTGGGGTGCCAAGGCGCCCCGCAGGAACTGCCGCCAGCGTACCCGCACGCTGCTCATCGGTCAGCGCACGCGTCATGTCCGTTTCAATAAAGCCCGGAGCAACAACGTTTACAGTAATACCGCGTGACGCAACTTCACGCGCCAGTGATTTACTGAAGCCGATCAGACCCGCTTTCGCCGCAGCGTAGTTGGCCTGACCCGCATTTCCCATGGTACCAACCACAGAACCGATAGTGATAATACGTCCATGACGCTTTTTCATCATAGCGCGCATTACCGCTTTTGACAGACGGAAAACCGATGACAGGTTGGTTTCGATAATATCGTTCCACTCGTCATCTTTCATGCGCATTAACAGGTTGTCGCGAGTGATCCCGGCATTATTCACCAGGATATCCACTTCGCCAAACTCTGCGCGCACATTTTCCAGAACAGATTCAATAGATGCCGGGTCGGTCACATTCAACATCAGACCTTTACCGTTGGCGCCTAAATAGTCGCTGATCGCCTGCGCGCCGCTTTCGCTGGTCGCAGTACCGATAACTTTCGCGCCGCGGGCGACGAGCGTTTCAGCGATGGCGCGGCCAATACCGCGGCTTGCACCGGTAACCAGCGCGATTTTTCCTTCAAAACTCATGGTTTTCCTCTTTTATTGCTCAAGCGCCGCAGACATCGCCGCCGGCTCGTTAAGCGCGGAAGCGGTCAGGGTGTCAACAATACGTTTGGTCAGGCCGGTGAGGACTTTACCCGGGCCAACCTCATACAGATGCGTGACGCCCTGAGCAGCCATAAACTCAACGGTTTTGGTCCACTGAACCGGGCTATACAGCTGGCGTACCAGCGCATCGCGAATGGCGTCCGGCGCGGTTTCGCACTTCACGTCGACGTTATTTACCACCGGAATCGTCGGCGCGTTGAAGGTGATGTTCTGCAGCTCAAGCGCCAGTTTTTCCGCAGCGGGCTTCATCAGCGCACAGTGGGAGGGCACGCTCACCGGCAGCGGCAGCGCGCGTTTAGCGCCCGCGGCTTTACAGGCGGCGCCTGCGCGTTCGACGGCCTCTTTGTGACCGGCGATAACCACCTGTCCCGGGGAATTGTAGTTCACCGGAGAGACGACCTGCCCTTCGGCCGAGTCTTCACAGGCTTTGGCGATAGCCGCGTCGTCCAGACCGATAATCGCTGACATGGCGCCGGTACCTTCCGGTACGGCTTCCTGCATGAATTTGCCGCGCAGCTCAACCAGGCGAACGGCGTCAGCGAAAGCGATAACGCCCGCGCAAACCAGCGCGGAGTATTCGCCAAGGCTGTGGCCTGCCAACAGCGCCGGCGCTTTGCCGCCCTGCTGCTGCCAGACGCGGTACAGCGCCACGGAGGCGGTCAGCAGCGCCGGCTGGGTCTGCCAGGTCTTATTCAGTTCTTCTGCCGGGCCCTGTTGCGTCAGCGCCCACAGATCGTAACCCAACGCTGCGGAAGCTTCACCGAAGGTCTCTTCAATGACCGGCCAGGTCGCCGCCATATCGGCCAGCATGCCTACGGCCTGAGAGCCCTGTCCCGGGAACACAAAAGCAAATTGCGTCATGTTTAAATCCTTATACTAAAAACGAACCAGCGCGGAACCCCAGGTGAAACCGCCACCAAAGGCTTCCAGCAAAATCAGCTGCCCACGTTGAATGCGGCCATCGCGGACGGCCTCATCCAGCGCGCAAGGGACTGACGCCGCGGAGGTATTGCCATGGCGGTCGAGGGTCACTACGACGTTATCCATCGACATGCCCAGTTTCTTCGCCGTCGCGCTGATGATCCGCAGGTTTGCCTGATGCGGCACCAGCCAGTCCAGCGCTGAACGTTCAAGATTATTCGCGGCCAGCGTCTCATCAACGATATGCGCTAACTCGGTGACCGCCACTTTGAAGACTTCATTACCGGCCATCGTCAGATAGATCGGATTTTCCGGTTCGACGCGATCGGCGTTCGGCAGGGTCAGCAGTTCGCCATAGCTACCGTCAGCATGCAGATGCGTCGAGATAATGCCAGGCTCTTCGGAGGCGCCCAGCACCACCGCGCCGGCGCCATCGCCGAAAATAATAATCGTCCCGCGATCGGCCGGATCGCAGGTGCGCGCCAGCACATCAGCGCCAACGACCAGCGCATAATCCACCGCGCCGTTTTTCACATACTGATCGGCGACGCTCAGCGCATAGGTGAAACCGGCGCAGGCGGCCGCGACGTCAAACGCCGGGCAGCCTTTGACGCCCAGCATAGACTGAATCTGGCAAGCCGAACTCGGAAACGCGTGCGTGCCGGAGGTGGTCGCAACGATGATCAGACCAATTTGCTCCGCGGACACGCCCGCCATCGCCAGCGCCTGCTTTGCGGCTTCAAAGCCCATCGTAGCAACTGTTTCATGCGCTGCGGCAATACGACGCTCACGGATACCTGTGCGGGTGACAATCCACTCGTCAGAGGTCTCTACCATTTTTTCCAGGTCGGCGTTTGTACGCACTTGCTCGGGCAGATAGCTGCCGGTACCAATAATCTTCGTATACATGTACGCTCAGTCACTCTTGGGTAATATACCCGCCTCGTTCAACCGCCGCGGCGTCAGTGGTGTCCATTCGTCCCGCTTTGCTGTCGGGCGTTCACGTCACTGTCGCTTTCCGGCAGCTCGAAACCAGCTGGGTATAAAGATTCCAGGCGCGCGGCGATCCGTTGAGGAATTTGCCGCTGCACCGCCTGCACTGCCTGCTCTATCGCGACGCTAAAGGCGCGCTGATTGGCAGCACCATGACTCTTGATCACGGAACCGCGCAATCCTAACAGACAGGCGCCATTATACTGGTCGGGGTTGAGGTGACTGAATCGCCTCGCCAGGCTTTTTTGTAACCAACGTTTTAGTAACAGCAGCCACCACGACCGTTTTTTGCCCTCTCCCTGAGATTTCAGCAGTGAAAGGAACATTCTGACAACACCTTCCATGGTTTTTAATGTGACGTTGCCCGTGAATCCGTCACAAACCAGCACATCGGTTTTTCCGGTCAACAGTTCATTGGCTTCAAGATAGCCGATGTAGTTGAGGGAAGGCAGCGTTTTGAGCACTGCGGCAGCATCGCGGATGCTGCTGAGGCCTTTCATCTCTTCTTCGCCGATATTCAGCAAGGCGACGCGTGGATTGGCAATGCCGACCACCTCTTCCGCCAGTACCGCGCCCATCACCGCGAACTGCACCAGCATCGTGCTGTCGCAGTCGACGTTGGCGCCGAGATCCAGCACCACGGTTTTGCCCTTCTGCTGGTGCGGCAAAACCGTCACCAGCGCCGGCCGCTCAATACCTTCAATCGGTTTGAGCAGCAGTTTCGCCAGGCCCATCAGCGCGCCGGTGTTGCCGGCGCTAACGCAGGCTTCCGCCCGCCCTTCTTTCACAAGCTCCAGCGCCACGCGCATTGAGCTTCCGCGACTGCTGCGGATAGCCTGTGCGGGTCGCGCATCACTGGCAATAACTGACTGCGCAGGAATAATCTGCAGACGCGAACGTTGTTCGAAGTCAGCTTTGGCGAGTAATGGCGTGATGGCGTCGGGATCGCCGACTAAAAGAAGTGTGAGTTGCGAATTAGAGTTCAGTGCCTGCAGTGCTGCAGGCACTGTCACGGATGGGCCGAAATCGCCCCCCATGACATCTAACGCCAGGGTTAGACGTGTCAAGGTATCGTCGCTGCCCGGTTCGGTGATTCCCCAGTTGCCCGGGGAGTCCTCACTAAGCTTCATCACGCTGGCACCCGCGAATTTTCACGCTGCAGACGCAACAATCCGGGCATTGACGCTTCTGGTTACCGGGTTAACCGAGTGTCCAGGTACGCACACGCCCGCCATGGCCTGCAACGGGAAATCCTGCGAGTATCGCGTGATTACTTAGCGATAACCTTGCGACCGCGGTAGAAACCGTCGGCAGTGATGTGGTGACGCAGGTGTTTCTCACCAGAAGTTTTGTCTACAGACAGGCTGGTGACTGCGGTCAGCGCGTCATGGGAACGACGCATGCCACGTTTGGAACGGGTTGGTTTATTCTGTTGTACGGCCATGGACCTTACTCCTCAATTACTTACGCTTTAAGCTGGCTAATACGGCAAATGGGTTTGGTTTTTGTGCCTCTTCAGGCAGTTCGCCAAAGACCATGTCCGCGTCGGACACTTCACAGTGTTCAGAATCATGCACCGGAACTACGGGCAGGGAGAGGATAATTTCATCCTCGACCATTGCCTGCAGGTCGATTTCACCGAATTCGTTAACCTCAATCGGCTCATACGCTTCCGGTAGTGCTTCGGCCTGTTCGTCATTTCTGACGGGGCTAAAACAATACGTGGTGTGGACGTGATGGGAGAACGGTTTCCCGCAACGCTGGCATTCGAGGGTTACCGTTACCTTCGCATCGCCTGTAATGACGGCGAGACGCTGGTTATCGATAGCGAACGACATGCTGCATTCCACATCGCTGTCCACGCTGACTACAGAATCGGCTACACGTTCAACCTGATCGCGGGCATAGATGCCTTCGTAATCAAGGCGTTTTTGAGCCGTGCGTACCGGATCAAGAGTCAGGGGTAATTTTACCTTTTGCATAGGGCGCGCATATTAACTTTGTAATGTCATAGAGTCAAAGAAAAAGGCAGCCTCAGGTTGCCTTTTGCCATTTATTCGCACACATTGCGGCGCATAGTTTAAGATGATGCTCTGCGAAGCGCTATATGTGGATGAAAAAATATGTCTGAACTTATCCTGGCGTCAACCTCTCCCTGGCGGCGCATGCTGCTGGAAAAACTGGGATTACCGTTTGAATGCGCGGCGCCTGACGTCGACGAAACGCCCCGTCCTGAAGAATCCGCGCGTCAGCTTGTCACCCGGCTGGCGCAGGCCAAAGCGCAGAGCCTGGCCTCGCGCTACCCCAATCACCTTATTATAGGCTCCGATCAGGTTTGCGTACTGGACGGTGAGATCACCGGTAAACCGCACACCGAGGAAAATGCCCGCAGGCAGTTGAGAAAGGCCAGCGGGTCAATCGTCACCTTTTATACCGGCCTGGCGCTGTATAACTCCGCCAGCGGTCATCTGCAAACCGAATGCGAGCCCTTTGACGTCCACTTCCGCCATCTCAGCGATAAAGAGATCGAAGGCTATGTGCGCAAAGAGAACCCGCTGCAGTGCGCCGGGAGTTTCAAGAGCGAGGGGTTAGGCATTACGCTGTTCGAACGGCTGGAAGGTCGCGATCCGAATACGCTGGTCGGGTTACCCTTAATCGCGCTGTGTCAGATGCTGCGCCGCGAAAACGACAACCCGCTGTTAGGCTAAGGCCAAAAAAACGGCGGAACTGATTCCGCCGTTGCGCTTATTTGCTCTTCCGTAGCACCTGTAAACAGTGCTTCAGCTGGTTATCCAGCGGCGCCTCAACGCGCATCACCTCCCCGCTCCCCGGGTGGGTAAACTTCAGCGCAGCAGCGTGGAGGAACAGGCGGTTTAAGCCGGTACCTGAGAGTTGCTTATCAAATTCGCGGTCGCCATAGCGGTCGTCAAAGGCGATAGGATGGCCAGCATACTGGGTATGAACGCGAATCTGATGGGTGCGCCCGGTGACCGGACTGCAGCGCACCAGCGTGGCGAATTCATAACGCTCTTCCACTTTAAAGCGCGTCTCTGACGGCTTGCCTTCCTGACTCACGCGGACAATTCGCTCCCCGCTCTGCAGAATGTTCTTCAATAGCGGGGCCTGCACTACTTTGGTATGCGACTGCCACTGGCCGCGCACCAGCGCCAGATAGTCTTTCTGCATGCCTTTATCGCGCAGCTGCTCGTGCAGCGAACGCAGCGCCGAGCGCTTTTTCGCCACCAGCAGCACGCCTGAAGTATCGCGGTCGAGTCGATGCACCAGCTCAAGGAAGCGCGCCTCCGGGCGCAGGGCGCGCAACCCTTCAATCACCCCGAAGCTCAGGCCGCTGCCGCCATGTACCGCAGTGCCGGAAGGCTTATTGAGGACCAGAATATGATCGTCTTCATAGAGGATCACCTCAGAGAGCGCCGCGACTTTCTGTAGATGCGGCGATACCGCCTCTTCTTCACGCTCCGCCACGCGCACCGGCGGGATACGGACTTCATCGCCCGCTTCCAGCTTATACTCCGGCTTCACGCGTTTTTTATTCACCCGCACCTCGCCTTTACGCAGGATACGATAAATCATGCTCTTCGGTACGCCTTTCAATTGCGTACGCAAAAAGTTGTCGATACGTTGCCCCGCTTCATCAGCAGCAATGGCAACCATTTTTACGGTTGGGGTCTCAGTTTTCATGGTGCGCGATTCTAAATAGCCGGACGCATTAGCGCCACTCATTTTTATATGCTTATATTTATCATTATCCTGTTTTCACGGTTTGCCTGACCGCCATATTGTTTGTTATTAGAACAATCTGTATGGGCAGGTGATAAAACTGTGAGTAACCGGGTGATAAAAGGTGAAAGTCAACTTGCTATAACAAGGTTAGCAATGGAATAATGAGACCGTTTTCCGTATTGCATCTTGTTAGAACAAGACATTAGCGGAATGACCAATTTTGTCTGACCGATCGCCCACGCAGCAATGGCGTAAGACGTTGTGATCTTTCAGACAGTTAGCGGGCTGCGGGTTGCAGTCCTTACCGGTACAGGCTCTATGGATTTCAAGTCGCAGGAAGGCGTCAACTCCGGGACTCCCGGGAGCTCATCTGGATCAGCCGATCGAGGTGAGCAGGTTAAGCCATCATGCCTGCAACGCGAAAGACGACGAGTATAAATGGAATATTCTCTGGTGATACATCCCAGGCTGTTCCCCTGAATAATTGCGCTGTGTTTCCGTTTGAAACACAGGCGACCGACACTCTGCGCCTCTTAAGCGCGCGACAACCGTGAGGTTGGCGACGTGAACCAGACACGAGGCCATCGGTTTTCCCCCGGAAAGGCATTACTCTGCCCGCAGCTTAGTCGTCAATGTAAGAATAATGAGTAAGTTACGATGAAAAGAATGTTAATCAACGCAACTCAGCAGGAAGAGTTGCGCGTCGCCCTTGTTGATGGGCAGCGCCTGTACGACCTGGATATCGAAAGCCCCGGGCACGAACAGAAAAAAGCGAACATCTACAAAGGCAAAATCACCCGCATTGAACCCAGCCTTGAAGCCGCGTTTGTTGATTACGGCGCCGAGCGTCATGGTTTCCTCCCCCTCAAAGAAATCGCCCGCGAATACTTCCCCGCCAACTACAATGCGCATGGTCGTCCTAATATCAAAGACGTACTGCGTGAAGGTCAGGAAGTTATCGTGCAGATTGATAAAGAAGAACGCGGCAACAAAGGCGCTGCGCTCACCACCTTTATCAGCCTGGCGGGCAGCTATCTGGTACTGATGCCGAACAACCCGCGCGCGGGGGGAATTTCCCGCCGTATCGAGGGCGACGACCGTACCGAACTGAAAGAAGCGCTGGCGAGCCTGGAGCTTCCGGACGGCATGGGCCTTATCGTTCGCACCGCTGGCGTCGGCAAATCCGCCGAAGCCCTGCAGTGGGACCTGAGCTTCCGTCTGAAACACTGGGAAGCGATTCAGAAAGCCGCGGAAAGCCGTCCGGCGCCGTTCCTGATCCACCAGGAAAGCAACGTCATTGTCCGCGCCTTCCGTGACTACCTGCGCCAGGATATCGGCGAAATCCTGATCGATAACCCGAAAGTGCTTGAGCTGGCGCGCCAGCATATCGCCGCGCTGGGTCGTCCGGATTTCAGCAGCAAAATCAAACTGTACACCGGTGAAATCCCGCTGTTCAGCCACTACCAGATCGAATCCCAGATTGAGTCCGCCTTCCAGCGTGAAGTCCGTCTGCCGTCCGGTGGCTCTATCGTCATCGACAGCACTGAAGCGCTGACCGCTATCGATATCAACTCCGCCCGCGCTACCCGCGGCGGCGATATCGAAGAGACGGCGTTCAACACCAACCTCGAAGCGGCTGACGAGATTGCCCGCCAGCTGCGTCTGCGCGACCTCGGCGGCCTGATCGTTATCGACTTTATCGATATGACTCCGGTTCGCCACCAGCGCGCCGTGGAGAACCGTCTGCGCGAAGCCGTCCGTCAGGACCGGGCGCGCATTCAGATCAGCCATATCTCGCGCTTCGGCCTGCTGGAGATGTCCCGCCAGCGTCTGAGTCCGTCGCTGGGCGAATCCAGCCACCACGTCTGCCCGCGCTGCTCCGGCACCGGCACCGTGCGTGATAACGAATCGCTGTCGCTCTCTATTCTGCGTCTGATTGAAGAAGAAGCGCTGAAAGAGAACACCAAAGAAGTTCATGCCATCGTTCCGGTACCGATCGCCTCCTATCTGCTGAACGAAAAACGTGCCGCGGTGAGCGCTATCGAATCCCGCCAGGGCGATGTGCGCGTGATCATCGTGCCAAACGACGAAATGCAGACGCCGCACTATTCCGTCCTGCGCGTGCGCAAAGGTGAAGAGACCTCAACGCTGAGCTACCTGCTGCCGAAGCTGCATGAAGAAGAGATGGCGCTGCCGGGCGACGATGAGCCGGCAGAACGGAAACGTCCGGAACAACCGGCCCTCGCCGCTTTTGTCATGCCTGACGCGCCTCCGGCCCCGATGCTCGAAGAGCCAGCCGCCGCGCCTGTCGCCGCAGCGACCCCGGTCGCGGCCGCCGCACCGGCGCAGCCTGGCCTGCTCTCGCGCTTCTTCAGCGCGCTGAAGAATATCTTCTCTGGCGCCGAAGAGGCCAAACCGGCTGAAGTTCAGGTCGAGAAGAAAGCGGAAGAAAAACCGGAGCGTCAGCAGGAGCGCCGTAAACCGCGCGCCAACAACCGCCGCGATCGCAACGACCGTCGTGACAATCGCGACAATCGTGATAATCGCGACAACCGCGACAACCGCGACAACCGTGATAACCGCGACGCGCGTGCCGAGAATAACGAAGGCCGTGAACCGCGCGAATCGCGTGAAGAGAACCGTCGCAACCGTCGCGAGAAGCCGTCGCAGAACGTGGAAGCCCGTGATGTTCGCCAGACCTCAGGTGACGACGCGGAAAAAGCGAAATCTCGTGACGAGCAGCAGCCGCGCCGCGAACGCACCCGCCGCCGCAATGACGACAAACGTCAGGCGCAGCAGGAAGCCAAAGCGCAGACACGCGAAGAGCCGGTAGCGCAGGAGACGGAGCAGGAAGAGCGTGTGCAGACCCTGCCGCGTCGTAAACCGCGCCAGCTGGCACAGAAAGTACGCATCGAGTCCGCTGTCGTTGAGCAGGTTGCCGAGATCGTGCCTGAAGCCGTAGTGGCGGAAGTTATCGCTCCGCGCAGCGAGCCGGTGAAAGCCGAGCTGCCAGCAGTCGTGGAGAGCGTGGCGGACCAGGACGAAAATGGCGAATCCCGTGAAGCGAACGGTATGCCGCGTCGTTCACGTCGTTCCCCGCGTCACCTGCGCGTCAGCGGTCAGCGTCGTCGTCGCTATCGTGACGAACGCTATCCGACCCAGTCGCCAATGCCGCTGACCGTGGCCTGCGCATCGCCGGAGATGGCTTCCGGTAAAGTCTGGATCCGCTACCCGGTGGTTCGTCCGCAGGACCAGCAGCCGGAAGAGGTTCAGGTTCAGGACGACAACGTCGTGGAAACCGTCGCGGCCGTCGCGGCCCCGGTTGCCGTCGTTGAAACCGTTACCGCTGCGCCGGTCACCATTGAGCCGGCAACCATGGAGCCGGTTACCGCTGAGCCTGTGGTCGTCGAGCCGGTCGCGGCCGCCGAGCCGGTGGTCGTTGATGCTGCGGAAGTTGTCGCGCCAGCAGCCGTCGAGCCTGCGCCGCAGGAGCTGGTCACCGAAGCGCCGGCTGTCGAAGCGCCTCAGGCTATCGCGCCAGTGACGATCGACGCCGAGCCGGTGGAGGTTGAACCTGAAGTGGTGGAAACGGCGCCTGTCGTTGAAGCGCCAGTGGAAACCATCGCCCCGGCGCCGGAAACTGTGGTTGAAGCACCGGTTGTCGAAGCAGCGCCTGTCGAGCCGGTCAAAGCCGAGCCCCCGGTGAGCAAGCCGGTAGTGGTGGCGAGTCATCGCCATGCCACCGCGCCAATGACCCGTGCGCCAGCGCCGGACTATGTCCCGGAAACACCGCGCCACAGCACCTGGGTGCGGCCGCCATTCGCCTTTGAAGGTAAAGGCGCCGCCGGCGGTCATAGCGCGACTCATAAAGCCACCGCTGAACCGACCCGCCCACAGCCCGTCGAGTAAGCGTGCTAAATAAAAAAACCGGCCTCCTGGCCGGTTTTTTTTATGCGCTTTGCGGAGGCTGCATGCCGGCGAGGTCCGGCATGATCTCCCGCATCAGGTCAAGGAACTTACGCAGCCGCGTCGGATAATAGCGCGCCCAGGGATAGACCAGATGGACCGGCAGCGAGGCGGGACGCCACTGCGGGAACAGCTCTGTCAACCTTCCGGCGGCAAGATCCTCCGCCACCGTCCAGCTGGACACCATCGCCACCCCCAGACCCGCCAGCGCGGTATTGCGCGCGACGTACAGGCTGTCGGTGCTCAGACAGGGGGTAATCGCCGTGGAGACGATCTGCCCGCTTACCTGATGTCGGAGCCGTACCTCATGCTGATAAAAGGTGTTAATGGCGATCCACGGCAGGCCGGATAATGCCTCCAGCGAGGTTAACGGCGGGTACTTCGCCAGCAGTTCAGGAGAGGCCACCACGCAGCGCGGCACTTCCGCCAGCAGCACGGAGACCGTGGCCGGATCCACCTCCGCCCCCACGCGGATGGCACAGTCGATATTATCGCTGAGAAAGTCGACAGTATTATCATTCAGCATCCACTCCACCGACAGCTGCGGATGACGCTGGAGAAAGGCGACCAGCGGCCCCAGCAGCTGCTGCTGGCCAAAAGCGTGCGGTGCCCTCACCCGCAGCACCCCTACCGGCCGATCGTCGGCAATACGCAGGTCATCTTCCAGCGCCAGCCAGGCATCCACCAGTTGGCGAGCGTGACGGTAGCAGCGTTCGCCATCGTCAGTGAGCTTCATCGCATGGGTGGTACGCAGGATCAGCTTGACCCCCAGCAGCCCTTCAAGGGACTGCAGGCGGCGGCTGACGGTCGCCTGAGTGGTATCCATCTGTCCCGCCGCGGCGGAGAGCGACCCGGTCTCCACAATGCGGATATAAGTGCGCATCAGCTCAATGCGGTCTATACGCTCCTGTCTTTTCATTCTTCTTTTGCCTATACGTGCTACGTATAACCGTTTTACCACCAGCCCGGCTACCGCGCCAGCCGCGTTCAGGGAAAAATAGCCCCATCGCATACACGAGGCACTGATCATGACACCGACTTCTCTTTCCGCCCGCGACGCAGGCTGGATTATCTTCATTCTCGCGCTCGGCGCTGGCTTTAGCGTCGCCTCTATCTACTACGCGCAGCCGCTGCTGCCGTTGATGGGCGCCAATCTCCACCTGACGGTAGAAGGTATGGGTCTGGTCCCTACGCTGACGCAGGCGGGTTATGCGCTCGGCATTCTGTTCCTGCTTCCGCTCGGCGACCGCCACGATCGCCGCCGGCTGATCCTGGTGAAAAGCGCGCTGCTGGCGCTCCTGCTGCTGCTGTGCAGCCTCACCGGCCAGCTCAGCTCACTGCTGGTGGTTAGTCTGCTGATCGGTATGGCGGCGACCATGGCGCAGGATATCGTCCCGGCGGCGGCGATCCTCGCCCCGGCGGGCAAGCAGGGAAAAATGGTGGGCACGGTGATGACCGGGCTGCTGCTGGGGATCCTGCTTTCCCGGACGGTCAGCGGCGTGGTGGGCGCAGTGTTCGGCTGGCGGGTGATGTATCAGGCGGCGGCGGTCAGCGTGGCGCTGATTGGCCTGGTGATGTGGCGGGTGCTGCCGCGCTTCGCCATTCACTCGACGCTGAGCTATCCGCAGCTGATGGCCTCGATGGCGCATCTGTGGCAGCGTTACCCGGCGCTACGCCGCGCTGCGCTGGCTCAGGGGGCGCTCTCTGTCGCCTTCAGCGCCTTCTGGTCGACGCTGGCGGTGATGCTCTCCGAACATTATCACATGGGCAGCGCGGTAGCGGGCGGCTTTGGTATCGCCGGGGCCGCCGGGGCGCTGGCTGCGCCGCTGGCCGGCGGACTGGCCGATAAATTTGGCGCCGGTAAAGTGACGCAAATGGGGGCGGCGCTGGTCACCGTCTCCTTCGCCCTGATGTTTATACTGCCGCTGCTGCCACTGCACGGCCAGCTGGCGCTGATTGCCCTGTCGGCGATTGGCTTCGACCTTGGCCTGCAGTCAAGCCTGGTGGCGCATCAGAACCTGGTGTATGGCCTCGAGCCACAGGCCCGCGGCCGCCTGAACGCTCTGCTGTTTACCGTGGTCTTCATTGGGATGTCGCTGGGGTCGGTGCTGGGCAGCAAGCTTTACGTACTGGCCGGCTGGAACGGGGTGGTTACCCTGGCGGTGGTCAGCGGGGCGATCGCCCTGGCGATCCGCTTGCTGGAGAATGCCCGTATCGTTGCAGCCGAACGCCGCGCATCATAAAAAAAACCCGCTTCGCCTGGGGCGAAGCGGGTTCATCAATTCCCATTCAAGCGATTACGCTGTACGACGGGCAAACTCTTTCACGCGGAAGCCCAGCAGCAGCAGTGTGGCGAAATAGGCCACCACTCCGGCGCTCACCACCACCAGCAGACGCATCAGACGGAACGGCATCGTCCCCAGCGACCACTCCGGCATGAGATGCATGACGCCCAGCAGCGCCGCGGCCATGACCAGCACCGCAGCAATCAGACGCAGCAGGAACGCCAGCCAGCCCGGTTGGGGGGTGAAAATTTTCTGTTTACGCAACTGCCAGTAAAGCAGCGCAGCGTTCAGGCAGGCCGCCAGGCCGATGGACAGCGACAGACCCGCATGCTTCAGCGGGCCGATAAACGCCAGGTTCATCACCTGGGTCATAATCAGGGTGACAATGGCAATCTTGACCGGGGTCTTGATGTCCTGACGGGAATAGAAACCCGGCGCCAGCACCTTCACCACGATAAGCCCCATGAGCCCCACGGAATAAGCCACCAGCGCGCGCTGGGTCATCGCCGCATCAAAGGCGCTAAATTTGCCGTACTGGAACAGGGCCACGGTCAGCGGTTTAGCGAGGATCCCCAGCGCCACCGCGCTCGGCAGCGCCAGCAGGAAGCAGAGACGCAGCCCCCAGTCCATCAGCCGGCAATACTCGTCATGATTACCGCTGGCGAAGCTTTTTGACAGCGAGGGCAGCAGGATAGTGCCGAGCGCCACCCCCAGAACACCGGACGGAAACTCCATCAGGCGGTCAGCATAGTACATCCACGACACCGATCCCGACACGAGAAACGAAGCGAAGATGGTATTGATGATAAGGGAGATCTGGCTTACCGACACGCCGAGGATCGCCGGGCCCATCTGCTTCACCACCCGCATCGCGCCGGCATCTTTCAGATTGATGCGCGGCAGGACCAGCATGCCAATCTTCTTCAGGTGCGGCAGCTGGTAGGCCAGCTGCAGCACGCCGCCGACCGTGACAGCCCAGGCCAGGGCCAGCACCGGCGGATGGAAGTACGGCGCGGCAAACAGCGCAAAGCCAATCATGCTGACGTTAAGGAACGTCGGCGCAAAGGCCGGCACCGAGAAGCGGTTCCAGGTATTGAGGATCGCCCCCACCAGCGAGGCCAGGGAGATCAGCAAAATATAGGGGAAGGTAATGCGCAGCAATTGGGTGGTCAGCGCAAATTTATCGGCGGTATCAGCAAACCCGGGGGCGGTGATGGTGATCACCCACGGCGCCGCCAGCATCCCGATAACGGTGACGATCGCCAGGGCCAGGGTCAGCAATCCGGAGACATACGAGACAAACACCCGGGTGGCATCTTCGCCCTGTTTGCTTTTATATTCGGCAAGGATCGGCACAAACGCCTGCGAGAAGGCGCCTTCGGCAAAAATACGCCGCAGCAGATTAGGCAGTTTGAAGGCGACGAAAAAGGCGTCGGTCGCCATCCCGGCGCCAAAAATGCGCGCCACAATCGCATCGCGGGCAAAGCCCAGCACGCGCGAAAACATGGTCATCGAACTGACGGCCGCCAGTGATTTTAAAAGGTTCATTACGCTGTTATTCCAAACCCTGGAGTAAAACGCCCGCAAATGCGGGCGCTGGAAAGTGGCGATAGTCTACCGGGTTCAACATGAATTACTACTGTCAGTTGTTACAACGGATTATTCGCTAATGGCGTCGCGCCAGAGTTTGTCGACCACCCGCTGAGCCAGCAGCGCCTGTTCGCCTGCAGTTTCAGGAACGGTCTGATTTTGCACGCATTCGATAAAATGGCGCGCGCAGCCGACAAAGCCGCGCTGCTCCAGGGTGGTTTGCCAGCCGGCGACCGGGCGCTGGACCACGCCGTGACCGCACTCTTCCTGCCATTCGCGCATCTCGCTGACGGCATATAGCCCGCCATCCGTCACCGCCTGCACCCACTCGCGCTGGCTGCCTGCGCGGCGGTGCATGCTGGTGGTAACCTGCAGCCGGGGCGAACTGAACTGGTGTTCGGCATAGAGCATCTCGCCCTGCGGAGTGATCTGTAGCGCGCCACCGCGCAGACGCGCCTGACCGTCGGCCAGCCATAGCGCGGTATCCACCACGTGCAGATAGTCATCAAGCAGGGTAAAGCGCAGATCGTTGCCCACGCTATCGCTGCGGTGTTTATCCATCCGCAGCGAGGCCGCCTCGCCCAGCCGTCCCTTCAGCTCCCGATAGAGCGGTGCGAAGCGGCGATTGAAACCGACCATCAGCGTCAGACGCCGCCGCGCCGCCAGCTCGACCAGCATCTCCGCCTCACTCAGCTTGTCCGCCAGCGGTTTGTCCACGCAAACATGAACCCCGGCATTCAGCAAATGATTCACCACTTCATAATGTGAAGCCGTCGACGTATGGACAAAAACCGCATCGCACTGCGCCGCCAGAGCGTCCAGTGATTCAGCGTAGGGGATCCGCCAGGTTTCGCAGACCCGCAGCGCCTTCTCTTTCCCCGGCGACCAGGCCGCCTGCAGCGTCCAGCTTTCCGCCGCCCCCAGCACCGGCAGCCACGCTTTCTGCGCAATGCCGCCTAAGCCAACCACTCCGATGCGCAATCTTGTCCCCACGTATTAGTCCCCCAGATGGTGTAACAGCGAATCGAGGCGCGCTTTCAGCTCCGCCACCTCGCCTTCCAGCGCTTCAACCCTGGCTCGCAGATCGTCATCCTCTTCCAGCGGCGCGAGTGCTTCCACCGTCGTGATCAGCGTGTCCATCTCGTCGCAAAACAGATGCATATAGCGGCTTTCCCGTTTTCCCGGCTCCCGGGGCAGACGGGCGACGAAGGGACCATCTTCGCGGGTCGCCAGCCCTTCCAGCACGCTTTCCACTTCCGCCATATCGCTGAACTCATGCATCCGCTGCGCCCGACTGCGTAATTCACCCGGCGTCTGGGCGCCGCGCAGCAGCAGCGTCGTCACCACCGCCACCTCGCCGGCGCTGAGCTTCAGATCGCCAAATTCGGAGTTGCAAAAGCGCTGCTCATACTTGGTTACCCGATTGCCGAATCCGCTGACCGTGCGCAGATAGTGGCGTTTCACCAGGGTATCCAGCAGCGTCTGGACCTCGCCTTCGCTCAGCGACATCACCGGCTCGCGGTTGGTTTTCTGATTGCAGGCGGTCACGACGGCGTTCACCGACAGCGGATACTGCTCGGGCGTGGTGACCTGCTTTTCCAGCAGACAGCCAATGACGCGCGCTTCATGCGCGGTTAACTGATATTTCATCCTCTCTCCTTAACGTCCCGCTGACCAGTCCGGCGTCGTTAGCGCCGTCAATACATGGTCACGCCACTGCCCGTCGATCAGCAGGTAATCTTTGGCGTAACCCTCTTTTTCAAACCCCAGCCGCGCCAGCAGCGCGCCGCTGCGCTGATTATGCGGCATATAGTTGGCCATAATGCGATGAATATGCTGCGTACGCTGCATATAGCGAATCGCCGACGTCAGCGCTTCAAACATCAGCCCCTGCCCCTGCCACTTCTCGCCAATAGAGTAGCCGAGATAGCAGGCATGGAATGATCCACGCACCACGTTGGAAAAGTTCGCCACGCCGACGATCTCCTTTTCCTCCGGATCGAGCAGCGCGAAATAAAAAGCAGACCCCTGTTTATGAAACTCGGAGATCATCGACAGACGCGCCTGCCATCCGGAAGGATAGCAGTGGCTGTCGTCACGAACCGGCTCCCAGGGTTTTAAGAACGCCTTATTCTCGGCGTAATAATCGGCCAGACGCCAGGCGTCACGATCGTGAACCAGGCGCACCACCAGCCGGTCCGTCGTCAAACGCACCTTCGGCACGTTACTGCGATAGCCAAACATTTCCTTTTCAGTCCCCCTGACTTCATTCTTGCTGCCTTCACTATACCTGTCCTGCGCGACGGTGTGAAAACAGCAACATACCATTTTCTGCGCCATCTCCTCTTTTCGATGAATAGCCTCAATCGAACTTGCATTTTGATAAAAAAATATTGTCGCAAGGGCGCTGGGAAAAGCAGCAGATTGCCCGCAGAATATCCACGCTTATCTCTATTTTTCCCTGGAGGGGAAATGTCCCGCGTCTCGCAGGCAAGGAGCCTGGGTAAATATTTCCTGTTAGTCGATAACATGCTGGTCGTGTTGGGCTTTTTTGTCGTCTTCCCGCTGATTTCCATCCGCTTTGTCGATCAGATGGGCTGGGCGGCGCTGATGGTCGGCATCGCGCTCGGCCTGCGCCAGTTGGTGCAGCAGGGATTAGGTATCTTTGGCGGCGCTATCGCCGACCGCTTCGGCGCCAAACCGATGATCGTCACCGGTATGCTGATGCGCGCCGGCGGCTTCGCGGCGATGGCCGTCGCCCATGAGCCGTGGGTGCTGTGGTTCTCGTGCATACTTTCCGGGCTCGGCGGCACGCTGTTCGATCCGCCGCGGGCGGCGCTGGTGGTTAAGCTGGTGCGCCCGCATCAGCGCGGCCGCTTTTTCTCCATCCTGATGATGCAGGATAGCGCCGGCGCGGTGATTGGCGCGCTGCTGGGCAGCTGGCTGCTGCAGTATGATTTCCGCCTGGTGTGCAGCGCCGGCGCCGCGCTGTTTATCGCCTGCGCGGCATTTAACGCCTGGTATCTGCCGGCATGGAAGCTCTCGACGGTGAAAACGCCGATCCGCGAGGGGCTGGGCCGGGTGCTGCGGGACAAGCGCTTCGTCACCTATGTCCTGACGCTGACGGGCTATTACATGCTGGCGGTGCAGGTGATGCTGATGCTGCCGATCATGGTGAATGACATCGCCGGCTCGCCGGCCGCCGTGAAGTGGATGTACGCCATCGAAGCCACCATTTCGCTGACCCTGCTCTATCCCATTGCCCGCTGGAGCGAAAAACGTTTTCGCCTTGAGCACCGGCTGATGGCCGGTCTGCTGGTGATGACTCTGGCCATGCTCCCCATCGGCATGACCAGCAGTTTGCAACAGCTGTTTACCCTGATCTGCCTGTTTTACATCGGCTCCATCATTGCCGAACCCGCCCGGGAGACGCTGGGCGCCTCGCTGGCGGACGCCCGGGCGCGCGGCAGCTATATGGGCTTCAGCCGCCTGGGGCTCGCCTTTGGCGGCGCGCTGGGATATGCGGGCGGCGGCTGGCTGTTTGATGCCGGTAAGGCCGCGGGTCAGCCCGAGCTGCCGTGGCTGATGCTCGGGGCCATCGGGGTTATCACCTTCCTGGCGCTGTGGTGGCAGTTTAGTCCGAAACGCTCTACCTCCGGCATGCTGGAGCCGCGGACCTGATGCGCGCGGCGGCGGTTTCTCCCGCTTTCAGCCTATTCTGCTGGTATCGAGGGTGCTGACAGGTCATGATGCTTTGTGTCAGGATGAATGAAGATATGAGCCAGAGGACCCCCATGAAAAAGATTTTGATCGCCGCCGCGCTGATTGTCAGCGGCCTGCTGAGCGGCTGTAATCAGCTGACCCAATACACGGTAAGCGAGCAGGAGATTAACCAGGCCCTGCAGAAGCGAAACCATTTTGCCAAAGATATTGGTCTGAAAGGCGTTGCCGACGCCCATATCGAACTGCAGAACCTCACCAGCGCCATCGGGCGCGAGGAGCCGGGCAAAGTCACGCTGACCGGGATCGCTAACGTCGACCTGAACTCCCTGTTCGGCACGCAGAAAGCGACGATCGATCTGAAGCTCAAAGCGCTGCCAACTTTTGACAGAGAGAAAGGCGCCATCTTCCTGCAGGAAATGGAGGTGGTCGATGCCAAAGTGGCGCCCGAGAAACTGCAGTCGGTCATTCAGGCCCTGCTCCCCTATCTGAATCAGTCGCTGCGCAGTTACTTCAGCCAGCAGCCTGCCTATGTCCTGCGTGAGGACGCCAGCACCGGTGAAGCGCTGGCGAAGAAATACGCCAAAGGCATAGAGGTGAAGCCGGGCGAGATTGTCATCCCCTTTACCAATTAATCTCCAGGGCGCCGCGGCGCCCTCAATTTTTTACGGAAATGAGTGCAAAGGAAAACGTTTACGCTTATCCTTAGTGCCCGGCAAAAAACAGCCCTGATGACTGAACCTATTAGCCGGAGCCTTCCATGACAGCACAATCCCAGGTATTGAAAATCCGCCGCCCAGACGACTGGCATATCCATCTGCGTGATGACGATATGCTGAAAACCGTCGTGCCTTATACCAGTGAGTTTTATGGCCGGGCGATCGTGATGCCGAATCTGGTGCCGCCTGTCACCACCGTCGCGGCGGCTATCGCCTATCGCCAGCGCATTATGGACGCCGTCCCGGCCGGGCACGATTTTACCCCGCTGATGACCTGCTATCTGACAGACTCCCTCGACCCGGCTGAGCTGGAGCGCGGCTTTAACGAAGGCGTGTTCACCGCCGCCAAGCTTTACCCGGCCAATGCCACCACCAACTCCAGCCACGGCGTCACCAGCACCGACGCTATTATGCCGGTGCTGGAGCGGATGGAAAAACTGGGGATGCCGCTGCTGGTACATGGCGAAGTCACCCATGCCGAGATTGATATTTTCGACCGCGAAGCGCGCTTTATTGAAACCGTGATGGAGCCGCTGCGCCAGCGCCTGCCCGGCCTGAAGGTTGTCTTTGAGCATATCACCACCAAAGATGCCGCCGAGTATGTGCGTGACGGCAATGAACTGCTGGCGGCCACTATCACCCCGCAGCATCTGATGTTCAACCGTAACCATATGCTGGTCGGCGGTATTCGTCCTCACTTGTACTGCCTGCCGGTACTCAAACGCAATATTCATCAGCAGGCACTGCGCGAACTGGTCGCCAGCGGCTTTAGCCGCGTCTTCCTTGGCACCGATTCCGCGCCGCATGCCCGCCATCGTAAGGAAGCCAGCTGCGGCTGCGCCGGCTGCTTCAACGCCCCGACCGCCCTCGGCAGCTACGCCACCGTGTTTGAAGAAATGAACGCTCTGCAGCACTTTGAGGCCTTCTGCTCGCTGAACGGCCCGCGCTTTTACGGTCTGCCGGTCAATGAAGGCTATGTTGAACTGGTGCGTGAAGAGACGACCGTCGTCGACAGTATTGCGTTGCCCAATGACACCCTGGTGCCGTTCCTGGCAGGTGAAACCGTCCGCTGGACCATGAAGCGATAAAAAACGCGGCCCCCTGTTGTCAATGCTCATCAGATACTGTATAAATAACCAGTATCAAACACAGGGGGCAATTATGCGCATTGAAGTCTCTATCGCCAAAACGACCGCCTTACCCAACGGCGCGCTGGAAGCGCTGAATAACGAACTCTCTCGCCGTATCGCCGAACAGTTCCCGGCCATCGACAGCCAGGTGAGCGTCCGCTACGCCACGGGCAATCAGCTCTCGGTGTTCGGCGGCCTGAAAGAAGACAAAGACCGGATAAGCGAAATCCTGCAAGAAACCTGGGAAAGCGCGGACGACTGGTTTGTCCACGATCTCTCCTGAAGCATGGCGGGATCCAGTTACTCTGGTTTGCTCCCTCATTGTGCTTTTCTTTGCCGGGTCGCCCCGGCTTTTTTATCCTCTTCTCATGTTCAGAATATTCCTGATTATTCTGCTTAATATCGACTAAAATGGCCGTTTTGCACGCTTATCTTGAGTAAAAAAGCGGCAAAACAAGAAAATCATGCTGCCTTTCATTTAATTTCTCGAGTTTATTCTTGATCCCTGATATAATTAACTTGCTTCAAAAAACATGCATTAAACCTCGAGAATTGTTGTCTTTTAACATATGAATAAGGGGTTATGATGGAAAAAAATAATGAAGTCATTCAGACCCATCCCCTCGTTGGATGGGACATCAGCACCGTTGATAGCTACGATGCACTGATGTTGCGCCTGCACTACCAGAACCCCGCTCAAGAAAACAGTCATGATGCTGAGATAGGCCAGACGCTATGGCTAACGACGGACGTCGCACGTCAGTTTATTTCAATCCTGGAAGCAGGCATTGCAAAAATTGAATCTGGCGAATACCAGGAAAACGAGTACCGCAGACATTAACGCGGCCCTCGGAATGACTTAACAATAAGCTTAACAGGCACCTGCGGGTGCCTGAATTATTTTCGGGCTTGTATAAGCACAGGGAGTTAATTACCCTGCTAACAAGGCAATTACCCGGAACTCACCATGCAATACGATCTTATCATTATCGGCAGCGGCTCCGTCGGCGCCGCCGCTGGCTATTATGCGCGTCGTGCCGGACTCAATGTTCTGATGACCGATGCCCATCAGCCTCCTCACCAGGAAGGCAGCCATCACGGCAGCAGCCGTCTTATCCGTCACGCCTATGGCGAAGGTGAAAAATATGTTCCGCTGGTGCTGCGCGCCCAGCAGCTGTGGGATGAACTGGCCGAGATCAGTGGCGAAGCCGTGTTTGAACGCACCGGCGTCATAAACCTCGGCCCCGCCAGCTCCCCTTTCCTCGCCAACGTTGCCGCCAGCGCCCGTGCGTTCCAGCTTGAGGTGGAAGAGCTGGATGCCCAGGCCGTGATGCAGCGCTGGCCGGAGATACGCCTCCCCGATGACTATCGGGCGATTTTTGAACCCGCTTCCGGCGTACTGCGCAGCGAACTGGCCGTGGAAACCTGGATCCGTCTGGCGCGGGAAGCGGGCTGCGCGCAGCTATTCAACTGCCCGGTCTCGGCTATTCATCACCATGCAGATGGGGTCACCATCGATACCCTCGACGGTGAATATCATGGTAAAAAGCTGCTGGTCAGCGCCGGGACCTGGGTCACCCGCCTGCTTCCGGACCTCCCCATCCAGCCGGTACGCAAGGTGTTCGCCTGGTACCAGGCCGATGGCCGTTACAGCAGCAAGAATCACTTCCCGGCCTTCACCGGCGAGTTGCCCAACGGCGATCAATACTACGGTTTCCCGGCGGAAGATAACGAGCTGAAGATTGGCAAGCATAACGGCGGTCAGCCGATCTCCATGCCGCAGCAGCGAGTGGCGTTTGGCGCTGTCGCCAGCGATGGCTCCGAATCGTTTCCGTTTTTGCGTAACGTCCTGCCCGGGATCGGCGGCTGCCTGCACGGCGCCTCCTGTACCTACGATAATACCGTTGATGAAGACTTTATTATCGATACGTTACCCGGCAGACCAGACACGCTGCTCATCACCGGTCTGAGCGGGCACGGCTTTAAGTTTGCCCCGGTGCTGGGGGAAATTGCCAGTCAGTTTGCTCAGGGCGAAGCTTCGAGCTTCAACCTGGCGCCCTTCTCGCTGGCGCGCTTTAACGCGTAATGGAATGCGGCACTTTTGCCGTCGGGCAAAAAAAACGGCCTCTGTCGAGGCCGTTAGTGATTGAGAGCGGTTATGCGTCGCCTGTTTAATTTGCTGGTCAATAACGTCCGCGAGCACTTTATGATCTACCTTGCGCTCTGGCTGCTGCTGGCGATCATCGATCTTGTCTGGTTATGGTTTTTCTGACGGCTCAGGATCGAGGATCCCGAGTTTGGTGTTCAGCCGGCCACGGGATTTATTAAAGATTTTATTGCCGTTTTCACGCCCGGCGCGCAGCTGACGCTGCTCCTCTTCCGGCAGCTTATGCTCTTCCATGCAGGCTTCGCTACAGCAGCCGGCAAACTTCTCGGCACAGCTCGGGCACTGGATAAACAACAGATGGCAGCCATCATTCAGGCAGTTGGTATGGGTGTCGCACGGCGCGCCGCACTGATGACAGTGCGCGATAACGTCATTGGAGATCCGCTCGCCCATCCGTTCATCAAAGACAAAATTTTTGCCAATGAAACGCACCGGCAGCCCCTGCTCACGGGCGCGGCGGGCGTACTCAATGATGCCACCCTCGATGTGCCAGACCTTATTGAAGCCGTTATGCTTCATCCAGGCGCTGGCTTTTTCACAGCGAATACCACCGGTGCAATACATGACAATTTTCTTGTCTTTATGGTCCTGCATCATTTCAACGGCTTTCGGCAACTGGTCGCGGAAGGTATCTGCTGGGATCTCCAGCGCGTTTTCGAAATGGCCCACCTCATATTCATAGTGGTTGCGCATATCGATAAACACGGCATCCGGATCGTCAAGCATCGCGTTGACCTCCGCCGCCTTGAGATAGTCTCCGACGTTGGAGGCGTCGAAAGAGGGATCGTCGATGCCGTCGGCAACGATGCGGTCGCGCACTTTCAGACGTAGCACCCAGAACGATTTACCGTCGTCCTCGAGAGCGATATTGAAACGCAGCCCCGCCAGCGCCGGATCGAAGCCATTGAGAAACTCACGCAGAGCTTCAACGTTGCTTTCCGGCACGCTGATTTGCGCGTTGATCCCTTCCCGGGCCAGATAGATGCGGCCAAAGACTTTCAACTGGGTTAAGGCAACCCACAGCGCATCGCGGGTCGCTTGCGGATCGACAATGGTGAAATATTTATAGAATGAGATCGTCGTGCGCGGCTCGGTTTCAGCCAGCATTTGCGCCTTTAACGTCTCATTTGAAATGCGGTTGTGTAACACTGGCATGGTGTACCTGCTCGACATAGAAATGAGGAAATAAACGGCGGGCATGATATAGCAAAGCTTACTAATTTACATCCCTACATTTTACGCTACATTTTTCTCACCGGTCGCCCCCCACTTAACAAAACGATGTGGCTGTTGCCGCCTTTGGCTGGCCGGTAAAAAAATGCGATAATATAAGATGTTGCTCACTGATACGGGTATGAAATGACTCATTTGCCTAAATTTTCTCCGGCGCTGCTGCATCCGCGCTATTGGCTGCTGTGGCTGGGTATCGGCCTGCTGTGGCTGGTTGTCCAACTGCCCTACCCGCTGATCTACCGCCTCGGGAATGCCATCGGCCGGCTGGCCATGCGATTTATGAAGCGCCGGGCGAAGATCGCCTATCGCAACCTTGAGCTCTGCTTCCCCGAGAAAAGCGAGCAGGAACGTCACCGGATGGTGGTGATGAACTTTGAATCGGTGGGTATGGGGCTGATGGAGACCGGGATGGCCTGGTTCTGGCCGGTTCGCCGTATCGCCCGCTGGACCGACACCATCGGCTTTGAGCATATTCGCGATGTGCAGGCGCAGCAGCGCGGCATTCTGCTGATCGGCATTCATTTCCTGACACTGGAAATGGGCGCGCGGATGTTCGGTATGAACGAGCCGGGGATTGGCGTCTATCGTCCCAACGATAACCCGGTCATCGACTGGCTGCAGACCTGGGGCCGACTGCGCTCCAACAAGGACATGATCGACCGCAAGGATCTGAAAGGTATGATCCGCGCGCTGAAAAAAGGCGACGTGGTGTGGTACGCGCCAGATCATGATTACGGCCCGACCGCCAGCGTCTTCGCCCCACTGTTTGCCGTAGACCAGGCGGCGACCACCTCCGGCACCTGGATGCTGGCGAAAATGTCCAAAGCCTGCATCGTGCCCTTTGTTCCACGCCGTAAACCGGACGGTAAAGGTTATGAACTGATTATCCTGCCGCCAGAGTGCTCCCCGCCGCTGGACGACGCGGAAACCACCGCTGCGTGGATGAATAAGATCGTAGAGCAGTGCATTATGATGGCCCCGGAACAATATATGTAGCTCCATCGCCGCTTTAAAACCCGCCCCGAGGGGATGCCCTCCCGCTACTGAACCTCTTTCCCGGCCGCGCGCCTCCCGGCCGGGAATCCCCAGCGCTCAGGCTTTACGCTCTGCTTTAGCTTTAAAAGCTCTCCTCCATTGCGGCATTTATTTCCCAGGCGCATAATTAGCAGGCTCATATTTTCTCTTAATTTGACCTGCCGCGCAGGCCAGTGGAACCCTATGTCGTCTGCTGATACCCCCATTAACTGGAAACGAAACCTGACCGTCACCTGGCTTGGCTGCTTTTTAACCGGCGCCGCCTTCAGCCTGGTCATGCCTTTTCTGCCGCTCTACGTCGAACAACTCGGCGTCACCGGGCATAGCGCCCTCAACATGTGGTCCGGGCTGGTCTTTAGCATCACTTTTCTCTTCTCCGCCATCGCCTCGCCGTTCTGGGGCGGACTTGCTGACCGCAAGGGACGTAAAATCATGCTGCTGCGTTCAGCCCTCGGGATGGCCATCGTCATGATGTTGATGGGGCTGGCGCAGAATATCTGGCAGTTTCTGCTACTGCGCGCGCTGCTCGGCCTGCTGGGCGGCTTTATTCCCAATGCCAACGCCCTGATTGCCACCCAGATCCCGCGCCATAAAAGCGGCTGGGCGCTGGGCACGCTGTCAACCGGCGCGGTAAGCGGCGCCCTGCTCGGCCCGCTGGCGGGTGGCTTCCTGGCCGACCACTGGGGCCTGCGTACTGTCTTCTTTATGACCGCGGCGGTGCTGTTTATCTGCTTCCTGTTTACCCTGTTTTTAATCCGTGAAAATTTTGTCCCGATCGCCAAAAAAGAGATGCTCAGCGCGAAGGCGGTGTTCTCCTCGCTGCAGAATCCGAAACTGGTGCTCAGCCTGTTTGTCACCTCGCTGATCATCCAGGTCGCCACCGGCTCCATTGCGCCGATCCTGACGCTTTACGTGCGCGATCTGGCGGGTAACGTCAGCAATATCGCCTTTATCAGCGGGATGATCGCCTCGGTGCCGGGCATTGCCGCCCTGATGAGCGCCCCTCGTCTGGGCAAACTGGGGGATCGTATCGGACCGGAAAAAATCCTCATCGTGGCGCTGATTATCTCGGTGCTGTTGCTGATCCCGATGTCGTTCGTCCAGACCCCGCTGCAGTTAGGTATCCTGCGATTCCTGCTCGGCGCCGCGGACGGCGCGCTGCTGCCGGCGGTGCAAACCCTGCTGGTGTATAACTCCACCAGCCAGATCTCCGGGCGGATCTTCAGCTATAACCAGTCATTTCGTGATATTGGCAACGTCACCGGCCCCCTGATCGGCGCCTCGGTTTCCGCCAACTACGGCTTTCGCGCCGTCTTCCTTGTTACCGCAGGAGTGGTGTTGTTTAACGCGATCTATTCGACCCTCAGCCTGCGCCGGCCAGCCGCGGACGCCTCGCAGCACGACCGCCATTCACTAAATTAACGTCCAGAGGGGCTCAGCCCCTTGACGCCTTGCCTGGCGCCTTCTATAGATTGAATCGTGTTCAATTCATATTCTTCTCAGGAGATTCGCTATGCCAAAGGATTCGATGTTCTATGCTACGCTCGAAGAAGCTATTGATGCAGCACGTGAAGAATTTCTCGCCAACAACCCTGACAGCGATGAAGAGAGCGCTAACGTTGAGCAGCTGAATATTCAAAAGTATGTGCTGCAGGATGGCGATATCGCCTGGCAGGCCGAATTTTTTGCTGACGAAGAGGAACAAGGCGAATGCTTACCGATGCTCAGCGGCGAAGCCGCGCAGAGCGTCTTTGATGGGGATTATGATGAGATAGAGCTGCGTCAGGAGTGGCTGGAGGAAAATACGCTCCATGAGTGGGATGAAGGTGAATTCCAGCTCGAGCCCTCGCTGGATACCGAAGAGGGACAGACGGCGGCCGACGAGTGGGACGAGCGTTAATCAGTTATAGGGCCCGTGGCTGGCGTCCAGCGGCAGCAGCAGCGTATCGAAAACCAGCGAGAACGGCAGGTCCAGAATGGTGAGATAGCGCCATCCTGAATCGCGAACGTCCCACTGCACGCCCGGGTAATATTGATTGCCATGCCCCTGCCCGGGCACCGTCCGGCTAATAATGCTGCCGCAGCCGCTAAGCAGCAGCGCCATAGCAATGATAGGTAGTATTCGCATCCACAACCTCGTGTTTCAGATAAAAAAATACCGGCATCGCTGCCGGTATTTTCCTTAACGTACGGCTTATTTCGTTTTCAGCGCCAGCGGGTTAAGCGCCAGCTGCTGATAGGCGTTCACCCACGAGGAGTATTTCTCCGGCGCGGCCCATACGCGATAGTGCAGACGCGACATGGTTACCGGGTCGCTCAACAGCACCAGTCGACGATCGCGGTTCAGCTTATCCGGCGTTTCATTCAGCGCCTGCTCGACATGGCGCTCGCGGGCGATCTCCAGGATATGACCCTGACGGTGGCGCGCGGTGGCCATCGCGGTCGCGAGGGCGTTAAACGACGGGTTAAACACCGCGTGCATAAAGCCATCGTCCAGCGAACGCTGACGGTTCAGCGTCAGGTACGCATCGGTATCCTTGAGCACCTGCGGCGGCGAATACTCTTCCGGGATCAGGAACAGCTTCCAGCGCTTGGTGCGCAGGCCCACGGTCGCCCGGCTGGAGATCGCCGACACGAACGGCGACAGGATCAGCGATACGACAATCGGCGCCAGCCAGAACAAGAAGCGCAGATCCAGCCATGCCATTCCGACCGCCCATACCAGCCCCAGCAGCAGCTGCGAGCCGTGACGCATAAAGGCTTCTCCCCACGGCGTGGAGTCATCATCACGCTGCGGCGAATTCCACACCACTTCCCAGCCGAGGAAAGCGCTGACCACGAAGACGGTGTGGAACAGCATGCGCACCGGCGCCAGCAGGACCGAGAACAGGACCTCCAGCAGCAGGGAAAGCGTCACGCGGATAAATCCACCGTACTCTTTCGGCCCCTTACACCACACCAGGATGATACTCAGCAGCTTCGGCAGGAACAGCAGCACCATGGTCGAGGCGAACAGCGCAATAGCCAGCTCCGGACGCCACTGCGGCCACACCGGGAACAGCTGACGCGGCTGCAGGAAGTACTGCGGCTCGGTCAGGGCATGCACCACCTGCAGCGCTGTCGACAGGGCAAGGAACATAAACCACAGCGGCGCCGACAGGTAGGACATCACGCCGGTAAGGAACACCGCCCGGTGCACCGGGTGCATCCCTCTCACGAGGAACAGGCGGAAGTTCATCAGGTTGCCCTGGCACCAGCGGCGGTCGCGTTTCAGCTCGTCCAGCAGGTTCGGCGGCAGCTCTTCATAGGAGCCCGGCAAATCGTAGGCAATCCACACGCCCCAGCCGGCGCGGCGCATCAGCGCGGCTTCAACGAAGTCGTGCGACAGAATCGACCCGGCAAAGTTGCCCTCGCCCGGCAGCGGCGCCAGCGCGCAGTGCTCAATGAACGGCTTCACGCGGATGATGGCGTTGTGTCCCCAGTAGTGGGACTCCCCCAGCTGCCAGAAGTGCAGACCCGCCGTAAACAACGGACCATACACCCGGGTGGCAAACTGCTGGCAACGCGCATACAGCGTGTCCATGCCCGAGGCGCGCGGGGATGACTGGATGATCCCGGCGTTCGGGTTCGCTTCCATCAGGCGCACCAGGCTGCTCAGACACTCTCCGGTCATCACCGAGTCAGCATCCAGCACCACCATGTAGCTATACTGGCTGCCCCAGCGGCGGCAGAAATCATCGATGTTGCCGCTCTTACGCTTCACGCGACGACGACGACGACGGTAGAAGATCTGCCCTTCGCCCTGTACTTCGGCAATCAGCTCCATCCACGCCTTTTGCTCAGCGACACAGATATCGGGGTTATAGCTGTCGCTGAGGATATAGACGTCGAAATGAGCGGCGTTGCCGGTGGCTTTCACCGACTCCCAGGTCGCTCGCAGCCCGGCGAACACGCGGTCAACGTCTTCGTTACAGATCGGCATAATAAGCGCCGTACGGTGCGCCGGGTTCAACGGTTCGTCACCGACCGTCGAGGCGGAAATACTGTACTTATCGCGACCGATCAACAGCTGCAGGAAGCCCATTAACGCGGTCCAGAAGCCGGCGGAAACCCAGCAGAACAGCACCGCGAAGAGGATCAGAATGCCGCTCTGCAAAACGTACGGCAGCAGCTGCATGAACGAAACCCACAGGTTCTGCCCCACCATATCGGCCGGGTTGATCAGCGCCCAGCCCTGATAAGGCAGAATGGTTTTCATGTACCAGGTCGCCACCACGGTCTGCGACAGCGTCAGCAGCAGCAGGATGTAGCGACGAATGGTACCGACGGTACGCCATTTTTGCTCGCTCTCGCGCTCTTCTTGCGTCAGGCGGGAGAGATAGCGCGGCGTGACATCGCGTCCGCGCAGACGGTCCCAGAAGCGGCCAACCGGGTTGGTACGCCACGGGTCAGGGATCATCGAGGAGCGCTTGGCTTTCGGCATCGCATGCAGCTGGGTGCGGCCTTCATCATCCTTCACCAGCTGATCGCCAGACAGCGAATCCGGCCAGCTGTGCGCCAGCCGCGCCTTGACCGACCCCAGCGGGGAGTCGTCTTCGCGGGCGAAGGTCTGATGTTCGTCATCCAGGACCTGATGAACGGCCTGCAGGCTGGTGTCCGGCAGCGCCGATTTCTCGGCGTCCGACAGCGGCAATGCGTCAATGTACTTCGTTATCTTATTCATTGGCAGGCAGCTGATAGCTCCAGGTTTCGCTCAACGTGTCATCGCCGTTAACCAGTGCGGCGCGCATTTCCGTCGTTTTCTTCGGATCTTTCACCTTCAAACGCAGGATCATTCGCCAGCCTTTGGTCACCGGATTGTAACGCACGGTATTTTCAACGATTTCAGCGTTGTCGCCGGTGCTCGCCTGGGCGGCGACCGGGGTATCCGCCGGCAGTTTTTTCATATCGGCGCCGGTGAAGTCGACAATGAAAGCAATGGTACCGTCCGGCTGGCGGATCAGGTTCGACTGCTTAACATCGCCGGTAGAGCGGCGGGTCTGCATAACGTACGCGTTATCCGGCGCATGCAGCTTGTCTTCATCGCGGCTGAAGGTGATGGTGTACTTGAAGTTCATCTCCTTGCCCGGCTCCGGCAGCTGATCCGGCGTCCAGTAAGTCACGATGTTATCGTTGGTTTCATCGTTGGTCGGGATTTCGACCAGTTCGATTTTCCCTTTGCCCCACTCCCCTTTCGGGGTGATCCAGGCGCTCGGGCGCAGGTCATAACGATCGTCAAGGTCCTCGAAGCGGGAGAACTGACGGCCGCGCTGCAGCAGGCCGAACCCTTGCGGGTTTTCCATCGCATAGCTGCTAACGGCCAGGTGTTTCGGGTTGTTCAGCGGACGCCAGATCCACTCGCCGTTGCCCGCCAGGATCGACAGACCATTGGAGTCGTGCAGCGCCGGACGATAGTTCAGCGCCGGAGAAGGCTGGTTGGAACCAAACAGGAACATACTGGTGAGCGGCGCCACGCCCAGTTTGCCCACTTTGTCACGCAGGTAAACTTTGGACTGGACATCCACCACGGTATCGCGTCCCGGCATGATCACAAAGCGATAAGCGCCGGTTGCCCGCGGCGAATCCAGCAGCGCATAGATAGTCAGACGCTTGTCGGTAGCTTTTGGACGCTCGATCCAGAACTCACGAAAACGCGGGAACTCTTCGCCGGAAGGCAGCGCGGTATCGATAGCCAGACCGCGCGCGGACAGACCGTATACCTGACCCTGACCCAGCACGCGGAAGTAGCTGGCACCGAGCATGCTGACGATTTCATCGTTCTTATCTTTGCTGTTGATCGGATACAGTACTTTGAAGCCGGCGAAACCAAGGTCTTTCACCGTGTCTTTATCGTGCTGAACGTTACCAAAGTTAAAATAGTCCGGGCTATATTTAATTTTGCGCACGCTGGTGGCCGTCACTTCATTGATGGTGACCGGCGTGTCGAAGTACATACCCTGATGGTAAAATTCAAGCTTGAATGGGGTTTTCTGGTTATTCCAGTAAGCTTTATCGTGATTAAACTGAATTTGCTGGTAGTCCGCGTATTTCATGTCGCGGAAAGCGGAGGGCAGGTTACTCTTTGGCGCTTCATAGCCTTTCCCGGCTAACGTTTTGGCCTCTTTTGCAACGTCATCAATGCTAAATGCCCATGCAGATGAAGTACACAGGGACAACATTACGGCTGCGCTTAACCAACGCATTTTCATCATCTGTGGTTTATGTTTCATATAAGTAAGCACTTCCCCCTTTGTGTGCTTAAATCGATCCGATCTATTTTAATGGAAACTCAGGCAATCCGACAACATAATCCCTGCTTTGTTCAGCGTAGCGGCGCAGGGAATAAACAGTTCGCAGTCCCGTTTGCACTTTGCGTGCTTATCCTGGAGACAGGTACCCCGAGTTCATGTAGGGTTGCTGATAATGTAAGCGTTATCATCTTGAGTGATAAGACGAATTATCTGAGATTGTCGTGAATCGTATGAATAATACTCCGGTACAGCGTGAATATTTTTTCGACAGCATCCGCGCCTGGCTGATGCTGCTGGGGATCCCTTTTCACATTTCGCTGATTTATTCCAGCCATAGCTGGCATGTCAACAGCGCAGAGCCCTCGTGGTGGCTGACGCTGTTTAATGATTTCATTCATGCCTTCCGCATGCAGGTCTTCTTCGTGATCTCCGGCTATTTCTCCTACATGCTGTTCCTGCGCTACCCGCTGAAAAAGTGGTGGAAAGTGCGCGTCGAACGGGTCGGTATTCCGATGCTCACCGCCATCCCGCTGCTGACGCTGCCGCAGTTTATTATGCTGCAGTACGTCAACGGCAAGGCGGAAAACTGGCACACCCTTTCGGGGTACGACAAATTCAACACCCTGGCGTGGGAGCTCATTTCCCACCTCTGGTTTTTGCTGGTCCTGGTGGTGCTGACCTCGCTGGGGGTGGTGCTGTTTAAATGGCTGACGCGCCGCCCGACTCCGGGCGCTCACGCATTCGGTGACACTGTCACCATGGGCCAGCTGACGATGATTTTCCTCGCGCTGGGGGTGCTTTACGCGCTGATCCGTCGGTCATTATTCGTGATCTACCCGCCCCTGCTGAGCAATGGTCTGTTTAACTTTGTGGTCATGCAGACGCTGTTCTATCTGCCCTTCTTTGTGCTGGGGGCCCAGACCTTTATTAACCCGCGCTTAAAGGCGATGTTCACCACCCCGTCGCCATGGTGTTGCGTGGCGTCACTGCTGGGATTCATCGCTTACCGCCTGAACCAGCAGTATGGATCTGGCGACGGTTGGATGTATGAAACGGAATCGGTGATCACCATGGTGCTGGGGCTGTGGATGGTGAATGTGATCTTCTCGCTCGGCCATCGCCTGCTGAATTTCCAGTCGGCGCGGGTGACCTACTTCGTCAATGCTTCGCTGTTTATTTACCTGGTGCACCATCCGCTGACGCTGCTGTACGGGGCGTGGATCACCCCGGCCATTAAGTCGAATACCTTAGGCTTTATTGGCGGGTTGGTTTTTGTAGTGGGGATTGCCCTGATCCTGTATGAAATTCATCTGCGTATTCCGCTGCTGCGTTTCCTGTTCTCCGGTAAACCCATGAGCAAACCGGCAAAAACCCCGGCCTCGGCCAGCTAACCTTTAGCCTTTGCGGCACGCCAGGCGTGCCGCGCTACGCTTGCTCATCAAACAGCCGGTCGAAGATCATATTATACAGGGCTTCTAAATCCGCTTTATCGACCGGAGTGGAGGCGCTCAGCTCACAACGGTAGGCTGCCCCCTCCGTCAGAACGGCGATGAGCTCTGAAGCAGCATTGCGTCGCGCATCGCCGAGACCGGGATGATAGCGCTGCGACAAACGGCCGCCCTCCTCTTTCAACCTCCGATCGGCCTGCACCAGGATCTCGCGCAAGCGTGGGTTACGCGAGGCTTCGGCGTTAATTTCCATCAACAGATAATTGTCGCTTTTGGTGGCTGCCGAAGTCGGGATCCTGCCGGCCAGCACCGCCGCTTTGCGCGCCAGATTGTGGTTCTCATCGATCATCTCCCCGACCCTGGCGTTGACGATTTCGCTGACAATCGCTTCGATGATCGCTTCCTTGCTGGCAAAAATGCGATACAGCTGACCGACGCTCAGGCCCGCCTCGCGGGCGATATCAGCGACAGAGGCGCCATGCAATCCCTTTGCCGCAAAACATCTTTGCGCAGCGGCAACGATCTCCGCGCGGCGCGCCTGCTGCTTCTGCTGTACTTTTCCTTCCGACACCTGCTCCCTCCTGCAATCCATCATTCCTGTCAATACCGGCGGTTATCATAGCCTATTCTGCGGAATCAGGGGTATGCCGCCAGCAGGCGACGATAGATAGCCGCCGTTTCCTCGTCGAAACAGACGAACAGGACCCGTTCAAGCGGGTTATAGCGGGTGAGAAACGCGGTCACGGTGCGCACGGCGATCGCCGCCGCTTCCTCTTTCGGATAGCCATACACGCCGGTGCTGATCGCCGGAAACGCAATGGAGCGGTAGTTGTTTGCCGCCGCCAGCTGCAGGCTGTTTTTGTAGGCATCGGCCAGGGTTTGCGCCTCCATGCGGTCGCCGCCGTGCCAGACCGGGCCCACGGTGTGGATCACCGCGCTGGCGGGAAGATCGCCCGCCATCGTGATCACCGCATGACCAGGGGGACATTCGCCCTGCTGCTGCAACACCTGCTTGCAGGCCGCCAGCAGCGCGGGACCGGCCGCCCGGTGGATCGCGCCATCCACCCCGCCGCCGCCCAGCAGCGAGGGGTTTGCCGCATTCACAATCACATCGACATCAAGCGTCGTAATATCGCCGAGAATTACTTCAGGTTGAACAGCCATTTCTCCTCCTGTCGGCATAGCGCGTAGATACGGCTTTCTGCCGATACTAGGGCATACCCGCCCCCGGGAGCAAGATTATCCCGCCGCGCCGGCGACAAGAAGGTAAAAAAAACAGGACCCTGAGGGTCCTGTTGCTATTATCGTCCCGCCGCTCAGGCGTTGTCATTGGCGAACGATTTATGCTTATCCGCACGGGCCGCCAGCCACAGGCCACTATTTTTCATGGCATAGCCAAAGACCAGGCCCAGCGCCAGAGAAGGGATAACCAGACGCCAGTCGCCGTCTGCCGCGAAGGTCGCGCAGGCGCCGATAAAGGTGCCGGGGACAAACGACAGCAGCGTCTGTCGCGCCTGGATGCACATCAGAAAGGCCACGACGCCGGTCATCATATAGCTGAGGATCTGCAGCTGCGGGGCCAGCGCGCTACCGTGGATAATCACCAACGCCCAGACCACGCCGCTCATTACCGTACAGGAGGAGATGGCCAGACCTTTCAGACCGCCCTGCGGGCAGGCGAAATAGGCGGTACAGCCGAGAAAACCGGCCCAGCTCAGCAGGCCGAGGGCGACCGCCACCCATCCCCAAATCCCGGAGAGAATGCCCGTCGTTAATGCGATTGCGAAGAGTATGTTCATGGCGCGTATCCTAGCAGATACGCGCCGGAAGAATGCGATCTAAAACACACTATATGAATGAAGCTAATTTCAGTTACATTAAAATAGTGACTTAAATCACATTTTATTGCTCATCTTCTTCCTGAAGCTCGTCCCACATCGCGGCGATGGCGTCGCGGGTCAACGGCGCCATCGTGCGCCAGAACGCTGTGTGCGCATGCGCTTCGACTTTCCCCAGCATTGTCCCGCACCACGGCAGGATATAGTCGGCAAACAGGCGCTCCAGCGTCTCGCTCTGCTCTTCTGTGGCATGATCCTCCAGCCAGGAGGCGGCCAGCAGCAGTGATCCGAGATGATCCGCCGGACCTTCTCCCGTCGGGATGCCATGCTCGCTCAGAAAAGCCCGGACCTCCGCTTCCGAGGAACCCTCCACCCACGCGCTACGGTACGGCGGGACGCTGCAGGCTTCACCGACGAACAGCGCATTATAGTCCGTCGCCAGGGACTGCATTTCACAGCTTTTCTGCAGACGCGCCAGCAGCTCGTCCTGTTCCAGCGGCCAGCTGGCGGCCAGTTTGCCCTCGCGGATCAGGGTAAACAGCGGCACCAGCAGCGGGTCCTGCGGTTGACGGTAATACAGCGAACCCAGCACGCGGCAGAGGATTGAAAACTCGTTCATTCAGTTATTCCAGTTATACAAATTAAAGGTCAGCAAATTCCGGGATCGCCGGCATACCACGCGACTCGAGGAAGTCGAGCAGGCGACGCGGAGAAACGTTGAGGATCCTCTCCTCCGGAAAATCGACAGCATCGAGGATCTTGCGGCATTCGGTAAACTCTCCGAGGGTAAACGCAGTGTGAGAGTCCGAGCCCAGCGCCACCCACCCTCCGGCGTCGCGCACCGCGGCGGCGATGGCCCGGCAGTTATCTTCACTGCCCACGCGCGATGAAACGAAAGAGGAGTTATTGATCTCCAGCGCCACCTGGTAACGGGCCGCCGCTTCGGCAATGGCCGGGATATCCACCGGGAATTTCGGATTACCCGGATGGCTAATCATATGCACTTTACCGCTGGCCATCGCGGCAATCATCGCCTGCGTATGGGTGGCGCTATCCTGCGGCGGAAACACCGGCTCGTGGAATCCGGCGATGATCAGATCGAGCGACGTCAACATCGGCCCGGAACAGTCGATCTCGCCTTCGATATTTTTAATATTCGATTCAATACCGCGCAGGATCCCCACACCGTCCACCAGACGGGGCCAGATGCGCATATTAACGAAATGCCAGTAGTGCGGAGCATCCGCCATGTCCGGGCCGTGATCGGTAATGGCGAAGAGTTTGATCCCTTTACGCTTTGCTTCCGCAATATAATCGTGCAGGGTGCTGTAGGCGTGGGTGCTGGCGACGGTATGCATGTGCAGGTCAACGGGATACATCACATTCTCCTCTTCTGTTTGCCGCAAGAATAGCAGGAATCCGGGCGCTTGATTAGCAAAAACCCCGCCGTGGCGGGGTTTGCTTACCTTAATAACCGCGCTGACGATCGACCTGACCGCTAACCGGTTCCCCTCGCTCCAGGCGGCTAATGGTCCCGGCGATGTAGGCAATGGCCTCCATCGGGCGGGTGACTGCCGCCACGTGGGGAGTCATGGCCACCCGCGGGTGCGCCCAAAGCGGGCTCTCCTGGGGCAACGGTTCGCGACTGAAGACATCGAGCATTGCCCCTTTGAGCTTACCGCTGTTCAGCGCCGCCAGCAGATCTTCTTCAACGACATGCACGCCGCGGGCAAGGTTTAGGACATAGCTCTCATCCGGCAGCTGCGCCAGCAGCGTCTGGTTAATAATGCCGACGGTTTCAGCGGTGTTCGGCAGCAGGTTGATCAGCACGCGGGTCCCCTGCAGGAATGTGCCCAGCTCGGCCTGGCCGGCAAAGCTCTGCACCTGCGGCCAGGCTTTGCGGCTACGGCTCCAGACGCGAAGCGGGAATCCCCAGGGTTGCAGGCTTTCCGCCACCTTCGCCCCCAGCACGCCGGCGCCCATAATCCCGACGGTGAAATCGTCGGCAAGATACTCAGGCAACGGCTGCCAGCGGGACGCCAGCTTCTGCGCCTGATAGTCATCGAACCGGCGGAACCAGTGCAGAACCTGGCTCACCGCATACTCCTGCATCTGTCGTCCCATGCCCGTATCTTCGAGGCGAAACAGCGGGATCGACAGGGGCAACATATCCGGATGATCGCGCAGCTTACTGAGGATCGAATCCACCCCCGCCCCAAGGGCGAACACGGCCTTCAGCGCCCTGCCCTGCAGCATCTCTACCGGTGGATGCCAGACCAGGGCATAGTCCGCCGGCTGGTTATCGCCCGCTTTCCATTCGCGCACTCTCGCGCCGGGTAACTGCTTTTCCAGCTCTCGGATCCAGTATTGGGTATCAAAGGTCGGATGGTAAAAAATAATCTCCATAGGGGCTCCTGATAGCAAACGCCCGGGGCAGGTTAATGCTGGCGTCTTATTTTACTCATTGTTTTCTATTGGTTTGCCAGCATAGCAAATTTCCCCTTGTCGCAAAGTGAAAAGGGAGTGGCGACAAAAAAAACGGATTTCGCACGTTTAAGGAGCAAGTTGTTCGAAGTTTGTCTAAACGCGCTGATTTTGCAAAAAGTTGATTGACGGGCGATACGTATTTCCCTACATTAGCGCCCGTTCCCGACAACAACGGGAAAGACAATATGGTGAGGTGTCCGAGTGGCTGAAGGAGCACGCCTGGAAAGTGTGTATACGGCAACGTATCGGGGGTTCGAATCCCCCCCTCACCGCCATATTTTAAGAAGAGCTCGTACGCAAGTACGGGCTTTTTTTTCGCATGTGCCACCAGCCGGGGGGGATGAGAACCCCCGACTGGGGTTCGACAACTGGCGCAGCCAGTTGGACAGACCGCGAGCCCGCGAGCGGGCTGCCCCGCAGGGGCGAGCGAAGCGAGTCAATCCCCCCCTCACCGCCATATTTTAAGAAGAGCTCGTACGCAAGTACGGGCTTTTTTTTTCGCATGTGCCACCCGCCGGGGGGGGATGAGAATCCCCGACCGGGGTTCGACAACTGGCGCAGCCAGTTGGACAGACCGCGAGCCCGCGAGCGGGCTGCCCCGCAGGGGCGAGCGAAGCGAGTCAATCCCCCCCTCACCGCCATATTCGAGATGAGAGCCTGTACGCAAGTACGGGCTCTTTTCTTTTATATTCTCCGCTGGGGGGACGCCCCCCGGGAAAAGCGAATCCCGAAGCTAATCCTCCTCCATTCGCTGATACTCTTCGCTGAGGTAATCCACCAGCGCTCTAACGGAGGGCAGCAGCCCGCGCCGGGAGGCAAATACCGCATGGATCACTTCCCGCCGCGGCTGCCACTCATCCAGTACCACCTCTAACTCCCCTGACGCCAGCTGATCGCGCACCATCAATAAAGGAAGCTGCACCACCCCCACGCCGGCTATCGCCGCCTCGCGCAGCGCCAGCATATCGGTGGTCACCATTCGCGGCGTGAAATACACCTCCGCCCTTGCCCCTTCAGGCCCGGTAAGCTGCCATTTATGCTGATGCTTGTTCGCCCCCAGGCTGAGCCCCGGCCAGTCGCTCAGCTCAGACGGCGCCTGCGGGCGTCCGAGCCGGGAAATCAGCTGCGAACTGGCCACCAGCCGGTGCCCGCGGTCCGCCAGCACGCGCATCACCAGGTCGCTGTCCTCGATTGGCCGGGGACGGACGCGGATCGCCACATCAATGCCCTCACCGACCACATCCACCCGGCGGTTGGTCGCCTCAAGATGCAATGTTACCCCGGGATAGCGCGCCATAAATCGCGCCAGCATCGGTCCGATATGGACATGCAGCAAGGTGACCGGACAGGTGATCCTGACGCTGCCGCGCGGCTCGGCGCGCAGCGTGTCGACCGCCTGCTGCGCCGCCTCGGCCTCAATCAGCATCGCTTTGCAATGCTGGTAAAAGGTCTGCCCGACCTCGGTGACCGCGAACTGGCGAGTGGTTCGCTGAATCAAACGCACGCCCAACCGCTCCTCGAGTTGCGCAATACGGCGGCTGAGCTTGGATTTCGGCTGGTCAAGCGCTCGCCCCGCCGCGGCGAAACCGCCATGATCCACGACCTGGACAAACCAGGCGAAGTCATTGAGATCCTGCATCCTTCCTCCATTGTTCCATTGTTCCATTGTTCCATTGTTCCATTGTTCCATTGTTCCATTGTTCCATTGTTCCATTGTTCCATTTTTGGAACAGTATAGGTCATTTTTGCTCACTACCGCATACGTCGTCCCGGATATAAGCTTATTTACATCAGATACCGATACACAGGAGAAAGCCATGAAACAGATTACAGGAGTCTACACCGCGCCTGCGCAGCATTGGGTAGGCGACGGCTTCCCGGTTCGTTCGATGTTTTCCTATCAGACGCACGGCCAGCAGTTGAGCCCCTTCTTACTGCTCGACTATGCCGGGCCGTACACCTTCCCGGCAGGCAGCGATAAACGCGGCGTCGGTGAGCATCCGCATCGCGGATTCGAAACCGTCACTATCGTCTACGCCGGTGAAGTAGAGCATCGTGACTCCACCGGACGCGGCGGGGTGATCGGCCCAGGCGACGTGCAATGGATGACGGCCGGCGCCGGGATCCTGCACGAAGAGTTCCACTCGGAGGCCTTCACCCGCAGCGGCGGCGAGCTGAAGATGATCCAGCTGTGGGTCAACCTGCCCGCCAAAGACAAAATGACGGCCCCCGGCTACCAGAGCATTACCGCCGGGACAATCCCCACCGCCGCGCTGGCGAATGGCGCCGGACAGGTTCGGGTTATTGCCGGCCAGTATGACGACGTCAGCGGCCCGGCCCATACCTTCTCACCGCTTAACGTGTGGGATCTGCAGCTGAATCAGGGGCACGACCTCACGCTGCGCCAGCCGGAAGGCTGGAGTACTGCGCTGGTGGTACTGGAAGGGGAAGTGATCATCAACGGTTTCGAACCCGCCCGCGAAGGCCAGCTCGCCGTCCTGAGCCAGGCAGGAGACGCACTGCACCTGGAGGCGACAACCCAGGCAAAAGTTCTGCTGATGGCCGGCGAACCGCTGCAGGAGCCGATTGTGGGCTATGGCCCCTTTGTCATGAATAACAAAACACAGATCGCAGAAGCCGTTCGCGATTTTAACAGCGGCCGCTTTGGCCAAATCTAACTCATTGAGGTGAATACTATGTCTACTCCCGCTAACTTTAACGGTGCTCGTCCGGTGATTGATGTCAACGATACCGCCATGCTGTTGATTGACCACCAGAGCGGCCTGTTCCAGACCGTCGGCGATATGCCGATGCCAGAGCTGCGCGCTCGCGCCGCCGCGCTGGCGAAGATGGCCTCGCTTGCCGGGATCCCGGTGATCACCACCGCTTCCGTGCCGCAGGGGCCGAACGGTCCGCTGATCCCGGAGATTCATGAGAACGCGCCGCATGCGAAATACATCGCCCGTAAAGGCGAGATCAACGCCTGGGATAACCCGGAATTCGTCGCCGCGGTGAAAGCGACCGGTCGCAAAACGCTGATTATCGCCGGGACCATCACCAGCGTCTGCATGGCCTTCCCGGCGATTGCCGCCGTCGCCGACGGTTATAAAGTGTTCGCCGTGATTGACGCTTCCGGCACCTACAGCAAAATGGCGCAGGAGATCACCCTGGCTCGCGTGGTACAGGCCGGCGTAGTGCCGATGGATACCGCCGCCGTCGCCTCTGAGCTGCAGCGTACCTGGAATCGCCCGGACGCCGCAGAATGGGCGGAGGTGTACACCAAAGTCTTCCCGGCCTACCAGCTGCTGATCGAAAGCTATAGCAAAGCGCAGGACGTCGTGAAGAATAACGAACAGCTTGATTCCCAGCGCTAAAACGCCTGCCCCGCTACGTCGCAGCGGGGCGTTGTTCATTGCGTGAGCGGTCGGTAAAGAAAGAAGAAATTATGCTTGACCGTTTAAACGCAACTCCCTATAGTAGCGCCCCGTTGCCCACCCAAGGTGAGCAGCAAGACAATATGGTGAGGTGTCCGAGTGGCTGAAGGAGCACGCCTGGAAAGTGTGTATACGGCAACGTATCGGGGGTTCGAATCCCCCCCTCACCGCCATATTCGAGATGAGAGCCTGTACGTAAGTACGGGCTCTTTTCTTTTATATTCTCCGCTGGGGGGGATGAGAACCCCCGACCGGGGTTCGACAACTGGCAACGCCAGTTGGACAGACCGCGAGCCTGCGAGCGGGCTGCCCCGCAGGGGCGAGCGAAGCGAGTCAATCCCCCCCTCACCGCCATATTCGAGATGAGAGCCTGTACGCAAGTACAGGCTCTTTTCTTTTATATTCTCCGCTGGGGGGGATGAGAACCCCCGACCGGGGTTCGACAACTGGCGCAGCCAGTTGGACAGACCGCGAGCCCGCGAGCGGGCTGCCCCGCAGGGGCGAGCGAAGCGAGTCAATCCCCCCCTCACCGCCATATTTTAAGAAGAGCTCGTACGCAAGTACGGGCTTTTTTTTCGCATGTGGCACCCGCCGGGGGGATGAGAACCCCCGACCGGGGTTCGACAACTGGCGCAACCACCTGGACAGAACGAAAAAGACAATCCGAATGAAACTATCTCACTTCACGTCACTGGGATTTGTTAAGCAAAAATAAAACCAGATTCGCCATATCCTCTGCATAGGTATCATAGTCATCTTGCGCGAGTGATGCATTGTTAATATGATATTTCCCTGAAACATAAAAAGAAGGCGTACCACTTACTTTCATTTTTTCGACCAGATTGTCCTGTCTGGCAATTAAAGTTTTTACCATAAAATTACTTTGCATTTCGGCATATTTCTCGGACGTAATGCCAAGTTGATTAAATACCTTAATAATATCAGCTGTCGTTTTAATATCACGCTTAACCTGTAAGCCTTCAAACAATAACTTTTCCACCTTGCCATCTACCCCAGCATATTGTGCTACGGCCCATGCTTCTGTTAATGCTGGTCCTAAAGGTCCCATCTGGCTGACATGGTATTTTTCCAGTTTCATATCGGCGGGCAGGCGCTTTCTGATAGCTGTATCAACATTGATGCGCTCTGCAAACGCATAACAAGGTCCGCAGTAGAAGGAAAAAAACTCAACCAGTTGCGGCGGTTGCTTAACAGTAGAATTAATGACAGTGAAGTTTTTCCCTGCCTGATAATCTTTACTATAAGCAGCAGATGACAACCCCACCATCAAAATAGTAATTAATAACTTGATAACTTTCCCATGTACGACCATAGAGCTTCCCTTACAAGTATCCATACAATTAAATGAGTAAAACGGCGTAAGACGAAAGAAATTATTAGAAAGGCGCTTATGTATAGCAAAGCAGATATTCTTGTATTACAGAGAAGAAATTCTATCACCTACAGCGATGGATCCCTCAAAACAGAAAGTTTATCCGCACTTCAGACTGTCGCAAAGATCAAAACAACAAAGCCCGGGCTAGCCCGGGCCTTGCTCACAGTATGACGATCAATAATAGGCTTTCAGCGTCCGCTGACAGAGGGCCGAGCGCACGCAGTCATCGGTGGTGAAACGCACGATGCCGATCATCTCGTCTTCCTCAAAACGCGCCAGCGCATCACTTAGGCCAGATCTCACACCAGAGGGCAAGTCGCACTGGGTGATATCGCCATTGACGATGACCGTCACGTTCTCCCCGAGGCGGGTTAAAAACATCTTCATTTGCGCTGCGGTCACGTTCTGGGCCTCGTCCAGAATCACCACCGCATTTTCAAAGGTACGTCCGCGCATATAGGCGAACGGCGCGATTTCCACCTTGCCGATTTCCGGACGCAGGCAGTACTGCATAAAGGAAGCCCCCAACCTTTTCACCAGCACGTCATAAACCGGTCGGAAATAGGGCGCGAACTTCTCGGCGATATCTCCCGGTAAGAAGCCGAGATCTTCGTCGGCCTGCAGAACGGGACGGGTAACAATAATTCTGTCCACATCCTTATGGATCAGCGCTTCCGCTGCCTTCGCCGCACTAATCCAGGTCTTGCCGCATCCGGCTTCGCCGGTGGCGAAAATCAGCTGTTTATTGTCGATGGCATTCAGATAATGCGCCTGAGCCTCATTGCGCGCCTCAATTGGGGAAGTATCACGGCTGTCCCGCGCCATGCCAATTGCTTCTACGCCACTCATTTGCACAAGCGATGTGACCGATTCTTCTTCACGCTGCTTATGACTGCGTGAATCCCGTCTCAGCACACGTTTTGCTTCACGACGAGCTTTGATCACTGCTTTTTGTCTTCCCATGGATAGCACCTTGCGTTGTAGGTTTACATCACACGCGTCAACATCGACGCGACTATGCGCACGAACGATTGAGGTTTGGCTTCCTTGTAAGCCATTGCTTGCCGGTAGAACTGACAACGAGTCGCGGCTACGCGCACCGCGTACCCTGCCAAGGTGATAATAATTCGAAGCGGAGGGAGAAAGAGTGAGAAAATCGCTGCCGGAAGCGGGGCTTCCGTGCTGAAGAGTACGGTCTGTGGTTTTACGTTGTCCGGTACGGGACCTTACCATTCGCGATCTCCATAGTGAAACGTCACACTGCCGGGAACTACCGCGTATGTAATAAGTACATCAAAAAAGATTCTTAATGCAACTTATTTTTCACAATGACGCAACAAATAGTTCTTAAGCAAGTGTAGGAGACTATCGGTCATTTGTATTACAGAAATATAACACATGGCAGGAAATATAAGAAAAATGAGAAAAACAGCAGAAAACGCCCTGCCCTTGCGGACAGGGTCGGTATCAGGCCTGCAGCAGCGTCTGTCCCAGGTAGTGCTTGTCATCCACTACGCCGGGTAAAACAAAGAAGTAGCCCCCGCCAATGGGTTTGACGTACTCCTCCAGCGCCTCGCCGTTAAGCCGTTTCTGCACCGTCAGAAAACCCTTTTCCAGATCGTGCTGATAGCAAACGAACAACAGCCCCATATCCAGTTGCCCGGCGTTAGTGACGCCCAGCGAATAGCTGTAGCCGCGGCGCATCATCAGGCTGGACTGGGTTTCCGGCGTGCGAGGATTGGCCAGACGAATATGGCTATCCAGCGCGATCGTCTCGCCGCCAGGATCGTTGCTGTAATCCGGGGTATCGTGCTCGTTTTTCATCCCCAGCGGCGCTCCGGTGTGTTTGTCGCGGCCAAAGATCGTCTGCTGCTCTTTCAGCGGCGTCCGGTCCCAGAACTCGACGTGAAACTGGATGATGCGCGCCGCCTGATAGCTGCCGCCCACGGCCCAGGCCGGCTCGTCCTGATCCGCCGTTACCCACACGACCTGATCCATCAGCGCGCTGTCATGGCTCGCCGGATTAGCGGTGCCGTCTTTAAAACCCAGCAGGTTGATGGGGGTCTCTTTGCCTTTGCTGCGCGCCGCGCTATCGGAGATAAACCCTTCCCGCTTCCAGCGCACGCTGAGCAAATCCGGCGTATGTTTGATGACATCGCGCAGGGCGTGGATCACCGTATCCTGAGTATTGGCGCAGATCTGCAGCAGCAGGTCGCCATGGCACAGGGCGGCATCCAGCGAATCATTGGGGAAGCGAGTCATCGGCTGCAGTTTTCTCGGCACTTTATCCGCGAGGCCAAAGCGCTCATCAAACAGCGAATGGCCGACCGAGACGGTGATGGTCAGGTTATCCGGGGCAATCCACGGCCCTAAGATGCCGGAATCCATCGGCGGCAGCCGGGGATTAGGCGTATCCGGCGCCGGGCCGCCGTGGGTTAAAAAGGCGATACGCTGGGTCAGCAGCCGGAACAGACGCTCGAGGTCGGCTTTATCTGACGCCAGCACGTCGAACGCCACCAGCATCATCGAGGCCTGCTGTGGCGTCAGAATGCCCGCCTGATGCCGGCCGTAGAATGGCTGTTTTTCCTGACGCGCGTCGGGTGCGAGCGTCCCGGGGGAGCTTTCCGCTTTTGCCGCATGCGCCACCGGGCAGCCGCCGGTGATGGCCAGCGCGCCGCCAAGCGCGCCGATCCCTTTCAATAAGCGGCGACGTGACGGCTCGTTCACGTCGTGTGGTTTCTGTTGTGCCATCGACTTAGTCCAGACCCAGGATCCCGCGCAGCTGAGCCAGATCTTCCGCCAGGGTGGTGATCGGCCCTTTCAGCGCATTACGGTCAGCGGTGGTCAGCTTATCGTAAGTTTCGAAACCGTCTTTGGTGCGGTATTTGCTGAGGATACTGTCCACTTTCTTAAAGTTGGCGTCCACTTTCGCCAGCAGCGCGCTGTTCTCTTTTTGCAGCTGCGGGCGCAGCAGGTCGACAATTTTCTGCGCGCCGTCAATATTGGCCTGGAAGTCCCACAGGTCGGTATGGCTGTAGCGATCTTCTTCACCGCTGATCTTGCTGGCCGCGACTTCTTCAATTAATCCTGCCGCACCGCCCACGACTTTTGACGGCGGGAACGCCAGCTCGCTGATGCGTTTTTGCAGCTCCAGCACATCGCTGTTCAGCTGATCGGCGTATTTTTCCATGCCCTTGACACTGTTATCGCCAAACAGCGCCTTTTCCAGACGGTGGAAACCGGTGAATTTCGGATCTTCCGCTTTTTTCTCGAAGTCGTCTTCGCGGGCGTCGATGCTGCCGTCAAGGTCAGAGAACAGCTCGGCGATCGGCTCGATGCGCTCGTAATGCTGGCGCGTCGGGGCGTACAGCGCTTTCGCTTTCTCGATATCGCCCGCTTTCACCGCGTCGGTAAAGGCTTTGGTGCCGCTGACCAGCTGCGCGGTTTCCGCCGTCACATAGGCTTTGTAAGCGGTGATCGCTTCGCCGAGGCTCAGCACCGCATCGGCTTTCGCCGCGTCTTTGGTGGCGGCGCCGGTGACGATCAGTTTGCCTTTCGGGTTGGTGAGCAGGCCGCAGGTCATGTCATATTCGCCCGGCTGCAGGTTCGCGGTGAGCTTCTGGGTAAAGCCCGGCGCGATGTTCTCACGCTCTTCCACCACCATGACCCCTTTCAGAATCTCCCACTCCAGCGCTTTCTGGCTGTGGTTCTGAATAATAAACTGGGTTTTACCCGCGTTAACGGTCACCTGCATCGGCTCGCACTGTTTATCGTTGACGGTGACTTTGACCTGCGGGATATCCGCAGCCTGAGCACCGAATGCAGAGCAGAGCAGCGCGGCCACGGTCACCCGCAGCGCATTACGGCGAAAATGAATCATCATGATCATCCCTTTCGGTAAGTAGAGTGTCGCTTATAAGCTCGCAGCGCCCGGTCAGGCAGCCCGCGAGGCAGTCGTATTATTTCGCGGCGGCAGCGCAAACAGCACCAGCGCCGGGATCAGATAAAGCAGATAAACAGCCACTTCGCTGACGCTTGGCGTCTCCTGGTAGCCGAAGATCCCTTCCAGCAGCGTGCCGAACAGCGTATGCGTCGACAGCACAGCGCTCAGATCGAAGGCGGTCTCCTGGAACAGGTTCCACAGGCCCGCCTCGTGGAAGGCGCGGATCGCCCCCGCGGCCAGGCCAGCGGCCACCAGCAGGATAAACAGGCTGGTCCATTTGAAGAACACGCCGAGGTTGAGACGGATACCGCCCCAGTAGAGCAGGAAGCCCAGCACGATAGCCGTGGCCAGCCCCAGCAGCGCCCCCAGCGGCGGCCAGATGCCGACATCCTGCTGGAATGCCGCCAGCAGAAAGAAGACCGACTCCAGCCCCTCACGGGCGACCGCGAAAAAGACCATCATCACCAGCGCCCAGCCATGGTGATTTCCGCGCTGTAGCGCCTTGTCCACGGCCTGTTCCAGCTGCTGCTTGACGTTGCGTGAGACATTGCGCATCCAGAAGACCATCCACGTCAGGATCACCACCGCGATGACCGCGACGATCCCTTCGAACAGCTCCTGTTCACGCTGAGGAAATTCACCAGTGGTTTCGTTGATAAAAATGCCTAAGCCAAGACACAGCGCCGCCGCGAGGATCACGCCAATCCACATCACGCCAATCCAGTTGCCGCGCTGGGTGCGTTTCAGATAGCTGGCGATCAGGCTGACAATCAGCGCCGCCTCCAGGCCTTCGCGTAACATAATGAGAAATGGGACAAACATGCCAATACCCTTAAATGTAAAGCACCGTCAACGAATGCAAAAACAGGTAATATTTATGATAGTGATTATCATTACAATACTCAGAAACACAAGCAAAATGTGCAGAGAATGATGATCAGTTGTAAATAAATCGCTGGCAAATAATGACTTATGAAAATATTCGCCTGTTATGAGGGAAAAGAATAAGCAAAGGATTTTTTACGTCAGATATTTACCCGTCGCAGCGGCTATGGCTAAATGGCGGCCTTATTGACCTGCGAAAAGTACAACATGACTGCATTTTTTCATTTCCTGCTGGCGCTGGCGGTGATCCTCGCCCTGGCCTGGCTTGTCAGCTATGACAGACAAAAAATTCGTATTCGTTATATTCTCCAGTTGATTATTATCGAAATAGCGCTCGCTTTCTTTTTCCTGCACGCCGAAAGCGGCCTGTGGCTGGTGAAAAATATCTCCGGCTTTTTTGCTTCGCTATTAGGCTTTGCCGCCGAAGGGACCAATTTCGTCTTTGGCGGCATGAGCGAAAAAGGCTTAGCCTTTATTTTCCTTGGCGTCCTGTGTCCGATTGTGTTTATTTCCGCGCTGATTGGTATTCTCCAGCACTGGCGGATCCTGCCGATTTTTATTCGCGTCATTGGCACCCTGCTGTCGAAGGTCAACGGCATGGGTAAGCTGGAATCTTTTAACGCCGTCAGCTCACTGATCCTCGGCCAGTCAGAAAACTTCATCGCCTACAAAGGCGTGCTGGGCGACCTCTCCTCGCGGGGTCTGTTCACCATGGCGGCGACGGCCATGTCGACCGTATCGCTGTCGATCGTCGGCGCCTATATGACCATGCAGGACGCCAAATACGTCGTCGCGGCGCTGATCCTGAATATGTTCAGCACCTTTATCGTGCTGTCGGTGATTAACCCGACGCGGCCGGGCAGCGAGCAGGAAATAAAGCTGGAGAAGCTGCATGAATCGCAGAGTTTCTTTGAAATGCTCGGGGAATATATTTTGGCCGGCTTTAAGGTGGCGATGATTATTCTGGCGATGCTGATCGGCTTTATCGCGCTGATCAGCGCCATTAACGCGCTGTTCGCTACCCTGTTTGGCCTCAGCTTCCAGCAGATCCTCGGCTACGTCTTCTATCCGCTGGCCTGGCTTATCGGCATTCCGCTGAGCGATGCGCTGAACGCCGGCAGCATCATGGCCACCAAGCTGGTCGCGAACGAATTTGTGGCGATGATTGAGCTGCAAAAGATTGCCGCCAGCATGACGCCGCGCGGGCTTGGCATTCTCTCGGTCTTTCTGGTGTCGTTTGCCAACTTTGCCTCGATCGGCATTATCGCCGGGGCGATCAAAGGCCTGAATGAACCGCAGGGCAATATCGTCTCCCGCTTCGGCCTGCGGCTGGTGTATAGCGCCACGCTGGTGAGCCTGCTTTCGGCCAGCTTCGCCGGGCTGGTGCTGTAAGACAAACGGCGGGGCTACCCCCGCCGTTAACTCAGAACTGTACGCAGACCGGCTGGTCGACACGCATCACCGACTCCTGCGCGAACCGTAATTTATAGCCCTGGCGCAGCGCCTCAATACCGGCCTCGCTCTGCGCGTCGTTGCCATGGATCACCATCAGCGCCTTACTCTGCTCCCGCACCACCTGTCCATTCTGACCCAGCCACTGGCCGCGAGCGTCAAACACCGTCAGCCCGTCGCGAAAACGCGGCGTGACGTCGCGGTCGACAAACTGTTGCCACTCATCAGGGGTGATGTCTTTCCCCGCCGGGCGGCTCAGGCCGAAGTAAAGCGTGGTTTGCACCATGGACTGATCCGCCGGGCAGGCGCCGGGCTTCGGCGCGCTGGTCGACGAACTTCCACCCGCCGCGCAGCCGCTGAGTAACCCTGCCAGCACCAGCGCCATTGCACCCTGTCTGAACGTCATCTTTGCTATCCTCATTGTTATTAGTCAGGAAATATCAGCGGATTTTCAAATAATTAGCAAGGGTTATAATATTCCAGCCCGGCAACAGGCAAAAAAAAGCCCGCCAGCGGCGGGCTCGTGAACATCAGTTGATCTTACTCAGCCGTGGCGCGTACCGGCGGCGGCGTATGGTAGTGGGCATCCGCTTCGGCGAAGCGCTGCTGCATGCTGGCCGACGGCGCTTTATCCAGCAGGCTAAAGACCACGATCCCGATGCTGCCGAAGACAAAGCCCGGAATAATTTCATACAGGCCCAGCCAGCCAAACTGCTTCCAGACGATCACGGTCAGGGCGCCAATCACCATCCCGGCCAGCGCGCCGTTACGGGTCATGCGCGACCACATCACCGAGAACAGCACCACCGGACCAAAGGCGGCGCCGAAGCCGGCCCAGGCATAGCTCACCAGACCCAGCACGCGGTTTTCCGGATTGGCCGCCAGGGCAATCGCCACCAGGGCAACCACCAGCACCATCATCCGGCCCACCCACACCAGCTCTTTCTGACCGGCGTTTTTACGCAGGAAGGCTTTATACAGGTCTTCGGTAATCGCGCTGGAGCAGACCAGCAGCTGACAGCTCAGGGTGGACATCACCGCCGCCAGAATCGCCGACAGCAGGATCCCGGCAATCCATGGGTTAAACAGGATTTGCGCCAGTTCGATAAACACGCGCTCGGCATTCTGGTTAACCGCGCCCGCCAGGCTCGGGTTGCTATTGAAGTAGGCGATACCAAAGAAGCCGACGGCCACTGCCCCGGCGAGGCAGAGGATCATCCAGGTCATACTAATGCGACGCGCGTGGACGATGCTGTGGTGCGAATCCGCCGCCATAAAGCGCGCCAGAATATGCGGCTGACCGAAATAACCCAGTCCCCAGCCCATCAGCGAAATAATCGCCACGAAATTCAGCCCTTTCAGCATGTCGATATTTTCGATGCTCTTTTGCTTAATGACTTCCAGCGAATCGCCAAAGCCGCCGACGGAAATAATCACGATCACCGGGGTGAGGATCAGCGCGAAAATCATCAGGCTGGCCTGCACGGTATCCGTCCAGCTGACGGCGAGGAAGCCGCCGACAAAGGTATAGATAATCGTTGCCGCCGCGCCGGCCCACAGCGCGGTTTCATAACTCATGCCGAAGGTGCTTTCAAACAGACGCGCCCCCGCCACAATTCCCGAGGCGCAATAGATGGTAAAGAACAGCAGAATAACCAGCGCTGAAATAATTCTCAGCACCCGGCTTTTATCTTCAAAACGGCCGGTAAAATAATCGGGCAGCGTCAGGGCGTTATTATTCACCTCGGTATGCACGCGCAGGCGCCCGGCTACCAGCTTCCAGTTAACCCACGCCCCCAGCGTTAAGCCGATGGCGATCCAGCTTTCGGAAATCCCGGAGAGGAAAATGGCGCCCGGCAGGCCCATCAGCAGCCAGCCGCTCATGTCCGAGGCGCCGGCGGAAAGCGCGGTCACAAATGGCCCCAGACTGCGTCCCCCGAGAATATAATCATCAAAGTTTTTGGTCGAACGCCAGGCAATAAACCCTATCAATACCATACCAAGAATATAAATAATAAATGTCACCAGCATCGGTGTGCTAATAGCCATGCAAAGTCTCCAGAATTTTTATCGACAGCGTCCAACTTCGTCGTTTTTTTCCACTACCGGAACGGGGTAATGGCGCATTGTTTAATTGGGCGACCGTATCCTGACGGAAGCTTCGGTTTTTCACAAACGATTTAACACAGCATTTACACGAAAAACCGACGGCGCAAAACGTCAATTTGCGAGAGGTTGCACTCTCTCACGTTTTTAAAGGTTGCACCAAACAAAAGTGTTAACTCACGCATACAAATACCCTATGAGCCCGGGGTTAAAATTCTGCTATTTTAGGCACTATTTTTAACAAATCCGCCATTTCACGGCTTTCGTCACACGCCTCAATTAACAAGGTTGCACAAAGTTGCAACATAGTGGATATTTCCAGGCAACCGCATAAGCCTAACGATAAATGACAGGAGTTTTGAGCATGGGCACCACCACCATGGGTGTTAAGCTTGACGACGCAACCCGCGAGCGCATTAAGTCCGCTGCGAGCCGCATTGACCGCACGCCGCACTGGCTGATTAAGCAGGCCATCTTCAACTATCTGGAAAAGCTGGAGAACGACGAAACGCTGCCCGAACTGCCGGCGCTGCTCTCCGGGGCCGCCAATGAAAGCGATGAAGCGGGTTCCCCGGCGGAAGAGCCGTATCAGCCGTTCCTCGAATTCGCCGAGCAGATCCTGCCGCAGTCGGTAAGCCGCGCGGCGATCACCGCCGCCTGGCGTCGCCCGGAAACCGACGCGGTGCCGATGCTGCTGGAGCAGGCCCGACTGCCGCAGCCGCTGGGCGAGCAGGCGCATAAGCTGGCGTATCAGCTGGCGGAAAAACTGCGCAACCAGAAGACCGCCAGCGGCCGCGCCGGCATGGTGCAGAGTCTGCTGCAGGAGTTCTCCCTCTCCTCACAGGAAGGGGTGGCGCTGATGTGCCTGGCGGAAGCCCTGCTGCGTATTCCGGATAAAGCCACCCGCGATGCGCTGATCCGCGACAAAATCAGCAACGGCAACTGGCAGTCGCATATCGGCCGCAGCCCGTCGCTGTTCGTCAATGCCGCCACCTGGGGGCTGCTGTTCACCGGCAAACTGGTCTCCACCCACAACGAAACCAGCCTCTCACGCTCGCTGAACCGCATCATCGGCAAGAGCGGCGAACCGCTGATCCGCAAGGGCGTGGATATGGCGATGCGCCTGATGGGCGAGCAGTTCGTCACCGGGGAAACCATCGCCGAAGCGCTGGCTAACGCCCGCAAGCTGGAAGATAAAGGTTTCCGCTACTCCTACGATATGCTCGGCGAAGCGGCCCTGACCGCCGCCGACGCCCAGGCCTATATGGTCTCTTATCAGCAGGCGATCCATGCCATCGGCAAAGCTTCCAACGGCCGCGGCATTTATGAAGGCCCGGGCATCTCCATTAAGCTCTCGGCTCTGCACCCGCGCTACAGCCGCGCCCAGTATGACCGGGTGATGGAAGAGCTCTATCCGCGTCTGAAATCGCTGACCCTGCTGGCGCGCCAGTATGACATCGGCATTAACATCGATGCTGAAGAGGCCGACCGTCTCGAGATCTCCCTCGACCTGCTGGAAAAACTGTGCTTCGAGCCGGAGCTGGCGGGCTGGAACGGCATCGGTTTTGTTATTCAGGCCTACCAGAAGCGCTGCCCGTTCGTCATCGACGCGCTGATCGATCTCGCCACCCGCAGCCGTCGTCGCCTGATGATCCGTCTGGTGAAAGGCGCTTACTGGGACAGCGAAATCAAACGCGCGCAGATGGAAGGTCTCGAAGGCTATCCGGTCTACACCCGCAAGGTTTACACCGACGTCTCCTATCTCGCCTGCGCGAAAAAGCTGCTGGCGGTGCCGAACCTGATTTATCCGCAGTTCGCCACTCACAACGCCCATACTCTGGCGGCTATCTACCAGCTGGCGGGCCAGAACTACTACCCTGGCCAGTATGAGTTCCAGTGCCTGCACGGCATGGGCGAACCGCTGTACGAGCAGGTGGTGGGCAAAGTCGCCGACGGCAAACTGAACCGGCCGTGCCGGATCTACGCCCCGGTGGGCACCCACGAGACGCTGCTGGCGTATCTGGTGCGTCGTCTGCTGGAGAATGGCGCCAATACCTCCTTCGTCAACCGTATCGCGGACAATACCCTGCCGCTGGACGAGCTGGTGGCCGACCCGGTCAGCGCGGTGGAAAAACTGGCGCAGCAGGAAGGCCAGGCCGGTCTGCCGCACCCGAAAATTCCGCTGCCGCGCGATCTCTACGGCAGCGGCCGGAGCAACTCCGCCGGTCTGGATCTGGCTAACGAGCATCGTCTGGCCTCCCTCTCCTCTTCCCTGCTCAACAGCGCCCTGCATAAATGGCAGGCATTGCCGATGCTGGAGCAGCCGGTGGCCGAAGGCGAGATGCAGCCGGTGGTCAACCCGGCGGAGCCGAAGGATATCGTCGGTTACGTCCGCGAAGCCAGCGATGACGAAGTGCAGCAGGCGCTGACCAGCGCTATCAACAACGCGCCCATCTGGTTCGCCACCCCGCCGCAGGAGCGCGCCGCCATTCTTGAGCGCGCCGCGGTGCTGATGGAAAGCCAGATGCCGACCCTGATGGGGATCCTGGTGCGCGAAGCGGGTAAAACCTTCAGCAACGCCATCGCCGAAGTGCGCGAAGCCGTTGACTTCCTCCACTACTACGCCGGTCAGGTGCGCGACGATTTCGATAATGAAACCCACCGTCCGCTGGGTCCGGTGGTCTGTATCAGCCCGTGGAACTTCCCGCTGGCGATCTTCACCGGGCAGATTGCCGCCGCGCTGGCGGCCGGCAACAGCGTGCTGGCGAAACCGGCCGAGCAGACGCCGCTTATCGCCGCTCAGGGCGTGGCGATCCTGCTGGAAGCCGGCGTGCCGCCAGGGGTGATCCAGCTGCTGCCGGGCCGCGGGGAAACCGTCGGCGCCGCGCTGACATCCGATGAGCGCGTGCGCGGCGTGATGTTCACCGGCTCCACCGAAGTGGCCACCCTGCTGCAACGCAATATCGCCAGCCGCCTCGACGCTCAGGGACGCCCAACGCCGCTGATCGCCGAAACCGGCGGGATGAACGCGATGATCGTCGACTCGTCGGCGCTTACCGAGCAGGTGGTGATCGACGTCCTGGCTTCCGCGTTCGACAGCGCCGGTCAGCGCTGCTCCGCCCTGCGCGTCCTCTGCCTGCAGGAAGAGGTAGCCGACCACACCTTAACCATGCTGCGCGGCGCGATGAGCGAGTGCCGGATGGGCAATCCCGGCCGCCTGACCACCGATATCGGCCCGGTTATCGATGCGGAAGCGAAAGAGAATATCGAACGCCATATTCAGACGATGCGCGCCAAAGGCCGCACCGTCTATCAGGCGGTGCGCGAGAATAGCGAAGACGCCCGCGAATGGAACCACGGGACCTTTGTGCCGCCGACGCTTATCGAACTCGACAGCTTCGACGAGCTGAAAAAAGAGGTCTTCGGCCCGGTGCTGCACGTGGTGCGCTATAACCGTAACGAGCTAGACAAACTGGTGGAGCAGATTAACGCTTCCGGCTACGGCCTGACCCTCGGCGTACATACCCGTATCGACGAGACCATCGCCCAGGTCACCGGCAGCGCGAAGGTGGGCAACCTGTACGTCAACCGCAATATGGTTGGCGCGGTGGTCGGCGTGCAGCCGTTCGGCGGCGAAGGGTTGTCCGGTACCGGTCCAAAAGCCGGCGGTCCGCTGTACCTTTACCGCCTGCTCTCCAGCCGTCCGCAGGGCGCGGTTGGCGTGACCTTCGCCCGCCAGGATGCAGAGCGTCCACTGGACGCCCAGCTGAAAACGCTGCTGGAAAAACCGCTGCAGGCGCTGCAGCAGTGGGCGGCGGGCCGTCCTGAGCTGCAGGCGCTGTGCCAGCAGTACAGCGAGCAGGCGCAAAGCGGCACCCAACGCCTGCTTCCGGGACCCACCGGCGAGCGCAACACCCTGACGCTGATGCCTCGCGAGCGCGTGCTGTGCGTGGCGGATAATGAGCAGGATGCGCTGATCCAGCTGGCGGCCGTGCTGGCGGTCGGTTGTGAAGTGCTGTGGCCGGACAGCGCCCTGCAGCGCGATCTGGCGAAGAAACTCCCGCGGGACGTCAGCGAGCGGATCCGTTTCGCCAAAGCGGATCAGTTGCCTGGCCAAGCCTTCGACGCGGTTATCTATCACGGCGACTCCGACCAGCTACGCGAGCTGTGCGAGCAGGTGGCGGCGCGCGACGGGGCGATTGTCTCCGTGCAGGGCTTCGCCCGCGGCGAAACCAATCTGCTGCTGGAGCGGTTGTACATCGAGCGTTCGCTGAGCGTCAACACCGCGGCGGCAGGCGGTAACGCCAGCCTGATGACCATCGGCTAAGACGGGCTCCCCGGTGGCGCTGTGCGCCGCCATCCGGGAAATCGGCGATGCGATCAGCTAATGACAGCCGACGTCAGCTGTGCTTAATTAAGGCTCCCGGACGGGAGCCTTTTTTATGGGAGCAGAACAATGAAACGCATGTTATTTGCCGCGGCGGTCTTGCTGGCCAGCGGCGCGGCGCTGGCGGACGAGTGCAGCAACGCCAACACCCAGACCGAAATGAATCAGTGCGCGGCCGCGCAGTATCAGGCAGCCGACAAAAAACTGAACGACACCTGGCAGCAGGCTCTGCAGCGTGCGGTGGGTAAACAGCAGACATTACTGAAGCAGGCCCAGCAGGCATGGATCGCCCTGCGCGACGCCGACTGCGCTTTCCTCGCGTCCGGAGCCGAAGGCGGCAGCATGCAGCCGATGCTGGTGAGCCAGTGCATGACCGATAAGAGCGTGGAGCGGGAATCTTTCCTCGCCTCGCTGCTGCAGTGCGAGGACGGCGATCAAAGCTGCCCGCTGCCGCCGGCCAATTAACGGACGCGAATGCCTTCGATAATCATCCGCTGGACATTATCGACCGTTTGCTCAAAAAAGGCCGCGTCCTGCAGCGTGGCGCCGGTGACCGCCTCCACCTGGGTGGCGAAGTCGGCGTAATGCTGGGTAGTGGCCCAGATCATAAAGATTAAATGCTGCGGATCGACCGGCGCCAGCTTGCCGCGGTCGATCCAGCCGGAAACAATCGCCGATTTCTCATCGACCAGCGCTTTCAGATCCCCGGTCAGTTCGCCCATCAGCAGCGGCGCGCCCTGCAACATCTCAAGGCAGAAGAGCTTCGAGGCCTGGGGGTGATCGCGGGACACCTCCAGCTTCAGGCGAATATACTCGCGGATCGCCACCAGCGGGCTGATATCCTCGCGAAAGGCCTTCAGCGGCGCCAGCCAGATGGCGAGGATCTGCTGCAGAACGGCCACGTACAGCGCCTCTTTCGAAGGGTAGTAATAGAGCAGATTGGTTTTCGACACCCCGGCGCGCTCAGCCACCTGGTCCAGCCGCGTACCGTGAATACCAAATTGCGAAAATGCCTCCAGCGCGGCGGCCAGAATGGCCTCCTTTTTGGCGCTGACCGCTTGTGAACGTTTGCCGTTTTTCTTCACCGCGCCCTGTGCCATACATCCTCTCCTTCAGTTGACGCCACCAGCATAGCAAAAGCCCTTCGCCGACACGACCCCATGCACCCTGATTGCGCATGACTGCCGTTTTTTCGTGCACTGATTTTGACCATCCAGTCCACTTTTTTATCGTCCTTTTTAGCAACCCAATAGCAACACATTAATAACATTAGCATTTATAAAACTGGCATTGCGTTTGCTTTACCTCTTCTGCGAGGTGGTCCAGGGAGAGGCAGGATGCCGCGCCACCGCAACCCATCTTCCATGACTGTAGAGAGGTAGGTATGAAAATTGGTGTTTTCGTTCCCATTGGCAACAACGGCTGGCTGATCTCCACCCATGCCCCGCAGTATATGCCGACCTTCGAACTGAATAAGGCTATCGTACAGAAAGCCGAGCACTACCATTTCGACTTCGCGCTCTCCATGATCAAGCTGCGCGGCTTCGGCGGGAAAACCGAATTCTGGGATCACAACCTGGAGTCCTTCACCCTGATGGCCGGCCTGGCCGCGGTGACCTCGAAGATCCAGATCTACGCCACCGCCGCCACCCTCACGCTGCCGCCGGCGATCGTCGCCCGGATGGCCTCCACCATCGACTCCATCTCCGGCGGCCGGTTTGGCGTCAATCTGGTGACCGGCTGGCAAAAACCGGAATATGACCAGATGGGCATGTGGCCGGGGGATGACTATTTCGCCAGCCGCTATGACTATCTCACCGAATACGTTCAGGTGCTCCGCGACCTGTGGGGCACCGGGCGCAGCGATTTCAAAGGCGACTACTTCACCATGAACGACTGCCGGGTCAGCCCGCGCCCTTCGCAGCCGATGAAGGTGATCTGCGCCGGGCAGAGTGACGCCGGCATGGCCTTCTCCGCCCAGCACGCCGACTATAACTTCTGCTTTGGCAAAGGGGTCAACACGCCAACGGCCTTCGCGCCGACCGCGGCGCGTATGATGCAGGCGGCGGAAAAAACCGGCCGTGACGTAGGCTCCTATGTGCTGTTCATGGTGATCGCTGACGAAACCGACGAAGCGGCGCGCGCCAAATGGGAGCACTACAAAGCGGGCGCCGATGAAGAAGCGCTGGCGTGGCTCACCGAGCAGAGTCAGAAAGACACCCGCTCCGGCAGCGATACCAACGTGCGCCAGATGGCCGACCCCACCTCGGCGGTCAATATCAACATGGGCACCCTTGTCGGATCCTATGCCAGCGTCGCCCGTATGCTTGATGAAGTCGCGAGCGTGCCCGGCACCGACGGTGTGCTGCTGACCTTTGATGATTTTCTTGCCGGCATCGACGCCTTTGGCGAACGCATTCAGCCGCTGATGCGCTGCCGGGACCATATTGCTCCTGTTACCCGTGAGGTGGCCTGATGATTACCCTTCCCGCTCGCCCGGAATCCCTGACCTTCGCGCCGCAGCAGAGCGCGCTGATTGTTGTCGATATGCAGAACGCCTACGCCAGCCTCGGCGGTTATCTGGATCTCGCCGGATTTGACGTCTCCGCCACCCGGCCGGTTATCGACAATATAAATACCGCCGTCGCCGCCGCCCGCGCCGCGGGCATGCTGATTATCTGGTTCCAGAACGGCTGGGATGACCAGTATGTTGAAGCCGGCGGCCCGGGCTCGCCGAACTACCATAAGTCCAACGCGCTGAAAACGATGCGTCAGCGCCCGGAACTGCAGGGCAAGCTGCTGGCGAAAGGCGGCTGGGATTATCAGCTGGTGGACGAGCTGACGCCGCAGGAAGGCGACATCGTGTTGCCGAAACCGCGCTACAGCGGCTTCTTTAACACTCCGCTCGACAGCATTTTGCGCAGCCGCGGCATCCGTCATCTGGTGTTCACCGGGATCGCCACCAACGTCTGCGTCGAATCGACGCTGCGCGATGGTTTCTTCCTCGAATACTTCGGCGTGGTGCTGGAGGATGCTACCCATCAGGCCGGACCGGCCTTCGCCCAGCAGGCGGCGCTGTTCAATATAGAAACCTTTTTCGGCTGGGTCAGCGATGTCGAGAGCTTCTGCCGCGCGCTGTCCCCTGCCACCCCGCTGTCTTTAGCCAAGGAGAAACGTTATGCCTAAACAGGTGATTATTCCGCCAGGCACCACCACGCCGATTGCCCCCTTTGTTCCGGGGACGCTCGCCGATGGCGTGATCTACGTCTCCGGCACTCTGCCGTTTGATAAGCAAAACAATGTGGTGCACATCGGCGACCCAAAGGCGCAAACCCGCCACGTGCTGGAGACCATCAAGAGCGTTATCGAAACGGCGGGCGGGAGTATGGCGGATGTGACTTTCAACAGCATCTTTATCACCGACTGGACAAATTACGCCGCGATTAACGAGGTTTACGCCGAGTTCTTCCCCGGCGATAAACCCGCGCGCTTCTGCATTCAGTGCGGGCTGGTGAAGCCCGATGCGCTGGTGGAAATCGCCAGCGTCGCCCATATCGGCACCCCGACATGATGAGGCTCAATATTGCTCCGGCCCCATGGCCCGGCGCGCCGGTGGTGGTCCTCAGCGCAGGTCTGGGCGGCGGCGGCGGCTACTGGCTGGCGCAGCGCGCGGCGCTGGAGGAACAGTATCAGCTGGTAAGTTATGACCATAACGGGACCGGGGAGAACGCCGGTCCGCTGCCCGCCGACTACAGCATGGCGACGATGGCCGGGGAGCTGTTCAGCGCTCTGCAGGCGGCGGGGATCGCCCGCTTCGCGCTGGTGGGCCACGCGCTGGGAGCGCTGATTGGCCTGCAGCTGGCGCTCGATCGCCCCGAGGCGGTGAGCGCCCTGGTGCTGGTCAACGGCTGGCTGTCGCTGTCGCCGCACACCCGCCGCTGCTTCCTGGTGCGCGAGCGTCTGCTGCATGCCGGCGGCGCGCAGGCGTGGGTCGAAGCGCAGCCGCTGTTTCTCTACCCGGCGGAATGGATGGCCGCGCGCCTGCCGCGCCTCGAAGCCGAAGATGCGCTTGCCATCAGCCATTTTCAGGGCAAGGAGAACCTGCTGAAGCGGCTGCAGGCCCTGAAGCAGGCTGATTTTTCCCGTCGCGCGGCGGCCATCGCCTGCCCGACGCTGATGGTTAGCGCCGCTGACGACCTGCTGGTCCCGGCCTCCTGCTCCCGCGTGCTGCAGACGGCGATCCCCGGCAGCCAGCGCGTGGAAATGCCGTGGGGCGGGCATGCCTGCAACGTCACCGACGCCGATACCTTTAATACCATTTTACGCGACGGGCTGGCCGCTATGCTGCCGGTCGCCAGGGAGACCCGATGAACGACGCGATAAACCAGACGGCCTGCGAGACGCTGTTTACCCAGGCCCGGACCCACAACGGCTGGCTGGATAAGCCAGTGAGCGATGCGCAGCTGCAGGCAGTCTGGGACCTGATGAAAATGGGGCCGACTTCCGCCAACTGTTCGCCGGCGCGCATCGTGTTCGTGCGCAGCGCGGAAGGCAAAGAGAAGCTCCGCCCGACGCTCTCCAGCGGCAATCTGCAGAAAACCATGCAGGCGCCGGTGACCGCCATCGTGGCGTGGGACAGCGCCTTTTACGACCGGCTACCGACCCTGTTTCCCCACGGCGATGCCCGCAGCTGGTTCACCTCCAGCCCGCAGCTGGCGGAAGAGACGGCGTTTCGCAATAGCTCCCTGCAGGCGGCGTATCTGATTTTCGCCTGCCGGGCGCTGGGACTCGACACCGGGCCGATGTCCGGTTTCGATCGGGAAAAAGTCGATGCAGCGTTTTTCGCCGACAACGGCTGGAAAAGCAACCTGCTGGTGAACATCGGCTATGGCGACCCCGGCAAACTGTATGGCCGCCTGCCGCGTCTGTCCTTTGATGAAGCCTGCCTGCTGGCATAAGGAGTTGGCGATGAAGTTAGCGGACAAAGCGAGTTTTCGTGACGCCATGGCCCGCGTCGGCGCCGCGGTTAACATTATTACCACCGATGGCCCGGCGGGCCGGGCGGGCTTTACCGCCAGCGCGGTCTGCAGCGTGACCGACACCCCGCCGACCCTGTTGGTCTGTCTGAACCGCTCAGCCTCCGTGTGGCCGGTGTTCAGCGAACACCACACGCTGTGCGTCAATACCCTGGCGGCGGGACAGGAGGCGCTGTCAACGCTGTTTGGCGGTAAAACGGCGATGGACGAGCGCTTTGCCGCCGCCGACTGGCAGACCGGCGCCACCGGCTGCCCGCGGCTGGAGGCGGCGCTGGTCAGCTTTGACTGCCGCATCGACCAGCGCGTCAGCGTCGGCACGCACGACATTCTGTTTTGTCACGTCGTAGCCATTACCCGTCACCCGGAACCCCGGGGTCTGATGTGGTTTGACCGCGGCTATCACACGCTTATGCGACCCGCTTGTTAACCTTTAACCCGGGATATCATCATGGCACTCTTCGATTTTCCTCGCTGGAAGCTGACCTCCCCCGCCGCCGAATCCGGCGTTGTCGCGCCCGATGAACGCTTATCGGCCGGGCAAACGCTGGTGATGGGCGTGCAGCACGCCGTTGCGATGTTCGGCGCGACGGTGCTGATGCCGTTGTTAATGGGGCTCGACCCGAACCTGTCCATACTGATGTCGGGGGTCGGCACCCTGCTGTTCTTTGTCGTCACCGGCGGACGGGTGCCGAGCTATCTCGGCTCCAGCGCCGCCTTTGTCGGGGTGGTGATCGCCATTACCGGCTTTAACGGCCAGGGACTCAACCCTCACCTCAGCGTCGCCCTTGGCGGGATCATCGCCTGCGGGCTGGTCTATACCCTGATCGGTCTGGTGGTGATGAAGATCGGCACCCGCTGGATCGAGCGCCTGATGCCGCCGGTGGTGACCGGGGCGGTGGTGATGGCTATCGGCCTGAACCTGGCGCCGATTGCTGTGCGCAGCGTCTCCGCCAGCGCCTTCGACAGCTGGATGGCGGTGTTAACCGTGCTCTGTATCGGCATAGTCGCGGTATTTACCCGCGGAATGCTGCAGCGTCTGCTGATCCTGGTCGGCCTGATCGTCGCCTGCGCGCTGTACGCCCTGCTGGCTAACGGCTTTGGCCTCGGCAAACCGCTGGACTTCTCTCCCCTCGCCCAGGCGGCGTGGTTCGGGCTGCCACACTTTACCACCCCATCCTTTAACGGCCAGGCGATGATGTTGATTGCCCCGGTCGCGGTGATCCTGGTGGCCGAGAACCTCGGCCACCTGAAGGCCGTCGCCGGGATGACCGGGCGCAATATGGATCCGTACATGGGGCGCGCCTTCGTCGGCGATGGTCTGGCGACCATGCTCTCCGGCTCGGTCGGCGGCAGCGGGGTCACGACCTATGCGGAGAACATCGGCGTCATGGCGGTGACCAAGGTCTACTCGACGCTGGTGTTTGTCGCCGCGGCGCTGATTGCCATGCTGCTGGGCTTCTCGCCGAAATTCGGCGCATTAATCCACACCATTCCCGGGCCGGTGATCGGCGGCGCCTCGATCGTGGTCTTTGGCCTGATCGCCGTCGCCGGGGCGCGGATCTGGGTGCAAAACCGCGTCGACCTCAGCCAGAACAGCAATCTGATCATGGTGTCTGTGACCCTGGTGCTGGGCGCCGGCGATTTCGCGCTGTCGCTGGGCGGCTTTACGCTGGGCGGGATTGGTACCGCCACCTTCGGGGCGATCCTGCTGCACGCGCTGCTTCATCGCGGGACGCGTGAGGCGAAGGAGGCCAGGGTAACGCCGGTTTAAGCCACATTAGCGCAGCGTTGGCGCAGGGAGCGGTGGGGGCCGGATAAGTCGATACAGTTATCGGTTTGCAACGGTTTCGCCCCGGAAAAACGGCTGTTCTGGGTTATATCCAGGCAGATGGCGCTCCCGATATGTCTTCTGCGTTATGTCTCTCATGGCGCCGGGAGCGCACAGGGGGCGGCCAGTCGCCGCCGCCCCCTGTACCCCCGGGCTCCGGCCAGCAAAATCGCCACTGCGTGGTACCTTCGACTTATCCCTGCAGGCTTCGGGTCGGGCCGAGGCAGCGTCCCTGCAAAACACGGCCCTCAGCCCGCATCCATGCGGGCTGCCCCGGCCTTCCGGGAACGTCTCAGCGATTTTGAGGCCGCCAGCACCGGCAGTTTCAGTCGCGCAAGTGGTTAAATTAATAACAGGTCGTACGGACGTAGGCCGGGTAAGGCGCAGCCGCCACCCGGCAGAAAAGCGACGCCGTGCCTGATGCTATCGCCCGGCGGCGCTGCGCTTGCGCGGGCCTGGAGACAATCAGAGCCGGACGAGTACCAGCCAGAATAAGCGCCGCTGCCGGGACAGAAGGAAAGATTACGGCTCGCGACGATCGGCCAGGTCCGGGAGCGGTTGCGCATCGTTATTCGTTGACATCTGCAGCGGCGGTTTGCGCTTCCACTTCAGCTCGCTCACCAGCACTCCCGCGAGGATAAAGACGCAGCCGAGGAGGGCCAGCAGCGGCAGACGCTCACCTGCCAACCGGCCAAAGATACCGGCCCACACCGGTTCGCCGGTATAGATCAGCGTGGCCCGCGTCGGCGAGACGCTGCGCTGCGCCCAGTTCATGGTCACCTGAATGATCGCGCTGAAAATGCCCAGCCCCAGCGCCACGCCGAGCAGCGCCGGCGTCAACGGCGGCACTGACTCACCGGCCGGCTTCATGGCGGCGAAAGCCACCAGCGACGCGGTCGCCAGCTGCACCACCGTCACCCGCCGAACATCCACTTTCCCGGCCCAGGCGCTGATAAGGATAATCTCCGCGGCAATCGCCAGCGCGCTCGCCAGCGTGATCATCTCCCCCACGCCAAGCGCCAGCAGATTGTTTTCCGGCCCGGCCAGCAGGATCAAACCGATAAAGGCCAGCACAATCCCCACGCAGGACATCACCCCCGGCATACGACCCAGGCACAGCCACTGCAGTAGCGGCACCAGCGGCACATACATCGCCGTGATAAAGGCAGACTTACTGCTGGAGATCGACTGCAGTCCCCAGGTCTGCAGCCCATACCCCAGCGCAATCGCCACGCCAATCGCCACCCCCGCCTTCACCTCCAGCCATGTCAGACCGCGGAGGGTGCGCAGCGAGAGCAGACCCACCGCCAGCGCGGCGGTCGCGAAACGCAGGCCGACAAAAAACAGCGGCCCGCTGAGGCTGACCGCATACTGCACGGCAAGGAAGGTCCCTCCCCAGAACATGGTGATCATGATAAGGAGCGCTTCCTGGCGGCTAACGGAGAATTTTAACGAAGACATAAAACAGCCATGACGATTAACGGGCGACCAGTGTGCAATCGGCCCGGCGGGAGCGCAACCTCTGGCAGCTAAAAAAAAACCGCCGGCTGATGCCGGCGGCGAGGGCGATGCGGTTGGGTCGGGGAGATTAACACCGCATCAAAGAGAACAGTGCGAGTCGCGCGTTAACTCTCACGACTACCGTGACTGTTTTTACCCCCTTTTTTACCAGCCTCTGAGGCGCGCTGAGGGTCATTTTTAAAATTCCCCCCGCTATGCTGGCCACCTTTACGTCCTGCTTCTGATGCTCTTTCACGGTCTTCAGCAAAGTTGCCAGAACCGCCACGATGGTTTGCCATTACTGACCTCCATTAGGTTAGACATCATAGTGCATTACGCGGGAGCGGCGACGCCGCTGTCCTGCCGCGTATCTATAAGGTTAGTGAATGACTGCCGCTGACGATGGCAAATGTCACATTCAGAAACAAAGCCTGGCGAAAAAAACCCCCTCGCGGCGCGTGATGGCGCTAACGTCCTCTGCTGACGAAGAAAAAATAGTTAGCGAAAATGTATCCTGATGCTACATCCTCGCCGCACCGACCAGAACGGCGGAGGCATCGCTTCCCGCTTCTCCGCCGCTCAGGCCGCGCTGCGCAAGGAAAAGTAAATAATGCTTTGTCATTTTGTTATAAATCAAATAAATGCCCGTTGGATTTGCACTCTTCGGCAGAGGCTTTATCTTTAAAGGTACCAGCTATTTGGCTGGCTTATAATGCAACCGAGGAGTGATGGAAATGGCTAAAATTCTGGTGCTTTATTATTCCATGTATGGACACATTGAAACCATGGCTCACACCGTCGCCGATGGGGCGAACCGGGTGGACGGCGTTGAGGTGGTTGTGAAGCGCGTGCCGGAAACCATGCAGGCAGAAGCGTTTGCCAAAGCAGGCGGTAAAACGCAAAACGCGCCTGTCGCTACGCCGCAGGAACTGGCTGAGTATGACGCCATCATCTTTGGTACCCCGACTCGTTTCGGCAATATGTCCGGACAAATGCGCACCTTCCTCGATCAGACCGGCAGCCTGTGGGCATCCGGCGCGCTGTATGGCAAGATCGCCAGCGTATTCAGTTCAACCGGCACCGGCGGCGGCCAGGAACAAACCATTACCTCCACCTGGACGACGCTGGCCCACCACGGCATGATCATCGTGCCGATCGGCTACGGCGCCCAGGAGCTGTTCGATATCTCCCAGGTCCGCGGCGGGACGCCTTATGGCGCAACCACTATTGCCGGCGGCGACGGCTCGCGTCAGCCAAGCGAGGAAGAGTTAGCCATCGCCCGCTATCAGGGTGAACATGTCGCCAAACTGGCCGTTAAACTGCACGGCTAATCTTCCGCAGGAGGAGCACTATGCCAACTCAAGAAGCAAAAGCACATCGCGTCGGCGAATGGGCAAGTTTACGTAACACCTCGCCGGAGATCGCCGAGGCGATTTTCGAAGTCGCCCACTATGATGAAAAACTGGCGGAGCAAATCTGGGAGGAAGGCAGCGACGAAGTGCTGGCGCTGGCCTTTGCCAAAACCGATAAAGATGCGCTGTTCTGGGGTGAACAGACGATTGAGCGTAAAAACGTCTAGGACGTTTATCCCTGCCGTGTCTCACCCTAACCTGCTAAAAAACCCGGATTGCTCCGGGTTTTTTCGTTATTTCGCCGCCTCGTTGATCATCTTTTTAAAGGTCTCCAGCGGACAGAAACCCTGGTCATCGACCGGGCAGCCGTTAAGCGCCAGCGTGACCCGCTGCGGCGGGGTCTGCAACGTCAATGGGTCGGCGTTACGCAGCTGCTCGGTGCTCTGGTAGACATACTCAATCTTCATCAGATCGCGGTTGCTGCCGCTGTCGTGCCAGCGTTGAAACAGCAGTTTGCCGCCGATAGGCGTGCGCTCATACTGGCCGGGCAGTTGATAGGGCTTAAAGTCCAGCGCCGTCAGCAGCGAGGCAATATTCGAGTCGTGTCCCACCAGCAGCGTGACTTTCGCCTTGCTGGCCCCCTCGCCCACCAGCGCGTTATCGATATAGTTGACCAGCGGCTTGGCCACGTTTTGCGCCACCGCCACCGAAGTAAACAGACTATCCTGATAGCCGTTTTTCAGCTTCGACAGCACCTGCCACTGCTTATCGCTGGTGATTTCCCCCCACGCCACCTGGTCTTTGGGGAAGCCTTCATAATATTGCAGGGTGAAGGCGTCCACCAGCGAGTTGCCCACCTTCAGCGGCCCGGACACCCCCGGCTCCTGCTGATAACCGGCGCTAAAGGTATCTTTACCCTCGCTCAGGGAACAGACCTGCTTCTCTTTGCAGGAGGGCGAGTTGCGGTAATCGATCATCGTCTCCAGCAGCTTGTAACTCTCGGTCAACTGCAACCCCTGGCGCTCTTTTTCCATCGCCTGCAGCGCTTTCTCACGAAACGCCGGGGAGTCGTCGGTGATAACCGGGTTGAAGGTCGGGTCCATGGTGCCCATCTGCGGCTGATGATGCACCGCAATGCCGCAGCCCGGGAACGCGCCGGTGATAAAGAACTGCGCGGTGGCGACGGTGCGCTGCAGGCTGTTAGCGTAGGCGTAAACAGCGTTTTCCGGCGGGCACTCGCCGCTGGTCACCAGCTTCTGCTGCGCCAGCCATTCGCGCATATAGTGGCCCATATACACCTCCAGCACGCCACCCTTGGTGGTCAGCTGGCCGCCCGGCACATCCCATTGCGGCCAGGCTTTGGCGGTGGACTGCTCCAGCACGCTACCGTTATTGGCCAGCGGCGCGCGCAGGTTGTGACGACTCATGATCAGCACCTGCTGCAGCTGATACCCCTCCGGGGCGGCCGTGTCCTGCGCCAGAGCGCCGGCGGATAACATGACCGCGCCGGCTACGGTGGCGGCGAGTAGACGTTTTTTCATCCCTTCATCCTTAGTCATTTATTATCATCGGGTTAATTGTGACGGATTTATGCCATTTTTCCTGGCATTCGCTCGCAAACTTAGACCACCGCCGAAAATTTCCTCTGCCGACCAAATAGTTTTATAATGAAACAACTAACCCGGAGGCTTTCGTGAAACGTACCCGTCTTGAAAACAGCTGCTGTCCTGTCGCCCGCTCCCTCGACGTTATCGGTGACTGGTGGTCGCTGCTTATCGTCCGCGATGCCCTGCGCGGGGCGTGCCGTTTTAGTGAATTCCAGAAAAACCTCGGCATTGCCAAAAATATGCTCGCCGGACGCCTGAAAATGCTGGTGGATGAAGGCATCCTGCGTCTGCAGCCGGCCTCCGACGGCAGCGCCTGGCAGGAGTACGTCCTGACGGATAAGGGCCGCGCCCTGCAGACCGTGCTGGTCGCCCTTTCCCAGTGGGCGGATGACTATCTGTTCGATCCTGACGAACCGGCAACCCGGCTTATTGACCGCCAGCAGCGCCAGCCCCTGCGTAAACTGGTCCTGCAGGCGGCGGATGGCCGTGAGCTGGCCCCGGCGGATATCACCATCGCCGTTCCGCTGAACGACTAATCGCTGCCCGCGGCAGGCAAAAATAAAAAAAGCCCGGCAAAATGGTTGCATTATTAAACCAAGTATCTCATGCTGAATTTGGTTTAATAATGCAACCTTTTAAGAGGCAATACTCATGTCCCAGTCATCGCACACTGCTTTTATCACCGGCGCTTCCTCAGGTATCGGCGCGATCTATGCCGAACGACTCGCCGCTCGCGGCTACGATCTGATCCTCGCCGCCCGCCGTGAAGATCGGCTGCAGGCGCTCGCCGGGCAGCTGCAGGCGCGCTACGCCATCCGGGCCAGCATCGTCAAGGCCGACCTGAGCGAGGAGCAAGGCATTGAAGCCGTGGAGCAGCGTCTGCAGCACGATCCCGCCATTGACCTGTTCATCAACAACGCCGGCACGGCAAAAATGGCGGGCTTTCTCGCCAGTACGCCGCGCGAGCACCAGGCGATTCATACGCTCAACACCACCGCGCTCCTGCGCCTGAGCTATGCCGCGCTGGCCGCTTTCGCTCCCCGGGGCCGCGGAACGCTGATCAATATTGCCTCTATTCTCGCGCTGCATACGCTGCCGGGCAGCGCGGTCTACAGTGCCAGCAAAGCGTGGGTGTTGAGCTTTACCCGTGGCCTGCAGGATGAGTTTGCCGACAGCGGCGTGCGTATTCAGGCGGTATTGCCGGCGGCGACCGCCACCGATCTGTGGCCGACCTCCGGCGTGGCGCTGGACGCCCTGCCCACCGGTACGGTCATGACCACCGAGGATCTGGTTGACGCCGCCCTCAGAGGACTGGAGATGGGGGAAAAGGTCACCTTACCGCCCGTGCATGACCTGGGATTGTGGGAGGCTTTCGAGCAGACGCGACTGGCGCTGTTTACCAGCGCGCGAACCGGGCAACCGGCGCCGCGATATCGCTAACTCACTCCGGCAGTGGAACCGCCGCCAGGGTACAGATCGCCTCGTGCTCGCCGCCGCGGCGATCGGTGATCACCACCTTATCGCCCGCTTTTTTACCTTCACACGGTTTCAGGACCTGCTCCACGATCCGCTCGCGGATCGCCTGACGTTCATTTTCAGCCTGACTGGCGAAGGCCGTCAGCGCCAGCGCCACACCCAGCAGGCTGAGGGTTTTCTTATACATGTCTTGCTCTCAGATCATTCTAATTCGCGTTCAGCGTAACCCGCTGCTGGCCGCACTTCTGTAAAATCACTTAACGGAGTGTTACGCCCTTTCAGCTGAAACCCAGGCTGTCACATTCCTGCGGGAAATATTTTATCACAACCCCTGCGGCGGATATTCCCGCGATGAGGCGTCATCTTTCAGACATATCCCGATGTTATCTTCAACTGAGCCCTGTATCTTTTTCCCTTTCTAAACAGAATTTTAGGTTGGTCTATGTCGGGTCTTATTCTCTTTATCGTCGCGGTGGCGCTGCTGGGCGTCGCCATCTACAGTCTGGTGTCGTACCTCAAAGAGCGGCGCGCCAGTCAGTTACCTGTCCATAAAAAGAAGAAATAATACCTTCCGTTCTCCGCCGTTTTCTGCTGATTTCTTTACCATCCTGTACTGTCCCTTACCGATGCCATAACAAAGGCAGGCCAGCGGGCCTGCCTTTGTTCGGTTTCTGCGTCAGGCTCTAGGACTCCCAGGCCTGCTCCGCCTTGGCGGCATCGAACTGCGGCGGCGGTTTACGGAAGCGTCGGGTCAGATAAGCCAGATACAGCAGACCAAGCGCCGCCCACACCAGACCGAGCGTCAGGGAAGTGGCCTCGAGGTTGATCCACAGCACTCCTACCGTTAACGCCCCGACCATCGGCAGCAGCAGATAGTGCAGTCGATCCTTCCAGGTTTTGTTGTACCCTTTGCGCCGCCAGAAGTGGTTGAACACCGACAGGTTAACGAAGGTGAAGGCCACCAGCGCGCCGAAGTTAATCAACGCGGTGGCGGTCACCAGGTCGAAGAACAGCGCCGACAGCGCGACAATACCCACCATAATCACGTTCAACGCCGGGGTGCGCCATTTCGGATGCACATAGCCGAAAATGCGCTCCGGGAAGACGTTATCGCGGCCCATCACGTACAGCAGACGGGAGACGCTAGCATGGGACGCCAGGCCGGACGCCAGGGTGTTAACAAAGGTGGTGCAGAGGAAAATTGACTGGAACAGCTTGCCACCCACGTACAGCGCAATCTCCGGCAGCGCGGCGTCCGGGTCTTTAAAGCGATGAATATCCGGGAAAAACAGCTGCATAAAGAACGACGCGACGATGAAAATAATGCCGCCGTACATCGCGGTGAGAAAAATCGCCTTCGGGATCACCCGCGCGGCGTCAGGCGTCTCCTCCGACAGCGTGGTCACCGCGTCGAAGCCGAGAAACGAAAAGCAGACGATGGTCGCCCCGGTAATAATCGGGATCAGATGCGCATTCTGGCTGATAAACGGCTGCAGCGACCAGACGGTCCCTACCCCCTCGCCTTTGTGCAGCCCCTGGACCACCAGAATGACAAACACCACCATAATCGAGATCTGCACCAGCACGAACAGGGTGTTGAAGTTGGCCACCAGGTTAACGCTTTTCAGGTTCGCGGCGGTCAGAATGGCGACAAAGGTCACCACCCACACCCATGGCGGCACTTCCGGGAACAGCGCCGAGAGATAGATCTTCGCCAGCAGGACGTTGATCATCGGCAGGAACAGATAATCCAGCAGCGACGACCAGCCGACCATAAAGCCGACGTGCGGACTGATGGATTTTTGCGCGTAGGTGTAGGCGGAGCCGGCTTCCGGGAACTGGCGCACCAGTTTGCCGTAGCTGATGGCGGTGAACAGCACGCCAGCCAGCGCCAGCAAATACGACGCCGGGACGTGGCCGTTACTGATGCCGGAGACAATGCCGAAGGTATCAAACACCGTCATCGGCGTCAGATAGGCGAGCCCCATCATCACCACTTGCCAGAGTTTGAGGGATTTACGCAGACGCGGTCTGCCCGCCTGAGCGGCGTTATGCGCAGGGAGATTAATTGCCATCGACCATTCCCCCCTTGCGGATAACAGATTGCGGGCACAACGTTCGCGTGACAAACCTGCTTAGCAAGGGGGTAAGGCATAAATAAAAGGGTAAGACGGACCGGTGAGCGGTTGCTGGCTGGCATCCAATGCGGCCTGAGCGGCCTCCCTCTCCCTGCGGATATTTGAACATCTGCATCATCTCATTTCCTCGTCACACACTGTGTCGTTAACTGAAGCCCCGTTGCCGCCTGCGCTCCTTAACGCGACATCCGGGAAATGGCTGGGCTCCCAGCAAAAAGGACGACCAGGCTCCGCTCAGGCCGTATGATGCTACTCATGACTCAACTCATGCGCCCCTCGCGGGGCGACCATCAGGCGTTTTTCAACATCCACTCAATTTCAGTTTCTGTGATAAGACGCTCAAACTGCAATAATTCATCATGCTTGCAGGCATGGAAAACGTGGCAGAAACGCTCGCCGAGACGCTCACGCAGGTGATCGTTCTGCATAAACTCCCACAGCGCGTCGCTCTGACGGATCGGGAACGGCAGCCCTTCTTGTTCCAGGCCGTTACCTTCCACTTCTTCCTGCAAAGGCAGCTGAGGGTTATCCAGCCCGTGAAGGATACCGGCGAAAATCGCCGCCATCACCAGATACGGGTTGGCGTCCGCTCCCGCCACGCGATACTCCACGCGGTGGTTCTGCCGCTCGCCGCACGGGATCCGCAGCGCCACGGTACGGTTGTTATGGCCCCAGGAAGCCTGCGTCGGGACATACATCCCCGGCTGGAAGCGGCGATACGAGTTCACGTTCGGCGCCAGCAGCGCCATCGAGGCCGGCATCAGATCGATCATCCCGGCCAGCGCGCGTTTGAGCAGCGCGGAGTCTTCCCCGTCGCCGTCCACCAGCACGTTTTCCCCTTTATTGTTCAGCATGCTGATGTGGATATGCATCCCGCTGCCCGCATGCTCTTCATAAGGCTTGGCCATAAAAGTGGCGTGCATCTTATGCTTCTCCGCCATTAAACGCACGAGACGTTTTAACGCCAGCGCATCATCGCAGGCGTCCAGCACGTTATCGGTATGGTGGAGATTGATTTCAAACTGGCCCGGCGAGGCTTCGGCCACCGCGCCGTCGGCGGGGATCAGCTGCAGTTTCGCCAGCTCGTCGATGTCGTTGAGCACGTCGGCAAAGTGGTTCAGGTTATCGACCGAGTAGACCTGGCTTTGGGTGTTGCGATCGTCGGTGCCCGGCGCGCACGGCGGCTGCAGGTAGCCTTCGGCATCGCGTTTGCGGTCCAGTAAATAGAACTCCAGCTCTACCGCTACCACGGGGAACAGCCCGCGCTGGCGCAGCTGCTGCCAGAGGCGGTTGAGTACGTTCCGCGGCTCAACGTCAAAGGGAGCGCCATCTTCATCAACCATGGTCAGCTGTACCTGGGCTATCGACTGCGGATCGGCCGCTGAAGGCGTTAAGGTGCCGGGCACCGGGATGCAGCTGCGATCCGGCTCGCCCATCTCCTGGCCCAGACCGGCCTCTTCCACGACGTTGCCGAGAATATCCATCGCAAACACCGAGGCCGGAAAATAACAGCCTTTCTCCAGCTTGCTCAGGCCGGCAACGGGGATGCGCTTGCCGCGGAAGCAGCCGTTCAGATCAGTGAGGAGGACATCGACATATTGGGTATCAGGGTAGGTTTCGAGGTAGCGCTTCACTTCTTTCGCGAACGCGCTGACCCGTCTCTCTTCCGTTTGCTGAACAAAATTCTCAACTTCTACGATATTGGTTTCCATGATTCACCGCCGTTGGTTTGGTTTCGGTCCTGCACTCAGACCGTTAAATATAATGTCCACCCCATCGACTGTGTATGCAAATAAATTGTTTGTCAAATGTTAAATTAAGTTTGCAAAGGGCTATTTCCACTGCTAGATTGAGAAAATATTGAACGATATGGCCGTTAAACCCGCTATAGCGGTCATAATTTAGTCCACTTTGTGAGGGCGATCATGGAAAATATAATGTACAAGCCAGTTATTGGCGTCGTGATGTGTAGAAACAGGCTTAAGGGTCACCAGACCCAGACCTTGCAAGAAAAGTACCTGAATGCAATTGTTAACGCCGGCGGACTGCCGATCGCCCTGCCACATGCGCTGGCGGAGCCGGAGCTGCTGAACGCGTTAGTCGATAAACTGGACGGGATATACCTGCCAGGCAGCCCCAGTAACGTGCAGCCGCACCTTTATGGTGAAAACGGCGATGAGCCTGACGCCGACCCCGGGCGTGATCTTCTGAGCATGGCGCTGATTAACGCCGCACTCGAAAGGCGCATCCCCATTTTCGCCATCTGTCGTGGACTGCAGGAACTGGTTGTCGCCACCGGTGGGACTCTGTATCGTCGTCTGTTCGAGCAGCCTGAGCTGCTGGAGCATCGCGAAGATCCTGAACTGCCCGTCGAGCAGCAGTATGCCCCGTCCCATCAGGTTGAGGTTCAGGAAGGAGGATTGCTGTCGCAATTGATACCGGGCTGCAACACGTTTTGGGTAAACTCGCTACACGGACAAGGGGCAAAAACCCTGAGTCCGCAGCTGCGCGTGGAGGCGCGAGCGCCGGATGGACTGGTGGAAGCGGTCAGCGTGAACGATCACCCTTTCGCGCTGGGCGTACAGTGGCATCCTGAATGGAACAGTAGCGAATACGCCCTGTCGCGTATGTTGTTTGATGGTTTTATCACCGCCTGTCAGGGCCATCATGCTGAAAAGCGGCGGCGCTGACCACTACCGTTAAGGAAATGCAAATATGAGCGATGACGGACTGGCGCCAGGGAAACGTCTGTCAGAGATCCGCCAACAGCTGGGTCTCTCGCAGCGTCGTGCCGCCGAACTGTCTGGGTTAACACATAGTGCCATCAGCACCATAGAGCAGGACAAAGTCAGTCCCGCCATCAGTACGCTGCAAAAGCTGCTGAAAGTCTATGGGCTGTCGCTCTCGGAATTCTTTTCTGAACCCGAAAAGCCGGACGAACCCCAGGTGGTCATTAATCAGGATGACCTTATCGAAATGGGCAGTCAGGGCGTTTCCATGAAGCTGGTTCATAACGGAAATCCGAACCGTACGCTGGCGATGATTTTTGAAACTTACCAGCCTGGAACCACGACCGGGGAGAGGATTAAGCATCAGGGTGAGGAGATAGGCACCATACTGGAGGGGGAGATCGTGCTGACCATTAACGGTCAGTCGTACCACCTGGTGGCTGGACAGAGCTATGCCATTAACACCGGCATCCCGCACAGCTTCAGCAACACCTCGGCAGGCATCTGCCGCATCATCAGTGCCCACACCCCCACCACATTCTGAATAGTTAGCCTGAACGAGGTTCAGGCTTTCTTCAGACCTGCGACGGCGGAAATTTTATTTTCGTCGCCGCGAAAAACTCGCCGTCATAACGTTTGTGCCGGAAGGGAATCCTATTTCCTGCTGGCCCTGAAATAATTAACGCCGTGAATGGCGACTCGTCCCTGAATTATTCGGCATGCAGACAGCCTGCCGAAATTTAGGGCAATAAAACGGTATTCAACTCTGGGGATTCACGATGCCCTGCGCCTGGCGCAGCGCCCCCGTGCAGCCTGAAAACGCCGAAATGATTAATTTGCCGATAATGTTTTTAAGGAGTCATGATGAATTTTCAGCACCTGGCTTACTGGCAGGAAAAAGCGAAAAGCCTGGCCATTGAAACGCGATTATTTATTAACGGCGAATATTGCGCCGCGGTCGATAATACCACCTTTGAAACCATTGACCCTGCCGCGCAGCAAACGTTAGCCCATGTCGCCCGCGGCAAAAAAGCCGACGTCGAGCTGGCGGTGAAGGCCGCGCGCCGGGTCTTTGATAACGGCGACTGGTCACAGGCCGCCCCCGCGCAGCGTAAAGCGGTTCTCACACGCTTCGCCGACCTGATGGAGACCCACCGCGAAGAGCTGGCGCTGCTGGAAACGCTGGATACCGGCAAACCGATTCGCCACAGCCTGCGCGACGATATTCCCGGCGCCGCCCGCGCCATCCGCTGGTATGCCGAAGCGCTGGATAAAGTCTATGGCGAAGTGGCCCCCACCGGCAGCAACGAGCTGGCGATGATCGTCCGCGAACCGATTGGCGTCATCGCCGCGGTGGTGCCATGGAACTTCCCGCTGCTGCTGGCCTGCTGGAAGCTCGGTCCGGCGCTGGCGGCAGGCAACAGCGTGATCCTTAAGCCGTCGGAAAAATCGCCGCTCACCGCCCTGCGCCTCGCCGGGCTGGCGAAAGAGGCTGGCCTGCCGGACGGCGTGCTGAACGTGGTCAGCGGCTTTGGTCACGAGGCCGGACAGGCGCTGGCCCTGCATCCTGACGTGGAGGTCATTACTTTTACCGGCTCCACCCGCACCGGCAAGCAGCTGCTGAAAGACGCTGGCGACAGCAATATGAAGCGCGTGTGGCTGGAAGCGGGCGGCAAGAGCGCCAACATCGTCTTCGCCGACTGCCCGGATCTGCAAAAAGCGGTCAGCGCCACCGCCGGCGGCATCTTCTACAACCAGGGCCAGGTGTGCATCGCCGGCACCCGCCTGCTGCTGGAGGAGAGCATCGCCGACGAGTTCCTGGCGCGACTGAAAACCGAAGCGCAACACTGGCAGCCGGGCAACCCGCTCGACCCAAACACCACCATGGGCATGCTGATTGACAACACCCATGCCGACAGCGTGCACAGTTTTATTCGCGGCGGCGAAAGTAAAAGCACGCTGTTCCTCGACGGGCGGAAAAATCCATGGCCTGCCGCCGTCGGCCCGACCATTTTCATTGACGTCGACCCGGCTTCCACCCTCAGCCGGGAAGAGATCTTCGGCCCGGTGCTGGTGGTGACGCGATTCAAAAGCGAAGACGAGGCGCTGCGGCTTGCCAACGACAGCGACTACGGCCTCGGCGCCGCGGTATGGACTCGCGATCTCTCACGCGCCCACCGCATGAGCCGCAGCCTGAAGGCCGGTTCGGTCTTCGTCAACAACTATAACGATGGTGATATGACCGTCCCCTTCGGCGGTTACAAACAGAGCGGCAACGGGCGCGATAAGTCGCTGCACGCTCTGGAAAAATTCACCGAACTGAAAACCATCTGGATTGCCCTGGAGTCTTAATCATGACCGAACATACCACCAGCTATTACGCCGCCAGCGCCAACAAATATGAACCCTTTCCGACGCTGGACGAATCGATAAGCTGCGACGTCTGCGTCGTCGGCGGCGGCTACACCGGCCTCTCATCTGCCCTGCATCTTGCCGAAATGGGCTACGACGTGGTGGTGCTTGAAGGGGCGCGCATCGGCTTCGGCGCCAGCGGCCGCAACGGCGGTCAGTTGGTTAACTCCTACAGCCGCGATATCGACGTGATTGAAAAAAACTACGGCCCGGATGCAGCGAAAATGCTCGGCAGCATGATGTTCGAAGGCGGCGATATTATCCGCGAACGCATCCAGCGCTATCAGATCCAGTGCGATTACCGACCGGGCGGCCTGTTCGTGGCGATGAACCATAAACAGCTGGAGACGCTGGAAGAACAGAAAGCCAACTGGGAGCGCTACGGCAACACGCAGCTGGAGCTGCTGGACAGAGAGGCGATTCGTCGCGAAGTGGACAGCGACCGCTACGTCGGCGCCCTGCTCGACCACAGCGGCGGCCATATTCACCCGCTCAACCTCGCCATCGGCGAAGCGGACGCTATTCGCCTGAACGGCGGCCGGGTGTATGAGCAGTCGCCGGTCACCCGCATTCAGCACACCAGCCCGGCAGTGGTCAGCACCGCCCGCGGCCAGGTCACTGCCCGCTATGTGATTGTCGCCGGCAACGCCTATCTCGGTGACAAACTGGAGCCGGAGCTGGCGAAGCGCAGCATGCCGTGCGGCACCCAGGTGGTCACCACCGCGCCGCTGTCGGAGGAGGTCGTCCGCTCGCTGATCCCGAAAAACTACTGTGTGGAAGACTGTAACTACCTGCTGGACTACTACCGTCTGACCGGCGATAACCGCCTGCTGTACGGCGGCGGCGTGGTCTACGGCGCCCGCGACCCGGACGATGTGGAGCGGCTGATTATGCCAAAGCTGTTGAAAACCTTCCCACAGCTGCAGGGGGTGAAGATTGACTACCGCTGGACGGGCAACTTCCTGCTGACCTTGTCGCGGATGCCGCAGTTTGGTCGCCTGGATAGCAACATCTACTACATGCAGGGCTACAGCGGGCATGGGGTCACCTGTACCCACCTCGCCGGACGATTGATTTCGGAACTGCTGCGCGGCGACGCCGAGCGTTTCGACGCCTTTGCCAAACTGCCGCACTACCCGTTCCCGGGCGGCCGCAGCCTGCGTATCCCCTTTACCGCGATGGGCGCCGCCTACTACAGCCTGCGCGACCGCCTTGGGGTTTAATCGCCTTTGCCGACGGCCCTGGCCGTCGGCTCATGCTGCGGATAGTGTTGCTGGAAGTAGTGGCGCAGAAACTCCACGGTGGTGCGAATTTTAGCCGACGTCGCCAGGCGGGAGACGTAAACCGCCCAGACGTTGGCCGGTTGCCAGTAGTCCGGCAGCACCTGCACCAGATGTCCGCTGGCGATATTCTCCCTGACGTCCCACCACGAACGGAGCGCAATCCCCTGCCCATCCAGACACCACTGATGAACAATTTCGCCATGGTTGGACGACAGCGGCCCGGTCACTTTGATGGCGTGCTGGCCCTCTTTGCTATGCAGCTGCCAGACGCCGAACGGATGATCCCGCTCTTTAATCACCAGGCACGGCAGAGCCGCCAGATCGCTCAGCTGTTTCGGCGGCGCATGGCGGGCGAGGAACTGCGGCGACGCGCAGAGCACGCGGTGATTGCGCGCCAGCTGGCGGGCAATCAGATTCGGCGCGATATCGTCGCCGAGGCGAATATCGAGATCCACCCCTTCATTGACTAAATCCACCAGCCGGTCCTGAACATCAAAACGCAGCTCCAGCTGCGGGTACTGAAGCGCCAGCGCCGACAGCGCGGGGGCCACCACCCGGCGGCCAAAGCCGAAGCTGCTGATAATCCGCAGCGTTCCCTGCGGCACCTGACGCACATCGGAGAGCTCGTCCATCATCTCATCGACATCCTGCAGAATGCGCTGCGCCCACTCGTAGATCCGCTCTCCCTCTTCGGTAATGGTGACCCGGCGGGTGGTCCGGTGCAGCAACAGCACATTCAGGGTTTGCTCCAGCAGCGAAACCCGCTTGCTGACGAAAGCCGGTGATACGCCCAGCTCCTCAGCGGCGGCGGCAAACCCGGCCCGGCGGGCGACCAGCATAAAGACGCGTAAATCATGCAGCAGCGGCAGATTATTCATGATCTGTGTTTTATGTTTCACCAGTTAGCGTGATTAATTATGAATCAGTCAATTATAGGATAAGCAGGTGGTCAAACATCATCGCTAAAAAGTGAGAACCGGAATGAAAAAAACCTGTCGTATTGCCGCCATCCCGGGTGACGGAATTGGCAAAGAAGTTCTGCCTGAAGGGATCCGCGTACTGAAAGCCGCCGCGCAGCGGTGGGATCTGGCGCTGAGCTTCGAGCAGATGGAGTGGGCAAGCTGCGAATATTATGCTCATCACGGTAAGATGATGCCGGACGACTGGCGCGAGCAGTTACAGGGGTTCGACGCCATCTACTTTGGCGCCGTCGGCTGGCCGGATACCGTCCCGGATCATATCTCGCTGTGGGGGTCGCTGCTGAAGTTCCGCCGCGAGTTCGATCAGTACGTCAACCTGCGCCCGGTGCGCCTGTTCCCCGGCGTCCCCTGCCCGCTGGCGGGGAAAAAGGCTGGCGATATCGATTTCTACGTGGTGCGCGAGAACACCGAAGGCGAATATTCCGCTCTGGGCGGGCGCGCCAATGAAGGCACCGAGCATGAAGTGGTGATTCAGGAGTCGATCTTTACCCGCCGGGGCGTTGACCGTATCCTGCGCTACGCCTTCGAGCTGGCGCAAAGCCGCCCGCGCAAAACGCTGACCTCGGCGACAAAATCCAACGGGCTGGCCATCAGCATGCCCTACTGGGATGAGCGGGTGGAGGAGATGGCCAAAAACTATCCCGAGATCCGCTGGGACAAGCAGCATATCGATATTCTCTGCGCCCGCTTCGTGCTGCAGCCGGAGCGGTTTGACGTGGTCGTCGGCTCCAATCTGTTCGGTGATATTCTCTCCGATCTTGGCCCGGCCTGCACCGGTACCATTGGTATTGCGCCATCGGCCAATCTCAACCCGGAGCGCACCTTCCCGTCGCTGTTCGAGCCGGTCCACGGTTCAGCGCCGGATATCTACGGTAAAAATATCGCCAATCCGATCGCCACCATATGGGCCGGGGCGATGATGCTTGATTTTCTCGGGAACGGCGATGCGCGCTATCACGCCGCGCACAACGGCATCCTGGCGGCAATTGAGCAGACGATCGCCAGCGGGCCGAAGACGCCGGATATGCAGGGCAGCGCGTCAACGCAGCAGGTCAGCGACGCCGTCTGCAAAGCTATTTTGGCATAATTATCCCGGCCGCTCCCAGGTCGCGCTACGGCTGACCTGGGCTACAAAAGGCACGATAATGGAGTGAGTTGGCCGGGTTAGGCGCAGCCGCCACCCGGCACAAAATCGTCTCCGCGCCTGATGCCATCGCCCGGCGGTGCGGCGCTTGCGCGGGCCGACTGACGGTCAGAGCCGGAATAATCGATATAGTTATCAGTTTGCAACGGTTTCGCCCCGGAAAAACGGTTGTTCTGTGTTATGTCCGGGCAGATGGCGCTCCCGATATGTCTTCTGCGTTAAGTCTCTCCTGGCACCGGGAGCACATAGGGAGAGGCCCGTCGCCACCTCCACCAGCATCCACGGGCTCCGGCCAGCGGCGCGGGCCGGATAACCGATCACAACTCCAGCTCGCGGCGCAGCAGTTGCGCGATAGCCTCGCTGCTCTCTGCGGATACCAGCGCCTGGCGGAACTCGGCGTGCATAATGCGCCGCGCCAGACGCGAGAAGATGCGCATATGCTGGTCGCCCGCCGAATGCTTGTTTAGCGTCAGCATAATCACAAACTGCGCTTCTTCATCACCCCACTTCACCGGCTGCTCCAGGCGGGCGACGCTAATGGTCGACTGCTCAATATGCTCGGATTTACTGTGCGGAATGGCAAAACTGAAGCCCAGCCCGGTGGAGAACACCGCCTCGCGGGCCCAGAGATCGGCCTCCAGCTTGCGTGGATAGCGGCAGCGCCCGGCCAGCAGCAGGTTATCCGTCATCCCCTTCAGCACCTCCTCCTTGCTGCGCCAGTCACTGTTGAGGGTGATGCACTGGCGGCTAATCAACGGCACATCCTGCTGGCGCATGCGGAACTGGGCCAACAGATGCTCCACTTCCAGCGAGGTACGGCACTGCATCGCCTGATTCAGCAGCTGACGGCAGGCGCGGCTGTCCAGCTGCGCCAGACGCGCTTTGGTCGCCGGGATCGTCGGCGCGCTCATGCTCAGTTCATCCAGGCCGAGGCCGACCAGCAGCGGCAGCACCGAACCTTTGGCCCCCAGCTCGCCGCACAGGCCGATCCATTTCCCCTGCCGGTGCGCCGCCTGCACGGCATAGTCCAGCGCACGCAGGAAGGCCGGGTTGAGACTGTTGTAATGGCGCGTCACTTTCGCGTTATCCCGGTCGACCGCCAGCAAATACTGCGTTAAGTCATTGCTGCCGATGCTAAAGAAGTCCACCTCTTCGCAGCACTGATCGATGATGAACATCACCGACGGCACCTCCAGCATGATGCCCAGCGGGATTTTTTCATCAAACGGGATCTGTTCGACGCGCAGCGACTGTTTGGCCTCCGCCAACCGCTCTTTCACCCACAGGATCTCTTCCATTGAGGAAATCATCGGGATCATGATCTTCAGCGAGCCGTGCGCCGAAGCGCGTAGAATCGCCCGCAGCTGAGTATGAAACAGCGCCTGGTACTCTTCATAGATGCGCACCGCGCGGTAGCCGAGGAAGGGGTTATTTTCCGCCGGAATGTTGAGGTAGGCCACCGGCTTATCACCGCCGATATCCATAGTCCGCACGATAATGCTGCGCCCGGCGGCAGGCTCCAGCGCCTGGCAGAAAATGTTGTAGAGTTCGTCTTCCGATGGCGCGCCGGGCCGGTCCATATAGAGCATCTCCGTGCGAAACAGGCCAACCGACTGCGCGCCGTTGTTGAAGGCCGCCACCGCCTCTACCGAATGGGCGATGTTCGCCGCGATCTCGACGCGAATACCGTCTTCCGTCTGCCCCGCCTTATCCAGCCATACCTGCTGCTGTTGCTGGATCTGCGCCTGAACCCACGACTCCTGCTGATAGTAGCGCGCCACCGCCGGACTCAGGTCGACCACCAGTAGCCCCGCGTTGCCGTCGATCTGCACCTGGGTATCCTCCCACGGCAACAGTGCGTCGAGGTCAACCCCCACCAGGGTCGGGATATTGAATGAGCGGGCGAGGATCACGGTGTGCGACGTAGTGCCGCCGCTGCGCAGCAGCAGCCCTTTGAGATGCGTTTTATCCAGTTCGAGGAACTGGCTGGGGGTGAGTTCGTCGGCAAGGCAAATGGCGGCTTCCCGCAGTTGACCCGGCGCCGGGAAACGGGCTTCGCCGTAGATATGCTGCAACAGCTGGAAGCAGACATCGCGCACATCCAGCACTCGCTCCTGCAGATAGCTGCTGCCGGAATCGCGGAACTGGGCGCAGAAGTGGTCGCTGGAGGCGACGATCGCCTGGGCGCAGCTGAGACCGGTGAGGATCCCGCCAAGCAGATGCTGGCGCAGCGAGGCATCCGTCGCCAGCGAACGGTGAGCTTCCAGTATCGCGCTGGCGGTACCGTCATTGTCCAGCAGCCGCAGTTCGATATCTTTCACCAGCAGGCGCAGGCCGTTATCCAGTGCCGCCTGCTCCTGTTCAGGAGTGCTGGCGACGGGCAGTGCGCCAAGCTCGTGCAAATCGCGGGATTTTAGATGGATGAGCCTGCCCCCCGCGCTGCCGGCGCAGACCGGACTGGCATGGAACAGCGTCGGGTTCAGGCGTGAGAGTGACTCCGGCACCGGCTGGACGTCCAGCGCTTGTGCCGTAGGCAGCGGCGTGTCGCAGTGAGGAAATTCATCACGCAGAAAGGCCGTTAACGCGGCGTAAGCCTCGGCTTCATCTTCGCCGCTGATAAGCAGCTGGCAGGTGTCGCCCTTCAGGGTGTTCGTGCCGATGACCGCCAACGCGCTTTTGGCATTGCCACCGGTATCGCAGCGCAGGTTCCGCCACTCAATTGCCGATGAAAAACGGTTACACAGCGTTTCGACCAGACTGGCCGGACGCGCATGCACGCCGTTGGGCAAATCACATGTAAATTCAATGACCAGAGCCATCGCCTTCCTCCTGAGTAATCCATTAATTCCCCAAAAGGTAATGAAAGATGGTCAAGTGGACTAGGTGACAAAACTGGCAATTACTGGACTATTGTACACACGATACTTTTTTATGCCCGCCATCACAATTCCACCATTTTAGCGCTCAATCCTCCTGTCATCACTAAGATTTGAGGTGGATCGCAATTCTTTTCTAACCTTACAAATATCCAGTAAATGCACTTTTTCTCTACTGTTTTATGCGGCGCCCTTTTTCTAATGTTGAGCCATCAATACTGTCACGGGCCCTACAGCGCTCAGGAGCAAGCAATGAACGAACTGGTGCAAATACTAAAAAATACTCGCCAGCATCTGATGACCGGCGTGTCACATATGATCCCCTTCGTGGTCTCCGGCGGGATCCTGCTGGCGGTGTCCGTCATGTTGTATGGCAAAGGTGCGGTTCCGGATGCCGCCACCGATCCCAACCTGAAGAAACTGTTTGATATTGGCGTCGCCGGCCTGACGCTGATAGTCCCTTTTCTCGCCGCCTACATTGGCTACTCCATCGCCGACCGCGCCGCGCTGGCCCCCTGCGCCATCGGCGCCTGGGTAGGTAACAGCTTCGGCGCCGGCTTCTTTGGCGCGCTGATCGCTGGGATGATCGGCGGTCTGGTGGTCTATTACCTGAAAAAAATACCGGTCCACAAGGTGCTGCGATCGGTGATGCCGATATTCATTATTCCCATCATCGGCACCTTTATTACTGCCGGGATCATGATGTGGGGGCTCGGCGAACCGGTAGGCGCGCTCACGGCAAACCTGACCAACTGGCTGCAGGGCATGCGCGAAGGCAGCATCGTGGTGCTGGCCATCATTATGGGCCTGATGCTGGCGTTTGATATGGGCGGCCCGGTGAACAAAGTGGCCTACGCCTTCATGCTGATCTGCGTTTCACAGGGGGTCTACAGCGTAGTGGCTATCGCCGCCGTCGGCATCGCCGTACCGCCGCTGGGGATGGGGCTGGCGACGCTGATCGGCCGCAAATATTTCACCGCCGAAGAGAGGGAAACCGGCAAAGCGGCGCTGGTGATGGGCTGCGTCGGGGTCACCGAAGGGGCGATTCCCTTTGCCGCTGCCGACCCGCTGCGCGTTATTCCGGCCAATATGATTGGCGCGGCCAGCGGCTGCGTCACCGCGGCGCTGTTGGGCGCCCAGTGTTACGCCGGCTGGGGTGGGCTCATCGTGCTGCCGGTGGTCCAGGGCAAACTCGGCTTTATCGCCGCGCTGCTGGTCGGCGCCTGCGTCAGCGCCGCCTGCGTCATTGTGCTGAAAGCGCTGGCTAAAAAGAAATCGTCTGACGCCAAAGCCGACGACGAATTAGACCTTGATTTTGAAATTAACTAACAGACTGGAAGGAACAGATTATGACCCACATTATCGCTGTCACCGCCTGCCCGTCGGGTGTGGCTCACACCTATATGGCCGCCGAATCGTTAGAAAGCGCCGCTAAGGCCAAAGGCTGGCAGGTCAAAGTTGAAACCCAGGGCTCTATCGGCATTGAAAACGAGCTGACCGCGGAAGAGATCGCCGCCGCCGATATGGTCATTCTGACCAAAGATATCGGTATCAAATTCGAAGAGCGTTTTGCCGGGAAAACTATCGTACGCGTCAATATCAGCGATGCGGTCAAACGCGCCGACGCCATCATGAACAAGATAGACAGCCACCTTTCCCAACGAGCCTGAAGCCTTAAAAGGGGCGCCCGCGCGCCCTTCGCCACAACATGGAGTTTGTCATGACGAATCGTACTCAACGCCTGAAAGCCAGCCTGTTCGCCCAACCGCGCGAAATATCACTTGAACGCGCCCTGCTGTATACCGCCAGCCATCGGCAAACGGAGGGCGAGCCGGTGATTATTCGCCGGGCGAAGGCCACCGCCTGGATCCTCGATAAGGTAGACATTTCGATTCGTGATGATGAACTGATTGCCGGCAACCGTACCATCAAACCGCGGGCCGGCATTATGTCGCCGGAGATGGATCCCTACTGGCTGCTTAACGAGCTCGACACCTTCCCGACCCGACCGCAGGACCGCTTCGCGATAAGCGAAGAAGATAAGCGCGTCTATCGGGAAACGCTGTTCCCCTACTGGGAAAAGCGCTCAATGAAAGATTTCATCAACGGCCAGATGACCGACGAGGTCAAAGCCGCCGTCAACACCCAAATATTCAGCGTGAACCAGACCGATAAAGGCCAGGGCCATATCATTATCGACTATCCGCACCTGTTGAATAATGGCCTGGACGCGCTGGTTGCGGAGATGCAATCACACTGCGCCCGGCAGCCTGATAACCCTTTTTATCAGGCGGTATTGATCCTGCTGGAGGCCTCTCAGCGCCATATTCTGCGCTACGCCGCGCTGGCCGAGGAGATGGCTGGACACTGTCAGGATCCGCAGCGTCAGCGGGAGCTGTTAACCATCGCCGCGATTTCGCGCCACAATGCGCAGCACCGGCCAACGGACTTCCCCCAGGCCTGCCAGCTGTTCTGGTATATGAACATCATTCTGCAGTACGAATCCAATGCCAGCTCCATTTCGCTCGGCCGTTTTGACCAGTACATGCTGCCGTTTTATCAGGCATCGCTGAATCAAGGACAGGATCCGGCGTCGCTCAAGGAGCTGCTGGAGTCGCTTTGGGTAAAATGCAACGACATCGTCCTGCTGCGCTCCTCCAGTAGCGCACGCTATTTCGCCGGTTTTCCCACCGGGTATACCGCCCTGCTCGGTGGGCTAACGGAAACCGGGCGCAGCGCGGTCAACGTGCTGTCATTTTTATGCCTCGATGCCTATCAAAACGTGCAATTGCCGCAGCCGAATCTTGGCGTGCGGGTGAACGAGCTGATTGACCGCCCGTTCCTGCGTAAAACCGCCGAAACCATCCGCCTGGGCACCGGCATTCCACAGATTTTCAACGACGAGGTGGTGGTTCCCGCCTTCCTCAATCGCGGCGTGTCGCTGGAAGACGCCCGCGACTACGCGGTGGTCGGCTGCGTCGAGTTGTCGATCCCCGGCCGCACCTACGGCCTGCATGATATCGCCATGTTCAACCTGCTGAAGGTCATGGAACTTGTCCTGCAGGAAAATGAAGCGCAACCGGAGGTCAGCTGGGAAGGGCTTATCCGCCAGATGCGCGACAAAATTCGCTATTACATCAAGCTGATGGTCGAGGGCAGCAATATCTGCGATATCGGCCATCGCGACTGGGCGCCGGTGCCTCTCCTCTCCTCGTTCATTAAAGATTGCGTGCAGCACGGTAAAGACATCACCGCCGGCGGAGCGCGCTATAACTTCTCCGGCGTCCAGGGCATCGGGATCGCCAACCTGAGCGATTCGCTTTATGCCCTGAAGGGGATGGTCTTTGACCAGCAGCGCCTTAGCTTTGACCAACTGATGGCGGTACTGAAAGCCAACTTCCAGACGCCAGAGGGAGAGAAAATCCGCGCCCGGTTGATCAACCGTTTTGAAAAATACGGCAACGATATCGACGACGTCGATAATATCAGCGCCGATCTGCTGCGCTTTTACTGCAAAGAGGTGGAACAATATCTGAATCCGCGCGGCGGGCGTTTTACGCCCGGCTCCTATACCGTCTCGGCGCACGTGCCGCTGGGCTCGGTGGTGGGGGCTACCCCGGACGGGCGGCTGGCTGGCGAACAGTTAGCGGACGGCGGCCTGTCGCCAATGGTCGGCCAGGATGCTCAGGGGCCGACGGCGGTGCTGAAATCAGTCAGCAAGCTGGATAACTATCTGCTGTCGAACGGTACGCTGCTCAACGTTAAATTTACCCCGGCGACGCTGGCCGGCGACGGCGGGCTGAACAAGCTGGCAGACTTTTTACAGGCTTTCTGCAAGCTCAAGCTGCAGCATATTCAGTTTAACGTGGTCAATGCCGACACCCTGCGTGAAGCGCAGCAACGGCCGCAGGACTTTGCCGGCCTGGTGGTGCGCGTCGCGGGCTACAGCGCCTTCTTTGTTGAGCTGTCGAAGGAGATTCAGGATGACATTATCCGCCGCACCGCGCATCAGCTGTGAGGTGATGGAGACGCGCGCCGACCGGGCGCGCATTTTTAATCTGCAGCGCTACTCGCTCAATGATGGCCAGGGGATCCGCACGGTGGTCTTTTTCAAAGGCTGCCCCCACACCTGCCCGTGGTGCGCCAACCCGGAGTCAATGTCACCCAGGATCCAGACCCTGCGCCGACAGAGTAAATGCCTGGGTTGCGCCCGCTGCCAGCAGGATGTCGCCGAGTGTCCCTCCGGGGCATGGGAGCAGATCGGTCGCGACATGACGCTGGATAACCTCCTTCAGGAGGTGCTGAAGGATGAAGTCTTCTTCCGCGCCTCCGGCGGCGGTGTCACCCTCTCCGGCGGTGAAGTGCTCATGCAGGCCGAATTTGCCGCCCGCTTTCTCCAGCGCCTGCGCCAGTGGGGGATCCGCACCGCCATCGAAACCGCTGGCGACGGGCCCTTCAACCGTTTTTTACCGGTGGCTGAAGCCTGCGACGAGGTGTTATTTGATTTTAAAATCATGGAACCTGAGCGGGCACTGTCGCTACTGCGAATCAATCAGCCGCGGGTACTGGATAATTTTCGCCAGCTGGCGGCTAGAGAGATCAACCTCATCCCACGCGTGCCGCTGATCCCGGGCTATACCATGAGCGTCGATAATTTTCGCCAGATTCTGAACTTTCTCGCACCTTTTAATCTTACAGAATTGCACCTGCTGCCATTTCATCAATACGGCGAGCCCAAATACCGTCTGCTGGGCAAACCCTGGGCGCTGGCCAGGGTGAAAGCGCCTGACGAAGCGGACATTCAACCTTATCGGGTAATGGCCGAAGCGGCCGGATTCCACGTCACTATCGGCGGTTAACGCCAGGAGGATGTTATGGACTTCAATATTATCGCCGTCACCGCCTGCGTCAGCGGAGTGGCGCACACCTATATGGCTGCCGAACGGCTGGAAAAGGTCGGTCATCATGAAAAATGGCATCTTAAGGTGGAAACTCAGGGCGCGCTCGGTGTTGAAAATCGCATTACCGCAGAAGATATCGCCCGCGCCGAAGTGGTGCTGCTGGTGACGGATATCGAAATTGACGACGCCCAGCGCTTTCGCGGCCTGCGGACGATTAAAACCAGCATCAAGAGCTTCCTGCTGCAGCCGCAGCAGATCGTTGAGGCCGTGAAAAGCATCATGAAAAAGCCGGTCGTCTATGTTGAACTTCCCTGACCGGCGACGGGCCTTACTCTACATCCAGCAACCACTTTTGCGCTGGCGTCAGGCGGCTGGCCGTCTCGGGCGTCAGCCAGCGCCGCTGGTCCTGCTGCGGCGTATCCGCGCGATCGATGTATAACCCATGCAGCACCCGTCGTCTGCTGCCCTCACGATTACGCGTGCCGCCGTGCCAGGCGTGAGCGTTGTAAATCATCACGCTCCCGGCCGGCGCAGCAAACACGATTTCATCAGGGTGGGCCTGCTCCGGGTCGGCCAGTACCTCTTCCGGGAGCTCAGGACGCAGGTGGGTACCGGGGATAATCCGCGGCGCGCCGTTGGCGGCGCTCAAATCGTCTATCGCCCAGATGGTATTCACCAGGTGGACTTTGGGAAAATCCGGGCGCGGCTTTTTCCAGTCGGCGTGCAGCGGCTGGTGGCCGCCGTTATATAACGCCTCGCGCGCGTTCAGGCTGGAGACTTTAAAATCGCCGTTGAAGATATAGCGGCAGGCGGAGAGGATCAGCGGATGGGCCCAGACTTTCTCCCAGATAACCCCCTTATTCACCAGGTTGGCGATCCGCGTCGCGGTCGCTTCCTGATGATGTTCCATCGCCAGACTGTCGCCTTCGCGCTCAACCAGGGTATCAATTAGCCGTCGCATTTCGCTCAGCCACTGAGCGTCAACGACGTTATGCACAACGGTGTAGCCGAGGGTGTCGAGCTCGTGTTTCATTTGCGCGCTGAGCGCCAGGCTGGCGCCTAACGCATCGAGAAAGCTAGCTGATGATGAGTTCATGTTGCGTTCCTTTTTAACGTTCCGATAACACAAACAAACTCTACTGGTCCATCCGCGGCATGACAGGAGGCGAGCGCTACGAAAAACTGGACATACGTACGCGAGCCAACAAAGTGTGATGGGCGTCAACAATCACGTTTTCGGCGATGCCGGTGCTGTAGCTGACCGGGAATCCACCGCGCAAAATGGCTTAACAAACGCTGCCGGGGAGGAAAAAATAGATTATCATCAACAGGATAATGCGCATGCTGAGGGCAAAGAATGATTGAAGATCTGCCGGATATACTGCATCGGTTAATCGGTCAAAAAGATCGCTTACAGGTGAGATTTCCTGAGCCGGATATCTCCGTGCCTGCCCTTGCCTTCAACGTACCGTTTCCACGTCTGGAAATTGTGCTGGAGGGTCAGCTTAATGAACAGGGGCTGCCGCTAGCCGCTTCGACGTTAACCGCGTTGCAGGTACTCTACGTGCAGGCGGGAAAGTGGACGCTGCCGCAGTGGACCGGCCCGGCCACTACCTTGAGTATCCTGTTTGGCAGGCAGAAACTGGGATTCAGTATTCAACGCTGGGATGGGAAAAGCCTGCACACGGAGAAGCAAAGCGTTGCCCGCCTCGGGCCGCGCGTGGGCTCTTACCTGCTGCTGAGCCTGAATGAAGTCAGCCTGCAACCCGATCCGCTGACCGCGCGGCTGGTGGTTGCCGCGCTACTGAGCCACTGTCGCGAACAGCTGGTTGGGCTGGAAATGCGCGTCAGTCGCAGCCGGGATCTGTTTCTTGCCGTTCAGGACTATCTCGAGGAAAATCTGAGCCTGCCGCTGACGCGGGAATCAGTGGCCAGACGTTTTCACATCACGCCCAACTATCTTTCGCATATTTTTCAGAAATCAGGCTCGGTGGGATTTAACGAATATCTGACCCGGGTGCGTCTTGAAAAGGCAAAACAGCTGCTGCGCGGCTATGACCTGAAGGTGAAAGAGATCGCCCATAACTGCGGCTTTGTCGACAGCAACTATTTTTGCCGGGTCTTCAAACGCTACACCGAGCGTTCGCCGTCAGAGTATCGGCGACACTGCCGCAGCGCGCAGCAGGCCTAACCTGCCGTGTCGGAATACTACGCCCTCTCCACGCGCCCGCGCCCGTTGTGCTTGGCCTTGTACAACGCCTCGTCGACTTTGCGGATAAACGTCTCCTGCGCTTCGCCCGGCCGCCAGGTTCCGACGCCAATGCTGATCGACAGCGGTGTTTGATGATTGATCAGGATGGTGCGGGCATTGTCGAGGATCGCCTGCGCCAGATCGTGCAGCTCAGGCTCCGACAGGCCATCGACGATAATGGCAAACTCTTCCCCACCGATACGCGCCGGCAGGACCTGCTCGCTGGTCAGTTTCGCCAGCTGTTTCCCCAGGGAAAATAACACTTCATCCCCCACCAGGTGGCCCCAGGTATCGTTGATTTTCTTAAAAAAATCGATATCCAGGATCATGAGCCCCAACGCATGTCCGGACTTTTCGCGAATGGTATCGATAAAAAAGCGGCGGTTGGGCAACTGAGTGAGCTCATCTTTTAGGGATTGCGAGCGCGCGTCAACGTACAGCAGGTTGATGCGCTCAATAATTTTGTAGACGCCCACCACGGTCAGCAGCATCCCGGAGAGGCGCAGCAGATCTTCGCAGTAATAGCCCATCCAGCGCGGCTGAACCACCATCTCATCCATCACATCAAACGTGCCGCCGGCAATCCACAGCAGCAGCCCATAGCGCACCCAGTTGACGGCAATATGGCTCATCCGCACCTTCGCTGAGCTCCACAGCATAAACACCAGAAACAGCAGCGCCAGCATATCGATATAGAGCCCGGGGTTGGCCAGGATTTCTCGCCACGTGCCGATGGGCGGCGACACCAGCGCGCAGCCGACAGCGACGGCGACGATAACCAGCAGCGCAGGCAGTAGCGTACCCCGCGCCAAAGCGGACGGAATGGGGCGTTTCGCAGGAATAAGGCATTCAGGCATAGCGATGTCTCATGGTAACCACAGGGCCGATCGCGGGACAGGATAGCAGTTAAGCGCAGCGGGACGAATGAAAAAGCGACGCGCCGACAAAACGGCGGTGAGGTAGACTGACCCCGCGGAATTGTTCCAACGTACTACCACTCCATGGCGACGAGGTCAGTGGCGCGGATACTATCGGCTAAATCCATCAGCTGATTAGCTTTCCGTGCGGCGCCACCGATAACCGGCGGCGCCTGCTCAGAGATTAGCCGCTGAACACTCGCGCCTTGCCGCTGACCGTCAGTCGCACCGTCGCGCCGGGCTGCCACGCCGGCTGGCTTACGGTTCGCAGGACAATCGGCCGATCGTGCCCGGACATCGACAGCGTCAGCGTGGAGAGCTGGCCGGAGAAATCAACATCGCGGATGGTGGCGGTACTTTCCTGCGGCCCGCTCACGCTGACGCTCAGCTGTTCCGGACGCAACATCACCTTACCTTCACCAGCAGGATGCCCTGCGTCTGTCGCCAGGTCGCCCAGCGCGCAGCTGGCCCGCCCGGGGCTCAGCCGTGCGGGGAGGATCAGGGCATCGCCGAGAAACAGCGCCGTCTCTTCATCCACCGGCTGCGCGTAAACCGCCAGCGGGGTCCCCACCTGGGCGAAACGCCCCTGGCGCATCACCGCCACCTGTGTGGCGAACGACAGCGCTTCGGTCTGGTCATGGGTCACCAGAATCGAGGCGATACCGGTCTCCGCCAGCAGATCGGCGGTCGCTTTGCGCGTACTGGCGCGCAGTCCGGTGTCCAGGGCAGAAAAGGGTTCATCGAGCAGCATCAGCGCCGGCTGCTGGGCCAGGGCGCGAGCCAGAGCCACACGCTGCTGCTGGCCCCCGGAGATCTCATGCGGCCAGTGGCGCGCCAGGCTGTGGTCGAGGGCGACCATCTCCATCAGCGCGCCCACCCGGCGACGTTTTTCCTCGCGGCTGGCGTCCAGTCCCCAGGCGATATTGTCCGCCACATTGAGGTGAGGAAACAGCGCCCCCTCCTGCGGAACGTAGCCGATCCGACGCTGGTGGGCAGGAACAAACACGCCCTCGGCAAACAGCGGCGCGCCGTGCATCACGATCCGCCCGCTGTCGGGCGTTTCGAAACCGGCGAGAATGCGCAGCAGCGTGGTTTTTCCCGAACCCGACGGACCCACTATAGCCGTCCGGCTACCCGGCGCCACCTGAAGATGAATATTATCGAGGACCTGCGCGTCGGCGAAGGATTTCGAAACAGAAGACAATTCCAGCATGTTACAACCCTGCCATTTTTTTCGACTGCATATAGAGAACCGCCGTCAGCGGCAGCGAAATGACGATCATCAACAGCGCGTAGGGCGCCGCCGCCACGTAGTCGATCTCGCTGGTTAACGCCCAGAATCCGGTCGACAACGTGCGGGTGCCTAACGGCGAGAGCAGCAGCGTGGCGGTCAGCTCATTGCTGACGCCGAGGAACACCAGCGCGGCGCCGGCGGCCGCCCCCGGGGCGGCAAGCCGCATGGTGATACTCCACAGGGCGCGGGCCGGGCTGCGTCCGAGACTGCGGGCGACGTTTTCCAGCTCCACCGGCGCCTGGGCGATACCGGCGCGCAGGTTAATCAGCGCCCGCGGCATAAACATCAGCAAATAGGCCAGAAACAGCGTCACTTCGGTCTGGTACACCGGACGGGCATAGTGGATGGTGACGGTGACCAGCGCCAGCGCGGTCACGATGCCGGGCAGCGAGCTGGTGATGTAATTACACCCCTCAAGCAGGCGGAACAGCGGACGCGGATAGCGCACGCCGAGCCAGGCGATGGGGATCGCGCAGACCGTCGTCAGCAGCGCCCCGCCCGCCCCCAGCAGCAGCGTTTGACGCAGGGAATGCCACAGATCGGCATGCAGCCAGTTGTCGATACCGCCCAGCCACAGCCAGCGTCCCAGGACCAGCAACGGCACCCCCATCGCCAGCAACACCAGCAACAGAAGCAGCAGCTGCGCGCCGAAAGCGGCCCCTTTACCCAGCACCAGGCGCTTCTGCTCGCGCGCCGCCCCGGCGCCGATACGCGCATAGCGCGCTTTACCGCGCGAAGCGCTCTCCAGCAGCAGGATCGCCAGACAGCACAGAGCCAGCACGCCCGCCAGCATATTGGCGGCCGGACCGCTGAAGATCGACTGGAACTGATCGTAAATGGCGGTAGTGAAAGTATCGAAGCGGATCATCACATACAGACCATATTCCGCCAGCAGATGCAGGGCCACCAGCAGCGCACCGCCGCAGATAGCCAGCCGCAGCTGCGGGAGCACCACCCGAAAGAACACTTTCCACGGCGGAGTGCCCAGCGATGCGGCGACATCTTCAAGCGTGGGATCGAGTCGGCGCAGCACGGCCGCTACCGGCATATAGATAAACGGATAGTAGGCCAGCACGGAAAGAAACACCCCGGCGCCCAGGCCATGCAGCGATGGCGCAGCGCTGACCCACGCGTAGCTCTGAACAAAGGCTGGAATGGCCAGCGGGGCCACCGCCAGCGCCGACCACAACTGCCGCCCGGCCAGCACGGTACGTTCCGTCAGCCAGGCCAGCGTCACGCCAAGCACAATGCTGATGGGGACCGCCAGCACCGTCAGCCACAGGGTATTGCTGAGCAGCTCGCCTACCCGTGGGCGAAAGACCAGCGCTTTGATTGTCGGCCAGCCGGTATCGAATCCGACCGCCACCACAAACCCTAACGGCAACAGCGCCAGCAATGAAAACAGGAGCGCTAAGGCAACCATCGGAAATGCAGGACGCCTGCGCTCGGGCAGGCGTCCTGTTTTCTTTCCGAGCGACAGACTCAGAACAGACATAGCAACATCACTTCCTCAGGATCAGAGCAGGCCAGCCTGCGTCATCAGTTCAATGACCTTTTTACTGTTCAGCGAGGAAGGTTCCACCTTCGGGGCATCCAGATCTTTCAGCGGGGTCAGTTTCGGGTTAGAGGCCGCGTCTACCCCCACCGCATATTCGAAGGCATTATTGGTGCGCAGCGCATCCTGTCCCTGCTTACCGGTGATCCATTTAATAAAGGCCTGCGCCTGCGCTTTATGTTTGCTGGAGGCCAGCACGCCGCCGCCGGAAATGCTGACGAAGGCCCCTGGATCCTGGTGTTTGAAGTAATACAGTTGGGTGTTTTTGCTGTTCTCGCCGGTTTTTGACTGGTCAACGAAGCGATAGTAATGGTAGATCACCCCGCCGTCGATCTGCCCGGCGTTGACCGCTTTCATCACCGTGCTGTTGCCTTTATAGGCGACAAAGTTGGTTTTCATCGCCTTCAGCCAGTCGAGGGTCGCCTGCTCACCCTTCAGCGCCAGCATCGCGCTGACGATAGCCTGGAAATCCGCCCCCGATGGCGAAGCCGCCCAGCGGCCCTTCCACTCCGGTTTTGCCAGATCCATCAGCGACTGCGGCAGCTGCGCCTCGCTGATTTTCGCCGGGTTATAGACGAAGACGGTGCTGCGCGCGGCGATGCCGATCCAGCGACCGTGCTGAGGGCGGTACTGCGCCGGAACCTGCTGCAGGGTAGCCGCATCCAGCGGGGCGAAAAGTTTGGCATTATCAACCAGCACCATCGACGGCGAGTTCTCGGTCAGAAACACATCGGCTGGCGACGCGGCGCCTTCCTGAACCAGCTGATTACCCAGCTCGCTGTCATCACCATTGCGCAGCGTGACTTTAATACCGGTCTCTTTCGTAAATCCATCCACCCACGACTTCACCAGATTTTCGTGTTGGGCGTTGTAGACCACAATCCCGTCCTGACCGTCAGCCGCCATCCCTTGCGGCGCCAGAAACAGAGAAGCGGCAACCAGCGCTGCCGTGCGGAGGGGCGATAAGCGAGATTTCATGAACGCATCCTTAATGAAATAGGGCAATTAATGGTAAATAGCCTAAGCGGAGAGGATTAAATCACAGCAAAAAAAGAATGATAATGAAAACAATTATCATAAACTTAAAAAAGCAAAAAATAGCGCCAGTCTGTTATTAGGGATTAGAAAATGCTTAAAACCATCCGTTCCCGAAATTTAGATTAAGAAAACATTAAGCTGCGATTTTTTTATTGCCTTCGTGACAGAACAGCAGCCTCTGCACGTTATCTTCGGTCTTTGCCGGCGGGTATTGTGATACTGATCATGTTTTTAATATGCGCCGTCATCACGAAAGATATCCTCCTTCTACGATCATTAAAAAGCCTTTACCGTCAGAGGGATGGTTAACTTTATGCACACTCACCCTGGCACGCACGATAAATGAAAGAGATAAAGCGGCGAAACGCATGGATTGCCTTTTCCCTCGCGCTGGTGGTGTTTCTGGCTGGCGTGTTCGTCATTAACTGGCAACTGTGGCATTCCGACCAGGCTGCCCATGTCGCCGCCGCCCGCCAGGCGGCGACGAAAATCGCCGTTATTCTGGATGAGGCCCGCACCGCAACGGTGACGGCGATGAACGTTAGCCGCAGTGGGTGCTCGGAGCAGGGTCAGTTTCAGCTTGGAACGGAGGCCGCCCTGCAGCCGCATCTGCGCACCATTATGCTGATAAAAGAGGGCAAGGTGTGGTGCTCGTCCCTGCCCGGCAACCGGGTCCTGACGCTCAGCCCTGTGTCATTATCTGACGAACCTCTGATGCTGCTCCCGGCCAGAATGATGGTCAATAAGCGTCCGGTGCTGATCTATCAGACGCACTCAGCGCAGATCCGGGTGATTGTCACTATCAGCGACGTCCATCTGCGCGATGCGCTATATAGCGATTCGGATAGCAACGGGCTGGCCCTATGGGTTCAGGATCAAATGATTGCCAGGCATGGCGATGTCCAGCCACAGGCTGCTGATCCAAGCCGGAGCGTTTTTACCTCGCCGGCCTATCCGTTTCGCATTGCCTATCCCGAGTCATCTTTTTTAAGCCCCGGACGCCTGGTGAATAATGGCGCCGGTTTGCTGATTTTTATTTTCTCTGTTTCGCTGCTGTTTTATTTTCTGATGCGTAAATTTCTCAATGTTTACACCTCTGAAGAGGAAAAGTTGCGCTACGCCATCACCCAGGGCTATATCATTCCCTACTACCAGCCTTTGGTGAACGGGAAAACCGGTGAGATATACGGTGTGGAAATACTGGCACGCTGGCAAAACACCACCACGCCCTCGCGTTCACCTGCTGAATTTATACCGCTGGCCGAGCGTACCGGCTTAATTATTCCGCTGACCCGCAGCCTGATGGCGCAGGTAACCGCCCAGATGAGACCGCTCTTTAATAAACTACCGGATGGGTTTCATATCGGCCTCAACATCAGCGCGTCGCATATTAACTCCCCGACGTTTATCGATGATTGTCTGCACTTTCAGCGCGGCTTTGAGGGTAAAGCGGTAAAGCTGATGCTGGAGATCACCGAGCAGGAACCGCTGTTACTCAATGGGGCGGTGGTCGACAAGCTCAACAGGTTACACAACTGCGGGTTTTCCATCGCGCTGGACGACTTTGGTACCGGCTATTCCGGGCTTTCCTATCTGCACGAACTGGTGTTTGATTACATTAAAATCGATCAGAGCTTTGTCGGTCGCGTGACCGGAGAGACGCCGTCAAGCAAGCTGCTGGACTGCGTGATAGAGATGGCCCGAACGCTTTCACTGCGCATCATTGCCGAGGGCGTTGAAACCCAGGCCCAGCTGGATTACCTCAATCGCCAGAATATTCCTCTGCTGCAGGGCTACTTCTTCTGGAAGCCGATGCCCTACGTCGCGCTGGTGATGCTCCTGCTGAGTAAACCGAAGGCACGGATTATCGAAGAATAAGCGGGCGGTCAGTAACCCGGCGGCAATCCTGCCCTGCACACACCTTATCCCTGAGCAAACAGGTTCAGCGCCTCCTGACGGTTCTCTTTAATAGAAAAGATACGATCCATACGGGTAAGCTTGAACAGGTCCTGGATCGTCCCGTTGAGCGAACACAGCACCAGCTCTCCCTGCCCACTGACGCTCTTGAGTATGGATACCAGGGCGCCCAGGCAACTGCTGTCGATAAACTCGACATGGCTCAGATCCAGCAGTACGTTTTTCGTCTCCCCGTCGATGGCCTCGAGGACCTGCTGCTTAAACGCCGAGACAACGGAAGCATCCAGTCGACGCACCAGGGGCACGATAATTTTGACACCCTGCTCAGTATGTAATTCAACGTTCATCTTTATCCTCAATGTTGGCTGACACCTGTCAACGCGACTCAGTTCTGTTCGGCGTGTGCTTTTTTAGCGGGTAATGCCCCAGATATCCCTGGCGTAGCCGCGGATGGTTCTGTCGCTGGAAAACTCCCCCATCCGGCAAATGTTGAGCAAGGCCCGGCGGTGCCAGCGATCCGGTTGTTCAAAATCAGCCATCGCCTGCTGTTGCACCTGACAATAACTGTCGAAATCCAGCAGATGGCAGTAATGATCGGCCCCCGTCAGCATCTGATGCAGCGGCGCAAACCGTTCGCGATCGGCGGTAAACTGCCCGGACACCAGGCTATCGACCACTCGCGCGATAGCCGGATTCTGATGATAGAACGCATGGTGACGCCCGAGGCGTCGGCTCTCTTCAATCTCTTCCGCCACCGCGCCAAACAGATAAAAATTATCGATCCCCACTGCCTCGCGGATTTCGATATTCGCCCCATCATAGGTGCCGATAGTTAACGCGCCGTTCATGGCAAACTTCATATTGCTGGTGCCGGACGCCTCGGTCCCGGCGGTGGAAATTTGCTCAGAGAGATCCGTGGCGGGAATAATTTTTTCCGCCAGCGAGACTTTATAATCTTCGAGGAAAACCACTTTAAGCTGCCCGGCGACCTGCGGGTCACTGTTAATTTTTCGGGCAACCGTATTAATCAACTGAATAATCAGCTTCGCCATCCGGTAGCCCGGCGCCGCTTTACCCGCAAACAAATGGACCTTAGGCGCAATCGTTCTCCCTGCCTCTTTGATCTCCAGGTACAGCGCGATCACGTGAAGAATATTGAGTAACTGTCGTTTGTATTCGTGAATACGTTTGACCTGACAGTCAAACATGGCCAGCGGATCCAGCGGGATGCCGTAGCGTTGCGCCACCAGCTGGCTGAGCGCGGTTTTGTTGGCAAATTTTATGGCCCGGATATTGTCAATAACGGCCGGATCGTCGACCAGGTTTTCCAGACGGGAGAGCTGGGGTAAATCGGTTGGCCACCCCTCCCCCAATTGTTGGTGCAAAAATTCTGCCAGCCCAGGGTTAGCCTGCTGCACCCAACGACGCGGTGTGACGCCGTTGGTCTGATTAATGAATTTCTCCGGGGTGATAAAATAGAAATCAGGCACCAGCTGTTTTTTGACCAATTCTGAGTGCAGCCACGCCACCCCATTCACGCGATGGCTACCGACAATGGCCAGATTAGCCATGCGGATTTGCTTATCATGATGTTCGTCAATTAAAGACAGCGAAGATAACAGATGATTTTTATCCGGCCAGCGCCGGGCCACCGCTTCGAGAAAACGGTGGTTAATCTCAAATATAATCTGCAAATGACGCGGCAGAAGTTTCTCAAACAACGACACCGGCCAGGTCTCCAGCGCTTCCGGCATCAGCGTATGATTGGTGTAGGCGCAGGTATTTTGCGTTATCTCCCACGCCTGCTCCCAGGGCAGTCGGTATTCGTCCACGAGGATCCGCATCAGCTCCACCACCGCCAATGCCGGATGGGTGTCATTAAGCTGAATAGCCACATGCTGCGCCAGCAAAGTAATGTCGTCATTAACCTCAGCGTAGTCACGAAATATATCCCGCAGCGTACAGGCCACCAGAAAATATTCTTGGGTCAGCCGCAGCTCTTTTCCGGTCAGCACCTCATCGGAAGGATAGAGTATTTTTGAAATATTCTCCGAGGCGATTTTTTCACTCACCGCCTTGATATAATCGCCGCGATTAAAAATATGGATATTAAAGGAGTCAGAGGCTACCGCGCTGTAGAGACGCAGCTTGTTGGTGGTCGTATCCCGGTAGCCGGAAACAAAATAGTCATGGGGAATACCAACGATAGTTTTCCAGCCGAGCCACATCGGGTTGTAATTACCATCAATATCTTCGCTGTGCTCGATATACCCCCCCAGCGGGATTAGAATATGCTGGGCGTGATGCTCCACCAGCCATGGGGAATGCATGGAGTGCCAGTCATCAGGATGTTCGATCTGCTGATCGTTTTGAAAGGACTGGCGAAAAAGGCCATATTCGTATTTGATGCCATGCCCGGACGCTGCAATGTCAAGGGTGGCCATCGAGTCGATAAAGCAAGCGGCTAAGCGCCCTAACCCGCCGTTACCCAGCGCGGCGTCAGGCTCCTCGTCAAGGAGGCGTTCAAGATCAAACCCCAGGTCATTGACCACCTGGCGCATCTCCGACAGTAAATTCATATTCACCAGGTTATTACGCAGCGACTGGCCGAGTAAAAACTCCATCGACAGGTAGTAAACTCGCTTTTTTCGCGCTCCGCGCTGCCGCGCCTGGCTCGACAGAAAATGGTCCTGCTGAAAATGACGAATGGCCAGCGCCACCGCGTTAAAAATATCGCCTTGCGTGGCTTTATTTAAGCTGACACACAGCGTGTATTTTAATTGCTCTTCAACCAACGCCCGTAATTCTTTGATATCTTGCGGATTAATGACAGGCATGCTGACCTCACTGGTCTCTTTTCTGCGTAAAACCGTGGCAGGTAAATCATCATTTTTCCAAGTATAGACGAAGTTTTTTTGCGGAAAGTTTTTTATTCCTGAGCATCAATTCGCTTATATCGTGCTTCGGAACAATTAACATTCCTCCTTTTAAACGGATTGGTGGTTTTATTTTCGCCAGCTGATTACGCTGCGGCGCTGACAGAGTCAACGAGATTTCGCATGGCGGGCTTGCGAGGTCGGGAGGTCAGGATGAAGCGCGGATGGGATGGTCAAAGGGAAAAGCAAAAAGGGGTTACCTTTCGGTAACCCCTTCTTTTATATGGCGGAAGCGCAGTCCGCCAAATTAACGTCCGAGAACGCCAGAAATAGTTCATTTTTACCATTAATAAACAATATGTTGTCAAAAACAGATGTCCGAAGACGTCTTGCGACATCCGAGAAAATCTGACATTTTATGCAGTACCTTATGCATGGCGGGTTGTATGACAGGATTTAACATATGCCAAAGAAAGCCAAAGAACTCACCGGACTGGCCGTTTCCAAGCTAAAAACTGAAGGCTCTTTTGCAGTTGGTGGGGTTGATGGTTTGTATCTCCGGGTTCGGGGTCAGTCCCGTTCATGGATACTCTGTATCGCTATGGGAGTCAGAGTAAACAGATTGGGAAGGACAGTCCCCAGACGTTTGAATATGGGACTTGGTGCCTACCCTGAAGTCTCCTTAGCTGATGCCCGTGATAAGGCCCGTGAGCTGCGTAAGCAAGTCCGTAATGGTGTTAATCCACTTGTAGAAAAACACGCCGCCAGAACACAGCAAGAAAAGCTGGCCCATAAGAACAGGACGTTTGCCGAGTGCGCTGAAGACGTTATCGACATTAAGGCCAAGGAACTCAAGAACCAGAAACATATCGCGCAGTGGCGTTCAACGCTTGAAGCGTATGCTTACCCGGTCGTAGGTGAAAAGCCCATCAGTGCAATCACGAAAGCTGACGTACTGGCAATACTTGAGCCTATCTGGCTAACGAAAAATGAGACCGCCAGTCGTCTCCGTGGTCGTATTGAAGCCATTATTGATTACGCCAAGGCGAAAGAATACTTTGAGGGCGATAACCCTGCCTCGTGGAAAGGTATGCTTAAGCCTCTTCTGCCAATGCCCAGTAAAGTTCAGAAGCAAAAGCACCATGCCGCCCTCCCCTATCTTGAGATTCAGGCCTTTATATCCGATCTGCAAAAACGAGCTGGCATTTCAGCACGAGCACTGGAGTTTTCAATCCTAACCGTTGCCCGTTCTGGTGAAGTCCGTGGTGCTGAATGGTCAGAGATCGATTTGAAAGGGAAAACTTGGACCATTCCCGGCAACAGGATGAAAGCCGGGAAAGAACATCGTGTACCGCTGTCTGACGCTGCAGTAGCCCTGTTAAAGGCTTTACCACGTTTCAAGGACAATAATCTTGTATTCCCTGCCCCTCGTGGTGGACAGCTATCTGATATGTCTTTGCTGGCAGTACTGAAACGAATGGGCCATAGTGGTTTAACACAGCACGGTTTCCGATCAACATTTCGTGACTGGGCTGGTGAAACTACAGATCATCAACGTGAAGTTATTGAACACGCACTGGCCCATCAACTAGCTGATAAAGCAGAGGCCGCTTATCAGCGCGGAACGTTATGGCCTAAGCGTGTGGCGTTGATGGATGATTGGACGCGATATTGTTTTGCCGTTTAACTGCTCTGTTTGAAAACACCATCAATAAAGCGCTGCGTAAGATGGGCTATGACACTACACAGGACATCTGCGCTCATGGTTTCCGCACACTAGCCTGTAGTGCCTTAATTGAGTCAGGTTTGTGGTCAGAAGACGCTGTAGAGCTTCAAGATGAGCCATAAGGAAAGCAACAGCATCCGTGCTGCTTATACCCACACAGCCCAGCATCTTGAGCAGCGCCGCCTGATGCTCCAGTGGTGGGCTGATTTCCTTGATGCTAACAGCAACGATATGGTCAGGCCGTTTGAGTTTGCTACAAATAAATAAAGGGAAAGGCCGTTCGCGGCCTTTCAACTTCATGCTTAATTACAGTCTATGCTGAATATGATACTGAATCTTTCTCTATCGCTAAACCAGCGATTTTTTCCAGCATTATTTCCCAGAGTGCGTATTTTCTTTTGTGCTCAATAAACAGAGATTTTAAATACTCTTCTGTTGAAGGGATTTTTTCAGTCCATGCAATATCTTTACTGTAATCAATGCTTTTTTTCATATCAGATGCCGCATAGGTGTAGTATTTACTCTGAGAACGACTGATACTGTCCTCTGCCAGCACTCTACGGAGCAGAGTTGCAGAACATGCATAACCATGCCTGTAAAGCTCACTCGATAAGGTACGAACAAAAGAACCGCGTAATAAAGACATCATCTCTGCGATTTCATTTTCACTCGCATTCATGACTTCAGAATCAAGTTTTCCATAACTATCTGTCCCGGACAAGAAAAGAATAACAAACGGAAAGCCTTTTTTCTTTGCTATGCCAGAGAACAAATCCAGTGAGTCATTATTTTTCTCCACCCGATTATAGATATTATAAAAAATAACATCACACCTGTTCTTAAATCCGTCTATACAAATTGTTTTTGCCTGCTGAATCTCGCCTTCTTCAATCAACGCCAGAGCCAACACCTCAGTCCATTTATCACGAAGCCCTGCCTGATCAACTGATTTATCTTCTTTGATTTTATTGAGAACCTGAATGGCTTCCTCAGTACACAGTTCATCAACCAGCAACTCAGCAAACTTAATGATGTATTCTGGCTGGTTCAGTTTTCTTTTCTCAAAGCATTGCCTGATGAAATCAACATCCCTGATATACAGACTTAACTCAACAGCATCATTAACATCACCTGTCTTAAGAAGACTTTCCCTTAAAGCACGAATAACATTGTATCCCAGATCTTTTTTATACTTATCAAAAATATCAAAGTTAAAATATACATCACCTTTAAGTACGGAAAGTATTTTATCCGCTATAACATCAATGCTTTTGTCTTTTTGTAGGGACAGGGATTTTAACCATATTTCGACAGCACCATTATAATAGTCCATCCATGATCCATCTGATGTATCAGCAATTTCGCTGACTTTATCAAATGAGAGCAGTAAATCATGGCAAAACGCCTCGGTTTTTTCAGGCAGCGTTGATACCGTCTTTTCAAGTGGAAATATGACATTCCTGTATAGCACCTCAAAAAAAACCGCTGCTTCATAATAATCATAAAAGCGTTTTGTTTTAATTGCCCTTTTGTATTCAGCCTCAGCTTTTTTCAGTGATTCTTCTGGAGTTAACAGATATTCATTAATAAGAAAGGATTTTGCCTGACCATTATCCTCTGCAATATCACAAATTATTTGCATGAGTTGTTCTGCAGGCATTTCCTTGAGTAAAGAAAGTTGTTTCTTGTTCAGTTTAGCCATCATCACATCCTGATAATGTTTGGTAGACGCAGAAAAGCTAATTGTACTAATACAAGGACAGGACATTCAATAAATGCATTAACATAATGATTTAAAAAGAAATCTATAGCACACTGTTCATTGATGAAATGCACTATTTACCGTAAAATATCCCCCATCACACAGTAACCTGATACAGATACGTGGAATGGTCAATGAACAAACTTTCGCCTGAAATGCCCGAACTGCAATCAATGAATATCACTGCCGATAACATCACCAAGCTTAAATCATTGTTTCCTGAAGCTTTTAATGAAGACAGTATTGATTTTGAGGTTTTAAAGCAGCTTTTGGGTGAAAATGTAGACGACAAAGAAGAACGCTATGGCCTGAACTGGCATGGTAAGCGTCAGGCTCGTCAGCTTGCTCTTACCCCTTCCCGTGGCACCTTACGCCCATGTAAAGATGAAAGCGTTGATTGGGATAACACCAAGAACCTCATGATCGAGGGTGATAACCTTGAAGTGTTAAAGCTTCTTCAAAAAAGCTACACTGGAAAAGTTAAGCTTATATATATTGATCCTCCTTACAACACCGGGAAAGATTTTGTTTATCCTGATAACTTCCAAGATAATATGAAAAATTATCTTGAAATCACAGGGCAAACAGAAGAAGGTGTCCGGGTAAGTACAAATGCAGAAACCAGCGGTCGTTATCACACTGACTGGTTAAATATGATTTACCCTCGAATTAAACTTGCTAAAAATTTATTAAAAAAAGATGGTATATTTATTGCCAGTATCGATGATGCGGAACTGAGCAATTTTAAAATCGTGCTAAATGAAATTTTCGGAGAAGAAAACCACCTCGGCACTCTGGTTTGGGATAGAAATAGAAAAAATGATGCCAAGTTTATTTCTGTAGGCCATGAGTATATGTTGGTTTACGCTAAAGATATTCAGTCATTAATAAATAACAACATAGTCTTAAGAGAAGAGAGAGAAGGATTAGAAGAAGCCAAGGTAATATATAAAAGATTAGTTAAGGAATATGGCGACGATTGGGATAAAATAAAATCCGGATGGATTAAATGGTTTGATAACATTCCATTATCAGATCCCAAGAGACGCATGATGCGTTTTGTAAAAGTTGGTTCTCGGGGACCATATCGAGACGATGGAAATATAAGCTGGCCCGGCGGAAATGGACCAAGATACGAAGTTTTGCATCCTATAACAAAAAAACCAGTTCCAGTTCCTTCAAGAGGATGGGTTTATCCAAATGAATTGAGATTCTGGGAGGAGTACAATAAAGGGAAAGTCGTATTTGGGCCTGATCATACAACATCAGCTAGAATTGCATCATATCTTTTTGAGAGTGAAGGACAAGTTTTACCTAGTGTTTTTTATAGTTATGCACAAACTTCTACTCAGGATTTTTTATCATTAATGGGTGAGAAAGTTTTCGATAACCCCAAAAGCAGAAAAGATATAGCACGCTTGATTAATTACTTTACAAAAGAAGACGATCTTATCTTGGACTTTTTTGCTGGTTCTGGAACCACGGGACATTCTGTTTATGACATTAATGCGCAAAAGAGTGCCAACAGACGCTTTATCCTTGTTCAGTTGCCAGAGCGTTTACATACAAGTGTGAAAGAACAAAAAATCGCTTACGAATTCTGTAATAAAAATGGAAAAAAAGCAAATATCACTGAAATAACTAAAGAACGTTTGCGCCGAGCAGGTAAAAAGGTTCGTGAAGATAATCCAGACTGGAATGGTGATATTGGTTTTCGTGTATTTAAACTTGATACATCCAATATTCGCCCGTGGGAAGCAACAGCGGAAAGTCTTTCACAACAACTTGATGCCTATATAAGCCCAATTGTTGAAGGACGTAGTGAAGAAGACCTACTTGCTGAATTAATGCTTAAACGTGGTATCGACCTGAGTGTTAACGTTGAAAACCAGCAGTTTGATGGATTAACTGTTTCTTGTGTTGACGGTGGCAAATTGTTTACCTGCTTTGCTAAACAAATCCCTGCAGCTTCAGTAGAAGAACTGACCAAGGGGATCATCGACTGGCATAAGAGTTTGAAGGCTGGCAAAGATACTGTCTGCTATATCCTTGATGACGCATTTGAAAATAACGTTGCTAAAACAAATCTTTGCGCCATTCTGGAACAACATGGCCTGACTAACCTGCACAGCCTGTAAGGGAATGAGATGAAACTACATTTTGAATCTGACCTTACCTATCAGCAAAACGCCATAACTTCGGTCTGTGATTTGTTTGAAGGGCAAGAGAAATGGGAAAGCGAAATGACTGTTCTGGCCCCAGCTCAGGGTGCACTCTCATTTGAAGGCGCAACAGGTTCAATGCCTGTTAACCCACAAATACCCGAAGATGATGTTCTCCTGAAAAACCTAAACAATGTTCAGTTGAAAAATCAGCTTCCTCCCTCGCCCATTCTCGATAGCCATGATTTTACTGTCGAGATGGAAACAGGGACTGGTAAGACGTATGTTTATCTTCGCACCATGCTTGAGTTGAATAAACGTTATGGCATGAGCAAATTTATCATCGTAGTTCCTTCCGTTGCCATCAAGGAAGGCGTTTATAAAACACTACAGATCACGGAAGAGCATTTCAAAAGCCTGTATGCGGGTATTCCATACGAATACTACCTATATGATTCTGCAAAACCTGCTGATGTGCGAAATTTTGCGACCAGTTCTGTTATGCAGATAATGGTAATGACGGTGGGTGCGATCAACAAAAAAGACGTTAACAAGCTATATCAGTCCAGTGAAAAAACAACTGTGGACGATCTGGATAAGCCCATTGATTTAATCCGTGCTACACGTCCAATTGTTATTGTCGATGAACCACAAAGTGTTGATGGTGGCTTAAACGGTGCGGGTAAAACCGCACTTGATGCTATGCACCCCATGTTTACCTTACGCTATTCAGCAACACATGTTCATAAACATCATATGGTGTACCGCCTTGATGCCATTGATGCTTACAACCAAAAACTGGTCAAACAGATCGAGGTTGCCGGGCTTGAAGTCCAGAATGCAAGCAACAGCCCTTATGTGAAACTGGTCAGTATTAATAGTAAGAAAAATGTTATCAGCGGTACCATTCTTGTTGATATAGCCGATAAAAAAGGGAACGTAAATCGTTCAGAGATTACCGTATATGACGGTATGACACTTGATGACGAAACAGGACGTGATATTTATCAGGGATACCGGGTAAGCGAGATCCGAACTGGCAAAGAGGGTTATCTTACACTGGAAACACCTTCTGATACCTACTATATGAAAGTCGGTGATGTCGTGGGCGATATTGACCCTATGCTTATCCAGCGTCATATGATTAGACGTACAATCCGTGAACATCTGGATAAAGAACTTCGCCTGAATACTCAGCAAATCAAGGTTCTTACTCTGTTTTTCATCGATAAGGTTGATTTCTACCGTCAGTTAACTGAAGAAGGACAACGTGAGCCGGGTGAATATGCCCGTATCTTTGAGGAAGAATACCTTAAAGCCATCAAAAGTCCTGCCTATAAAGATTTACTTCCTTCTCATCCAGAACATGCCAAAGATGTTCATGATGGTTATTTCTCCATCGATAAAAAAGGTGCATGGGCTGAAACAAGCGAAAGCAATAATACAGGCCGTGAAAATGCTGAACGTGGTTATAACCTCATCATGAAAAATAAAGAGAAACTCCTGAGTTTCTCTAATCCTGTCAGGTTTATCTTTTCACATTCAGCATTAAAAGAAGGTTGGGATAATCCCAATGTGTTCCAAATATGCAGCCTCCGTGAGATGGGGAGTGAACGCGAACGCCGTCAAACATTAGGCCGTGGCCTTCGCCTGTGCGTTAACCAAGAGGGTGAACGAGTTCGTGATGACAGCATTAACATTCTGACAGTCGTTGCCAGTGAAAATTATGAAGCCTACGCTGAACGATTACAGTCTGAAATTGAGAGCGAAACAGGCATACGTTTTGGTGTGATTGAAAAAGATGCGTTCGCCCATCTTATCTTCGCTGATTCCTCACAAGGTTTAGGTATTTCCGGTTCACATGATATCTGGTCTGAACTTCAGACTGAAGGTTATCTTGAAAAATCGGGAAAAATAACCAAAGCCCTGAAAGAAGTATTATTCGAAAACACTTTTGTTGTTAGTGAGAAGTATGCCTCACTACAGGAACAAATTGAAACTATCCTGCGTAAATCAGCAGGGCGAATCAATATAAACAATGCTGATGAACGTAAAACAATCAAATACCGGAAAGAAGTCTTAAACAGCCCGGAATTCGAAGCGTTATGGCAGCGCATTTGTCAAAAAACGCTGTATCGGCTAGCATTTGATGAAGAAGAATTGATCAAATCCTGTACGAAATCACTTTCTGAAATGCAGCCTGTAGCAAAAGCAATGGTCAGTTTCAGCAAAGCAACAATCAAACAAAGTCAATCTGGCCTTGATGTTAAAGCTCTGTCTAATGGAACAACAAGCTCTGTAGTTGATGTTGCAGAGCAGCCATTGCCAGATATTCTTGGTGTTCTACAGGAAAAAACCGGACTGACAAGACGCAGTTTAAGCACCATCCTGAAAGAGAGTGGAAGACTCGCTGATTTTGCTAAAAATCCACAGCAGTTTATCAGTGAAGCTATAGGCCGAATCAACTACTGCAAACGCCTGTCAATTGTTGATGGTATTAAATATTATCCACTAAAAGGAGAGGTGTATGCGCAAAGTCTCTTTATGGATAAAGAGCTAACAGGATATGCCCGTAATCTTTTTGAAACCTCGTCTAAGTCAGTTTACGAATACGTTCCTAAAGATTCTGAAGTCGAAAGCCGTTTCGCTCAGGAACTCGAAGAACAGGATGAAGTTAAGCTTTATGTTAAGCTCCCCGGTTGGTTTAAAATCCCGACGCCACTGGGAACCTACAATCCTGACTGGGCGTTAGTTATTGAAGACAATGGTGAAGAACATATTTACTTTGTTGTAGAGACAAAAAGTAAACACATTGGTCTTGGTAATGAAGAAGATGCAAAAATTACTTGTGGCAATGCTCATTTTAGCTCACTCATGGAACAGTTGCTTAATCCTGCAAGATATATGAGATCTACTAATATAAATGAAGTTTTAAGCAGCATATAAATTGAAAAAGGGCCAAAAGGCCCTTTTTACTCCGTAAAAAAAATCAAGAATGACGCAGACTCATATTATAATCAAAGGATATCGTTTTTTCTCAAATAGCTGTGAATATAAGAGTATTACTATTACCACCGGCTGAACACTGCGTAGCAGTTTTAGCCACATCCAGTACATCACCTGCTGCTTTCACATTCGCCGCGACTCCTACGCCGACCTCATAGAAATTTCCTGCTGCTGCAGTTACTATTTTGGTACATTCCGCCGCAGGAACATTAGAATAAGTAATATTAAAAGAAGAACCGGGTGCTTTTGATGGACCAGTTGCTGCAGCTCCCAATATAACATCACCTTTAAATGCATTAATTGGCTTCACTGCTGACTCAGAGCCACTCAACATATTATCAGGGAAAATCTTAGCCTGAACTGCCACAGTGTTTGAAAGACCAGTAAAACTTGATGCTGAAGTATATAACGATTTAACACCAGCCTGAATAGTGGCTATATTATTACTTTCTGCCTGCGCACGCTGTGAAGCCTGTACTTTAGGGTAAACAATAAATGCTGCAACCACTAATGCAGATATAATCCCAAGAACCAACAGAAGTTCTAAGAGCGAGAATCCTTTCTTGCTTTTTTTGTATTTAATTAATACTGCTTTTTTCATTTCCTTTATATCTCCTTAGTTATTTGGATAGATATAAAAGAGATAAACCAGATAAAATATTAAACAAGACTTTTATATTCTTTATATACTCTTATCCGATAAGCGGACTACCTGATAAAAACAAAAAAAGACCAGATCATTCTGGTCTTTTTTTGGAAGCGAGCTTCGTTGACTTTATTAAAAACCATCAAAGATTTACAAGATTGAATATGGAGTTATTCTTCTTTGATAGTAATTAAACGTTACAATTTACTTTCAAACATGTCAAATTTAATTGTTTGATTATGCCATTATTTTTTAATCCTTTTATAAACTCCGTTTCCTTGTGAAATATCGAGTTGAATATTAATACCACTACCCATAAACTTATATATTACCATGATAAAGTGAACTCTCGTTCAACGAATGCCTGATTTACCGACATCTGGATCACTCCATTTGAATATGTGAAACTTCCGGGGTAGCAGCTCCCACATCCATCTCCCCACCAACGGGTTATCCTTTCGCTAACTAATTTTATTTCAGAGCGTGTAATACCATCTCGCCAGAAAGTCAAATCAGTATAAACGTCTTTCCTACAACTATTGCTGGAGTTGTTTCCTGCATGACAAGATAAAATTATTTTTAGCGGTTTTGGAGCATCTGCTGCATAATTTATTCTTCGCCAAATCCCATCCTGACAGGAAATAATAGCCCCTGTGGATTCCTTACTGATTAATCCTTGGGTAGGACAGGCTGTTCCTACAACCTCAGTCGAGTTAGGTAAAAAATAGTTTGCGTCGATAGTTTTATCTGAATGAATATTTCCGGTAGCCTCTATATTTCCACTTACCTTCACATATCCACTAAGTACCCCTCCGGTGGTTTTAACATTTTTACCATTATATGCGGTAATAGTATTTGCATCAGTCATATTCCAACCACCACCCCATTTCTGAAAGTATATACCTCCATCACCTAATGTTCTGAACCAGTTCTGCGTGTATGTCTCGCCTCTAGATTGGATATTTTCGGCTGAAACAGTGTTATTAGCATTTATTGAACCATTGACCTGAGCACTACCGCCAACACGGATATGTGCACCGACAACTGTATCTCCTGTGGAATTCAGAACATTAGCAGTCGCAGTTCCTGCAGCAGTTATATCTTGGACATTCTTGATGCTTTTACCTCCCATATTAAGATCCCCCGTCATCGGCAATGTGCCATCACGACGAAGATAAACAGAATACATGGTGGAATCATATCCTACGCGATAGGCCATCAATCCAGCACTTGTGATATTACTGTAATCTGTAGATGCCTCTTTCCATGCACCCTGTAAACCTGATGCTAACGTTGCTGATTGCGTCATACCACTATCAATACCTGCCGCTTGCATCGCTCGACCCAATAAATCGTAACGATACTTATCCCCTTCCATCCAAGGCAAAGTCGTTGTAATAAGACCATTAACTACATAGTTAGGTGATATTCCTGAACGTTTTAATATAATTTTATATGAAGATTTTTGCGCATTAATACCGGTGTATGACGCAGGTAATAACCCTTCATTAACCAGTGTCTGGTATGTAATTTCGCAGCCTGAAGCATTACAGACACGGGGACCCGGATCGCTTGACTGACTGCTGCTTGAAGTCAGAGTGGAAAGTTTATCATATCGGATATTAATATAACCATTAACCGCCTCCCCGACCTGTTTAATTTGCTGACCAACAGCATTAGCTATAATCGTTTCCTGTTCATTTTTCATATCCTGAAAACGCATAAATGCAATCATGCTACCCACACCCAGCACCAATACGAGTTCTAACAGGGAGAACCCTTTCTTATTTTGTTTTTTCATTTTCATCGTCCTTTTTTATTTCACGTATTAATTAATTATCAAAAATAAACAGGAGGTCAAGACCGATGAATACATAATCAATGCAAAGATTAATAATAAAAATTCAAATGATCCGATTTTATCTCTCACTATCCGGTTTGTGGTATCATTACAATGATTTTATACATTCAGGATAAAAGACAATGACAGACGCTATTAAAACACTTAATAACATCCGTACCCTCCGTGCTCAGGCACGAGAAACAGAGCTGGCTACACTTGAAGAGATGCTGGAGAAATTAACTTCTATTGTCGAAGACAGACGCCAAGAGGAAACAATCGCAAAGCAACAAAATGCTGAACGTCAGGGCAAAATCGAAGCCCTGCGTGCACAACTGCTTGAAGATGGCATTGACCCGTCTGAGCTGCTGGGTAATGTTAAATCATCACGTCCTGCTGCTTTACGCGCTCCTCGTCCTGCAAAGTACAAATACATCGACGAAAACGGCGATGTGAAAACGTGGACAGGTCAGGGTCGAACACCAAAAGTGATTGCAGCTGCACTGGAAAGCGGTAAGGTTCTGGAAGATTTTGCCATTTGATTAAGAGTTTTAATTTGCTGCCAAGGATGGTGGTAAAAATTGGCTACCGCGCCCTCTGGGGCTTGCTCAACAGCTCCCCAGCCTAAAACAAGTTTTAAGCCGAAGAGCTGTTCGGACGTGAAATGATTTTATGGTCTGAATTTCTTGAGAACTCTTTCAATGTAGATTTGTCCATTAACTTTATACCGTTCGATATCGTGTGTATGTAACGATGGAACTTCTAACAACAAACCAAAGAGTAATTGCTTATCTACCTCACTTATATCACAGTTTAAAACCTTGGCAACCTCTGCACCAAGAATTATTTTTTGTCGTGTGTTTTCTTTTTTGCTGTCTCTTTTTTCTTTTGCCTTAAGGTAATTTAATTTGTTTTGTGCTCCAGCAATTTTTTGCTCAAGTGTTTTCTTAATTTCCGGCCTGTTTCTATCACTCTGAAAAACATTGCCAGTTAGATAGGTATTTTTTATTTCATCATCACTCATTCTTTTCTCCACTGATGCCTATGATTATAAGGAATATTACTTCTGAACTCATCATCTGAAAGTGATCGTTTGATTGATTTAATCCGGGAACGGAACTGTTTCTTCTCCTGTTTCTTTTTAAACTCAACTCTTATTTCTGTGATTATCTTTTCTGCTTCACTATACGCTTTTTTCAGATCGGTATAGATTCCATTATCAAGTAATCGTTTTGCTTCAAGATCGATGGCTTCATCGTTATTTTTATACATAAAACCTCCTTGTCTTTATTTCCTTAACACCAATTAGCATAATTAATAAATTAATCAATAGTATACAAAAATTATTTTATTATATATCTTCAAGTCTTTTAATGGATTTTAAAATTATCTCTATAACTAACTACATTCAGAAGTAATCATGGTAAGCGCAGTAAATAGTAAGAAAGGGCCAATAGGCCCTTTCTTTAACACTTATGCGCATTCAGGAAGACTCAAAAGGTTATTAGGCTGTTCGCCATCATTTTGTGTTTTTAAGTATTTGTTACCAGAAGCGCTAACAGCAACAATCACCCACACTGAATGTCCTCCTGCATTAACATAAAATCTCCATTTCCCAGATTCTATTCCGCTTATAGCCTCTTGCTGTGTGAGCTTCCATCTGGTGCCATCAGCATTCTTACCGCCAATATGAGTTATCCTTTCATGAGCACTCTGGCGATTGCTTTTATTGATACATAATACTTGATGTTCGGACATTTTAGCCTCATTATAATTGCTGTATGTAATTAATAAACTGATCATCATTTTCATTGCATTAAATTGCTTTAATAAATGATGCACACTGAGTTTAGGTCATATCCTCACGATTTCCAGTCAACAAGAACCTAAATCGCGCGCTTTGTAATTTGTGCAACACAAGTGATAGCAACTACTAACTTAAAATATCTGATACTCTCCGCGTTACTTATTTTTGTTTATATGTGATTTTCATTTCACCTTTCGGTTTTCCACTCTAGCTTTTAAACCTCACCTGTTAATTATATAACGGAGAAGTCATCTCTAAATTTAACTGTTTTATTTATGTTTTAGTTTTTCCCGCCTTACGGCGGGATAAATTAACACTCTTTTTGTCCTTCGGACGCTATCAAAACCCCATTTATGTAATATCGTGGAATACTTCGCCCTTTCATCCAGATTGCGCCGCTTAATTCGGCGATTTGTTTTACAGCCACTCATATATTTAGTATTAATTAATAAAGGCAAGCCTTATACATTGCCGTTATTTTTGAGCCATTTATGGCGATAAAAAATAAAGCAATGCCCACTTACGCATTATCGCTTCGCTCTAATGCCGTGGGGTCTACCGACGGTTGCCTGCCGCAGGCTAAAACCGTTTCCTTCGGAAACAAAATCAAGGTCAACGTCAACCCCGGCGTTTTCCTTACGTAAAACGAAAAGCAGCATTTGGCATTGAGGAATACTTGGATGGCGATATACAGTTTTAAAATGGAGAACATCAGCAGAGGCGAAGGTCAGTCTTCGGTTAACTCTGCTGCATATCGTCACCGTAAAGTTTTCTTCGATAACAGAACGGGTGAAGTTTGTGGTCGCAAAACAGCACATAAAAAGGACCTTGCCTTTGCGCAGATTTTTGCACCTGAACATACCCCTCCTGCCCTGATTGTTGACAGTGAAACACTCTGGAATGCTGTTGAAGCCTCAGAGAAGAGAAAAGATGCCCGCCTTGCCAAAGAGTTTAAGATTGCCCTCCCCGCTGAGCTAACACCAGAGCAGAACATTGAACTCACTGCAGCTTTTGTTCTTGAGCACTTTACCAAGCAAGGCATCATTGCCGATGTTGTTATTCACGATATTAATGGTCATAACCCACATATCCATATAATGGGAACCACCCGTGAGGTTCTTTCTACCGGCTTTGGTAAAAAGGTCCGTGAGTGGGACAAGCCTGAAACCCTTGATAGCTGGCGTAAAGGCTGGCAGGACATCTGTAATGGGTTCCTTGACCTGTATGGTCATGATGAACGCATCGATCACCGTTCTATCAGGGTTCAGTATGAGGAAGCCCTAGAACAGGCTATCGCTGCCGCTACCAATGAAGAGAAAGCAATCTGGCTGGCTAAAGCTATTGAAACGAACCGTGATCCAATACTTCATATTCCTCGTGACCGTTGGGGAACTGTTGCAGCTCAGGAACAACGTGCTGCAGAGCAAGCCATACGTGATAAGCTGAAAAAAGAAGCAGGCGAAGCCTACTTTACCTTTAAAGATCTTCCATTGGACATCGTTGTTGATGTTGCCAGCTTTAGGGTTCATGCACTGGCTGAACCGGAAGAAATTGTTATCCCGGATAACACAGGCAGAGCTTCATCTACAGGCTCGCAGAAACCTGTTCTGGTTGCTCCTGCGCCTCATACACGCACTACACTGAAAACCCCATCCTCTTCAACAGCAAGAGCACTTAAACGCGCTCCTGTTAAAGTTAAGAGGAAGAAAGTTGAACCTCGTCAGAGCGGTGTGTTTAAGCGTTTCACGCTGTTGGTAGTAGATTATATAAGAGAGAAATTCGTCTGGGCCAAGAAGAAGCCAGCCCCTGTTTCAGTCGATGCTGAACATGATAAGCGTATAGCTGAAAACTATGTCTTTGATGAGGTTCAGGGCATCTATGTGACTCGCGCTGAACATGAAAGACGTGCCAGATTTAACAGTGACACTTATAGTCCAACCAAAGAGGAGGTCAGACGCTTTCCAAGCCGCCCTAAAGAAGAACAGCACAAAGCAGATATCGATCTGGACTATACCCCTGCTCCTCCGCCAGTATCAGGAAGAAGCAGGAATCATCCATCGTTAAAGCCGCCGTTGCTTAATAAAAATAGATTGTGAGGTCACAGGTTAAGAAGTGAAAATAGAAAAAAATCGATTCACACCTCAAGCTAAATTATTGGGGCTTGCATAACACCCTGTATAATAAAGCCCCTACAAGCGACAACTTAAATCATTCAATCTAACTAGAGAATTTCATCTCTAACTTTTAAAATTTTTTCTAGGAACCCGTCCTCCATTCGACTAACGGATGCTGTTCCGAAAAAGAATTCATTATTATAAATCATTCTATGTTTCGCAACGGCATCCAATATAAATCTAAAACTATACTGTCTTTCGACATCTTGCATTCCTGAATAAAACATATCAAATGAAGGCATCCAATCATATAAATAACGACACTCATCCAAAACAAACAAATCCATATACATTTGAGTATCTTTGGCTTTATAAGTCCATCGTTGAGTTTTTTCTATATTGACATGATAAGGCACTGATAACTGTCTGAATAAAACCTCTTTAACTTGATGGAATAAAAACTGATCACAAAATGGATATATTGACTGATGCCAACTAAATTTTGACAATTCGGTCAGAGATTCATTATAATATTTTTTCTCACCCCAACCTTCTCCCATAAGGAAATGCATTGTGGATATATTTCTTATTATTGAACTAGCATCATTGTCTATACTTAACTGAGATAGAAATGATAAACAAAATTTATTATATGATGAGTCAGTGTAAATGTGCTGTGGGTAATTTTTATCAGCTTTATTAAGGGTTCCGTTTATAGCCGCAAACGTCCACATTATTGGATAATGTGAACTATCTGTAATTACATCCCCTCCATTATAATCGCAATCAAAATGATATAATGAGTCTAATTTATTCTGCATGTCTTTTTTATCCCCCAATTTAAACATATATTTGAAGAGTGAGTGAGATGATAAAAAGTTTTCATAAGGAGATATAACAGAGATCGTATCGATTAGTAGCCTCGTAATATACTGCCCATAATAATTTTCTATATCATCTGCCACTTTGCTCCGCCATTTGTCTGGGTCGAAGCCATGAGACATGGCCCCATCCATACAATTCCATTTCGAATCATTTGTTTCTAAAAATGACTTAGGATATAAATAATCAGCAGTTAATTTCGCCAGATTAATGTGGTCTTCTTCATTTTGTTTTTTAGATGGAAGACTAACATTCGTAATCAGTACTCCTAGTGGAGTGAGAGCATGATGTTTTAATATGGCAGTAATTGTTTTTAAAGTTTTTTGCCCATCTTTTTTACTCGGTAAAGGGCCGCAAAAGTCAAGGTAAATAATATCGAATTTTTGTGGGGAAATTTCAAAAAAATCACCAATATTTGATTTAATCAACTTTATAAAGGGGAATTTTGAGGATAAGGCGGAAATAACAGCTTCATTATATGTTTTAGAATCACTTTCAAAAGCCCAAATATTTTCAGGCAGTATTCCTAGATTGGTCATCTCCTTAATATCATTCTCAGGGTTTGGACCCGACAAATAAGCAACCTTCAATCCGGACGCAGTCTTCTCATGATTTATTGAGTCATAAAAATCCTCCCATCTTTTAATTGTTACATCAGATAACTTATCTACAAGTAACGTTCTCGCATCATTGATTTTATTTTTATAAAAAGATTTAACTCGTCTTATATAATCTTTAGGGCATAAGGTTGAATCAGATCTTTTAACTGTTAACCTTTCAATTGCTGAGTGAATAACTTCTTTCCTAGCTATTTCTTTTTGTGCTTCATTGTACATTTAGACCTCCAACATTTAGATTTCACTATCATATTAAATTAAATAATTAGATTCAACTAAATAGCAGCTCGGAATAGTATGTTAACTTTAGGAAACTCAGCCCGGATTATACGCTCTGAACAATCGCCAAATCAAAAAATCTCCAACCAAACTGAGGGATGACGCTCATAACACTAAATTGTCTCGCCTAATACCGCTACACTTTAACCAGCTCATGTTTGCTGCCGGGAAGGAGCTTGCGGCCTCCATAAAGTGATGATAAATACTTAGTAACTGCCACATTCAATGACACTGATGACTTAGCGTTATCATACTAAGAAGCGCCTACCATAATCACACAACGTGGTTCCCCTATAGCGAGTAAACACTCAACCAGAGAACAAAACTAGCAGCATCCAAAACCCGTAAACAAACCCAGCCAGACACAGAAGGATGCCTATATTTAAGATTATCAGCTAGTATATCCTGATGAATGGTGGTAGATTTTATATTATTTTTAAAGGAAGTTAATTTGCAATGCAAAATGACATCGATAATATATTCAGAAAAATATACCGCACTTTTAAAAGAAGGAATAAAAAGTGTGATAATATCGAAATTCTGAACTCCATACTGAATGAACAATTAGGTTGTGGTGAGTTTTCTGTTCAGCCAGCCACTATTACAAACTGTATGACTATCCTTCATGGCTTTTGTGTTTACTATAAAGAATACAAGGCGTTTATCCCACAACTTGAAGTATATAGATCAAAGAATACACTTATAAAAGCTATGGGTGAAACATTAAATAAAGCTGAGATAATCCTTCCCAATTATGTATCACTCGGTATTATTTCACACCACTGTGGTCAAATAAATAAAGCGCCAAGTCGAGATATGAAAATACTGGCAGGTGAACGTTCTCTCACATCAATGTTCCCTCCTGAAGTGCTTTCCCTTTTAGTTATAGAACACTACACAAAATTTCCCGTTCTCGAAAAGTGTTTAGTACAGATAAGAGAAACAACAGAGACATATTGTCTCGGATTATACCGTTCAGCAATAACCACTCTCCTGCCTTGTATTGAAAACATTATTCGATCGTTAGGCATTAGGCTTGGACTAGATGAACCTGAAAATGTGGGAACTAAATTTTTACTTAGTATTTATGATGCATGGCTAAAGTTCTACATTAATGACTATGTCTACCGTGATTATGACTGGAAACCTATTTGCATTAGCTCCAAAGAATTCTTCTCCGAATTTGAAGAAAGATACCAGATTGCATTAAATGGTAGAAATTTTATAGAAAAACATCTTTATCAAAATACACAGAATGATACAGGGATAAGTAATTTAAATCGACACAGTATACTTCATGGCTTCATGACGGAATACTATACAAAAGGAAACTACCTTAGATTGATAAATCTCCTTAATAATCTTTGTTTTATGTTAACGATTTCAGGGGATCCTGTTTCATTGTTTCTTCCTTGCGATACTGTTCGGTCTGAAGCGTTTTTACTTAACCTTGCAATCTTTGAACGCGCAGGTATGAATCGTGCTATTTTTCTTGATAAGCAAAATATTGCACGTTGATAAATACAACTATCATTATGAATGCTAGAATTATAATAATTAGCTCTGCAAGATAGCATATTTTAAACCACATCATTGTGAAAGATGTGGTTTAAATAATTATGATTTAATATTACATTCTTCGCCTGAAAACAACATTATCAGAAAAAATAGCTTTACCAACTACAAACCCAACGACCGCAATTATTGGTAGGCTGATGGTAGCACCCGCGATGCCTGTAGACATTCCGATAAGAATAGACAGGCCAAAGGTAAGCAATATAACCACGAAAGCATACCACTGCGGATAAGCCCCATATAAAACTGTCGCCATGCAGCCGGTGCAGACATGCACACCACACAGGCTCTCTTTCAGGCAAAACGGACACTGGATTGTATTGTTTTCCATGATAGACACCTTAGAGCGCTTTCCAGCCATAGCTGGTTTTAACAATGTTAATCATGCCTTCTTCAGGTTCATCCATACCCTTGACGCTGGAGAACACTTTTTTGTCCACCCATGAAGGAACATCCGCCAACTTCCATGTATATGACACGCGGACAACTTTCTGATTACCGTTTCCCGGTTCGGTCCATTCCTTTACCTTAGTAACTTCCCGATGACCAACACAGGCACCTTTCTCACGGTCCCAAAACTCAACCTCTTGGCCCTTGTCCGTGACTTCCAGAACATCAACACTGCTAAAGCCATTTGCCTGTTGTGAAACAGTGAGCAGCCCTTGTTCAACAAGTCCTCTAAGGATTTCATCACTGGCACTGTATCCAGCAGAACGGTAGCCACGGTTAACCTTAATCGGAAAACCTTTGTTGAATACAATGTCGTTGTCCTGCAGGGAGTAGCACAGCTTCGATTGTGATATTTTCGCGTTGATCGCTTTCTCAAAATCGCCTTTTTCACCGCATCCCGTCAAAGCAAGAGCTGTGCAAGTAACGAGTAAAATCTTCTTCATCTTCCTATCCATCCTGATAATCAAAAATGCTGTTATGTAGAGGTAGTCTGCAGCGCATCTGTAGTCGTTAAGGCTTGTTCTTACTGGCATAACGCAACAAAACCACCTGATTAACCAATTGATAGGATTCAATTATTTTTGTGGGCCGTCATATCGTTTGTAACGATCAAAATAAAACTAACGATAGATGCAGGCTATCATATTTTTATATTCGATCGGATATACCAATTAAAACACCGATCGATAAATCATCTTCAATCGTTATTATCTATCAATAACTTATTATCGATCTGTAATATTGATCATTTTCTTACTAGAGGAATCGTTAATGAGTAGAGTAAACCAGAGGAGCACCAGACAGTTTACGAGCTGATTCAAGTGGATAGAGCGTTGGACCATGAGGTAAGCGGTTAATGTCGATTTATGGCCTTTAAATAGCTTTGATTAATGCAACATCAGGGAAAACAACCATGAAGGATGCCGTTATCTGATTAGATAAAAACTCACAGGCTTTTGATAAGCGGCTTTCTTCTTCAGCCATTAACACAAATTTAAGTAGCCAGAGGTATCTCACATCTGGTCCCGGCGTCTTTACGCCTATTTTTTCGTTTACTGTTTATATGGAGTTAACATGAAAAAACTGTTTATCGCTGCTCTAGTGAGCCTGCCTCTTACCGCTTGCACAACCTACGGCAACAAATCTCTGAAAGACGAATCCCAACAAACCGTAAAAGCCAAAATCGTTAAAGGGAAAACTACTCAGCAAGATGTTATTAATGCATTCGGGGAACCGCAGACACGAGCTACTAATGATGGTCAGGAAATGTGGTCCTACTCCAGCATGTCAGGCGAGAGTCAGATCTCGAACTACATCCCCGGTCTGGCCCTGCTTAAAAACAGCAACACGGCTCACATGAACTCCCTTGAGATCTGGTTCAGGGGAATGTTGTTGAGCGATATAATTTCAGTCAGACAGCGAGTAAGGTCTCGCGTGGGTTGCTGGATTGATTAATTTACATAGTAGAAAGCATCTTATAAATTAACAAATAAAAATAACATACCAAAGGAAGTCGAACAAACATGACTTCCTTCGGTATTTTTATAGAAATTACCAACCATGTAATAGCTTATCATATAAGCAAGCTAACTTTTTAAAATAACTAGCATAAGTTGATTTATCAGGATTCAGTTTCTCTTCATTATTAATTAAAAACTCTTTAACTAATTTCAGATCTAACTTATTCATCAGAAAAGGCAGATGGATTGCTGCTACTTCTGGTGTGGTATGCTCGATAATATATCTAGTATCTTTATCCTTAAATTTTCTTACAAACGTCCTAAAATATCCTTTACATTGATAACTTGTATCATTTCTTAAAACCCATTTATCCAAATTATATTTAGATGCTCTATATTGTGCTTCATCAACAATGCCTATTTCTTTTAGGTATTTAAAAACGATTATATTCGGAGAGAATCGACCCGCATTAGGAATAACATTCTGTAAAATGCTATTTGCATCATATGAATTATCCTCATGTAAAAGGTCGTGAAAAAGATTTATATTGTTTATTTGTGTATAACCTAGCTTGCCAATCTCTTCTTCTTTTTTTCGAGCCTCAGCAACACCAACGCCGACAACAAACTCTACATCATCATGTTTTTCAACCTCATCGATGTCAACTACATAAATTTTTGATTCTGTTGAGTTCGACTTAACTACCTCATATAACTGCTCTTTGCAATATCGAAGAATACGGGCTGGGATTTTTCTTTTATTTGTCTCAATAGCTTCATAAACAGGATTTAAATCATCAGTTCTAACTAATGTTATTGGTATCTGTGTTCTTTCGATCGTTGTAAAAGTTTCAGATATTGAATAGTCGGTGAGTCCTTCCTCTCTATCAATGAATATTAAGTTATTGCGTAACTGTGAAATATTATCCTTTCCAATACATATTGAAATCGCACCAAGTAAATCAGTAATGTTTTTATCAGAAAGTGAATAGCCTATAAAAACAACAGGGTGCTCCACAAATATCGTTATCAGCTTTGCTGCTAGGTAAGGATTTTTGTTATTAAATTCATTGTAGTCATGATCAGTTAAGATAAGACTTTTAGGCTTATGTGCACTACCGTGTATTTTATATATTTCTGCTATTGATTGCGGATTGGAAAACAATAACTCATTCTGACCAGTATAAACTTTATAGTCTGGGAAAAGCTGCTCAAGAAAACAGTCCCAGTTGGTTGTTATTATTCCATCAACATTGAGCCTTGAAAGTATTTCAATTTCGTCCTGATGCTCGCTATCCTTGATCGGGACTTCTAATGAAGAAGCGAGATAATCACAGATTTCAAAACGTAACGCGGATGTATTATCGGTAACCTTCTTACTATATCTTTCACGACTCCCAGCATATTTTGCGTCACTCCACCATGTAGTATTAAAGTCTTCAGCAATGAGTCTAGCTGCTGTAGGATAAGTAGAATCCCCTGCTGCGAGATAATACTCAAATGGTTTTCCTGAAACACAATAATTATCCAACAGCCCTTTCCAATCTTTGATTCCTAAATACCGCCGAGAGAAACCAGAACCAACAAATAGGAATGGGCCAGAATTTCTTGTTTTGAAGATTCTGATTAAAGCTTTTTTTAAATCATTTGCGTCCATATCTGCACCTTAAGAAGATGAAAACTTTTAACCAACCATAACCACTTGATATAAAATAATTTTCTGAAAATTACTGCTAGACGTAGTCTCTGCCGAACTTTGATACGAGGATGTTAAGCCTAATAGGCTGATTTACATATATAATCATATAACTCTGCACATCACAACAGAGATCTTAAGTCTATCATTGGCCTGAGCTAATATCTCATAGAGATCGCCCTTCAGCTCATGTTCGGACTCACCGTTACCAAGCATTGCCACATAGACATTGTTCAGATTCCGCATGTGCGCAAGGTTTATAGGTTAACGAACTCGGTCACTGAACGTCATTTTTGTTAAAAAGTCCTCTCCATGAATATTGTCCCACTCTAACGTTTCTTCTGGATATAGAAGCATTTCTCCCTTGGTAGCAATAGCTCCATCCGCACTTACATCCATCATTTTCGCTTGGGATCTTTTAGCCTGTAATCTTGCGATTAACAGATCAATATCCTCTTGGTCATTAACATCTTCTATCACTGACGCAATTGACCTGCTTTTTACTTCAGCATTGTTATCCATATCGCGAGTACTAACAGTATTTTCTGTTTGCCCCACCATTACTTCTTTCTTTTTTATAATCTCTGAAACAAATCGAGCACGATCACCATTGAACACAATAGCAGGATTTATAAAATACCAGTTTTTTTCATTCGTTTTAGCAATAATACGTTTCTCAATAAGTTCTTTTATACCTCTGTAAAAGATAGATTCAGACAAGACGAAGTGATCTATCTTTTCTGCAAGCGACATCGCTTTTTTACAACTCAGGTAAAAGTGATCTTTTCCTATAGCATCCTGATAGATACGGAGAAATATGAAAAACACCTTGTACGCTGTTTTCGTTAAATCAAAATATGCTTTTATCTGGGAAGTGTAGAGCTTAATGAACTCTTCTTTATCGACTTCTTGTGTATGTACTATATTAGCAAAATAAGATTTGCTGGTATCCTTCCTTTCAATAAGTTCTGTTCCTCTTGAAACAGTCAGGTTTTTCTTTCTTGTTTCAATCTTTATCTCTGTCCCAAAGCAAAAAGGATTTAAGCCTAAATCTAAATCAACTTCTATTTCATTCATCACGACATTACCTCTTATTGTTTTATTTATAATTAAATACCATGCACAAAATAGATATCAAGTTTTTTGCATATTTTTTTGCGGAAATATTTTAGAAATCGCAAGTATTCCAGTGACAATAATTTAAAGCACTGTCATTTTTAGTCTATAAAATGACATAGAAACTGACTACAGAGTCAGGAAAGCTCACTGTACAGTCAGGAATACTGACCACAGAGTCAGGAACACTGACCGTACAGTCAGTCCCGTTTTTTTGTTCAATCCCTTATTCAGCAAGGGCTACAAGCCGATTTTGTCTTAATTTAATTTTGCAAGAAGTAAGAGATAAGACTTAAGAGGATAAACAGAAACCGGGCGATTTTTATGATCGCCACATGGGGTTTCAACCTTAAAATGGTTAACCATTTTCGGGTTGCATTTTTTATTGCAAAGCTTTCCTTTTTATTCCATTAAAATCCTTTTTTTGAAAATCACCACCATCTATGAGCTGACGCTCATGTGCTAAAGCACGGCTACGCCCTGACGCTGACATTAATATATTTTTACTTTCATTAGGTAGTTTCCATACTGGCTAGGAAAGTAAAAAAGGATCGTATTTAGATCGTTTCCTCATCCTGCTTTAAAAAAAGATCCCATAACCGTGTAAAGTGTTAACTCTGTAAAACGGGCTATTTACTCTTCACTGAATGGAAAATATGCACATAAGCAGCACTTCGTGATTGTTCAAGACAATCACATTGCTGGAACAGGGTTCATCCCTGTTAATGATGGATTTATCCATAAATAATTGCGGCGATAGCCGCTATGTAGTAAAAGAAAACAATAACATATCCCTAAAAACCAGCAGCGCTTAGTGATTGTCTTATACAATCACTTGCTGTCTATCATTAAAAGTAAAGATATGACAGATGATAAAACGGAACCATTTGACTGGCACACTCCAAGCTTAAGCCATTAAAATCATTATATTATAATATTTTTACAGTGAAATTTTTCTGTACTGAAACCAAACATCTTTCTTTTAAAACTCTGTTATATTTAAAAACCACCGGAATCAGTGAACGTAATTTCGCAAAAGTGTATTTTATTTCATTTTTTCACATTTATTTTTGACAATGACTTGTTCTGCATTATATAAATATAAACAATAATAACAAAAGGAAAGACACATGAGCATTGATTACAATAAAATAATGGCATTAAGCAGTGAAGGAGTGGAAGATTACATATACAGAAATAATTTTACTGATAAGCAAAAGCTAGAGATATACGGATTCCACAATAGAAACCGAAAAGATAAAGCAACAGCAAATGTAAACAAAGAACATAGCTCTGATATACAACAGAGAATAGTCTATGTTCACGCTTTTTTAGATAATCTGGAAACGCTCGGGAAGAACATGTCGGGTGCAGAATATACAATAATGATCCGTTTATGTAAGCTCATGCAGAATGGAAATCTGATCGCCAGTGTCTCACAATCTGCTCTTGCAGAAGAGCTTGCCATGAGTAAATCTAACGTAAGTAAATGCTGGCAGAAACTTATTAATAAAAATATTCTGGTGCAAGAAGGAAAACATACAATGATAAATGCGAATCTCTTTCTATAGGGCCAGTACAGAACATTAAATCCTATAAAGAGCCGGGACTATAAATAATCATTGAGAAGAGCCAGTAGAGGCATAGAGAACGTTTTTTCCACAGTTTACGCCTAATGTCGATATTGACTTAAACTCAGTATCAGAAAACAACATTATCGATGATTATACTGAGGAAATTGATAATAAAGAAAATATACAACAGTCATTAACATTAAATGAGGTTTTTATGAAAAAAAGCAAAATAATAGTACGTGGGAATAGTTATTGTGATGGTATCATAATTTTATTCCAAATGGATGGAGAGAAATATTATTATGAACCTATCTCTTCATATTATGCAAAAAACTCTATTTACAAGGTTTCATGCTCAGATATTGAAGATGAGTATAAACCCTATTTAGATAAACTAAATAGCGATATAAATCTAGAAAGAAATGGTGGCAGCATTCTACATGCAGCTAATGTTTTAGAATTCAAAAATGAACCATCATACTCTCTGTGTAAAAAAATATTAAAAAAATCAGGGGCAAATATACAGTATTTAAAAAACCCTACACAGGAGTTGTGTAAAATAGCGATTCAACATGATGGTTACAACCTTAAATATGTCATCCCATTTATTAAGCAAGAAAGTTTAAATGATTTTTATAAAATCGCTGTGAATAGCAATGGAATGGCTCTTGGTCAGATACCTAACCCATCGTATGAATTACAGTTAATGGCTGTAAAGAACTGTGGCGGTGCCTTAAAATACATCACCAAACCCACAAGGGAGATAGCTTTAGAGGCAGCGAGAAATTACGCCGATATTTTTTCATTCGAAAACAGAAAGAAACTTAAAAAATATTTAGATGATGATTTTATACGTGAAGCTGAAGATATTGAACTTGTTCCACTTATGATGTTTAGACAATCCATCCAATTCTTAAGAGAGTTAAAGATTCACATGGTGATATTCATGGAATATTTTAAAGCTAAACTATTATCATAAAAGGCTCGTCATGAGCCTTTTTAAGCTCTCGTAAACAACCATGTTAGAGGTAAACTCTGAGGCGAACAATGAAAATTATACACAGTCTAGGTGATTTGTTTTTTATCATTATTGTTAATTAAACTTTATTCTATTTTTACTTCTCACATCCTGAGAAACAGGTTCAGATAAAGACTGTTTTACATTTTTTAATTTGTCTTTAAAGCTTATAACCTTTTCATGCGTCTGAGTATAAAGTTTATTAAACACTTCAACACCCAAAAACTCTCTAGCTGCATCTAATGTCCTCCTCATATGATTTTCTCTTTTAACAGCAAAATCAACTTGAGAAGCCATCTCTTTAGTTAGCGTCTGAACTCTATTTATATAAGTATCTTTTGCTACTGGATCATTTATATCAGCAGGAAGCATTCCAACAGAAAAATGAGGTGCATCTTTAAATGCTTCAGATCTGGAAACGACTACATCCCTTTCTTTAACATCACCTTCATTTTTTATTTTTTCATTAAAGCCTTCTTTGTTAAACCATACACCTAAAGAACTAGATACTCTCTCAGCATGTTTAACTCTCATTACAGCCCTATTATCAAACATAGCTGTATGAACTTCTTCTGAAAGATTTCTATTGCCTTGCCTGAGTATTTCATCCTGAACTCTTTTCAATGCAGCATTATCAATGCCAGTATCAATATTGAATATTTTTTCATCAGCTTGTCTTTTAACTTGGTAAAATTGTTCGTTAACACTTATTATATCATCTAGGTTATCGACTTCTGCCTGTTCTTTCACTATCGCTACAGGTTCTGGTGTTGGTGCTATGTCTAAAGACTCCCCAGCATATAGCTTATTGAAAACTTCAACACCTAAAAGCTGTTTAGCGGCCTCAATGGTATTGCTCATATGGCTTTCTCTACTAACCGCAAAACTAACCTGATATTCCATATCTTTGGTTAATTGTTCTACCCTTTTTATATAAGCATCCTTTACATCTGGCTGATCTATATTATGTTGATACATACCAACAGAAAAGTAAGGTGCGTCTTTGAATGCTTCGGATTTAGAGGCCACTACATCTCTTTCTTTAACACTCCCTTCTGCTGCTATTTTTTCATTAAAAGCATCCTTATTAAACCACTCTCCTAAAGAACTTGAAACTCGCTCTGCATGTTTTACTCTCATTACAGCTCTATTCTCAAACATAGCTGTATGCAGCTCTTCCGCAAGTTCTCTATTTCCCTGTTTTAAAATTTCTTGTTGAATCCTTCTTAATGACTCATTATCTATTCCGGTATCTGCATTAAATATTTTGTTGCTCGCTTCTGCTTTAGCCTTATAGAATCTTTCATTTACTTTTGATATCTCTTCCCAAGTACTCTCTTTCATATTATCACCTATATATTTTGTTAATATATTTATTATATTTTATATTAACAACTAGTAAATATATGGCATTGATATATTTCATTATTTGATAAAAAACTTACGACTTATCAAGAAATAAACCCACTAATTTGACACTTGCTCTATATTTAATAAAATATATTTATTAATATTATTATAACGAGGCAGTATATGAGAAAAGTACAATTAGACAATAGCGATTTGTTGGCATATTTTAATACAATCGAAGAACTCAAAAATCATCCATCAATGGATGAATATAGAACAGGATACCGTAAGCTACGTGATGACAATGCATTTGCATATGAAATAAAAAAATATAGGTCTGCACATGCCACACTGCGCAGACTGGATAAGAAAAGACAATCTCTTTTGGATAGCTTTATTGGTGAGCTTAATCCTATAAGTTACTCAGCAGCTAACACCGCTGCTAAATCATCAGGAAATTTTGATTTAATTAATGAACGAATACTTTATAGAAAAGCCATTGAAGAAAAAAGTGATGCCGAAATCATTGCTCTGGTGATAAAACAACGCACAGAGGCCGCACTTGCGTTCCAGCGCTCTGTTGAGATGAGTCTTGAACAACTTTCTTCTATCGCATCAGATTTTGAGTCCTCAAATAAAAGTAGAAGAAAAATGTCTTTTTAAATGCATCATTTCAGGATTAATCTGGCATTGACCTGCTCCCCGTTGATTAATACACCGCGATGTTAGTAATGTCTTCATAAGCCACATGAGGACATCCCCATGAAGAAGCGTTTTTCCGACGAACAGATCATCAGTATCCTCCGTGAGGCTGAAGCCGGGGTTTCTGCCCGTGAGCTCTGCCGCAAGCACGCCATTTCCGACGCCACCTTTTACACGTGGCGCAAGAAGTATGGCGGTATGGAAGTGCCCGAGGTTAAGCGCCTGAAGTTGCTTGAAGAAGAGAATGCCAGACTCAAGAAACTGCTTGCCGAAGCCATGCTTGATAAGGAGGCACTTCAGGTGGCTCTGGGGCGAAAGTACTGACGACAGACCAGAAGCGGGAAGCCGTTGAGTTTATGTGTAATGCGACCGGTCTGTCGCAACGTCGTGCCTGCAGGCTTACAGGTTTGTCCCTGTCGACCTGCCGCTACGAGGCTCAGCGTCCGGCGGCTGATGTGCATTTATCAGGGCGTATCACAGAACTGGCACTCGAACGAAGGCGTTTTGGTTACCGGCGCATCTGGCAGTTATTACGTCGGGAGGGCCTTCACGTCAACCACAAGCGGGTATACCGCATTTACCACCTTAACGGCCTGAGTGTAAAGCGCAGACGACGTCGTAAAGGTCTGGCGACTGAGCGGCTTCCGCTTCTTCGCCCGGATGCGCCGAACCTGACATGGTCGATGGATTTTGTCATGGATGCACTTGCCAGCGGCCATCGGATGAACGGGCACAGCAGAGCGTTCTGGCGACATTGCTGACCCGCTCACCCCGATGAAGCATCAGCATAGCGGTGAGCCTGCGGGCATGATTTTTATCACGCGTTTTATGGATAGCTTTCTGCATCAGGCGTCTTTCGCCACGGGGAATAGGTGCTATGATCGGCATCGCTCAGTCCGGTTGGTGATTTGGGATAGTCAGCGATTGATCAGATCGCACAATCCGGGCTGAGTTCCCTTTAAGTGATCTACTATTCCGCGCAGCTATTTAGCACTTAAACGAAGTTAACTAGCCATAATAATTTCATATAAATTCTAAATGTCTCTTTTACAATGAATCACCTCAGGAACTTGGATTCCTGCCACAGGCATTAAAATTCCCCATGGATAGGTTACATCACTATTTCTTTCATATTGATAGACAACCAATTCCGGGAGATTTCTCTTATCATAAAGCCGTCCGAATCTAAAGCATAGACTATTAGGTGCAGCCAAAAAAAGGTGAATTCTTTTAACACCCAACCCCGACAGGTCAGCAACGGCATGCAAGAATTGCTTACCTAACTCGACCTGCTTAATCTCCGACCATAAATTATCAGTATTTATTGCAGGTAAAAACATAGTTACTAACTTCATAGATGGGAATTGTTTTTGTATTAGTGAAGAATTAATTAAATATGAACTAGAAATAACCAAAAGCACTTCATTATCGGTTGCCTGCACATCTTTGACACCTTGAATGGTATATCTTTCTTCATCATCTTCTTTATCAAGAGTTTTCCACTCACTAGAATGCCTATCCCAGTCCATAATAGTAATTTTGCACTCATCATCTAAGATGATACCATTTAATACATTCAAAGGTACAGGGGTTAAACCTCCAAAATAAACCTCAATATATTCCCTTGAATACTGTGACGTGTGGCTTTCCAGTTGTTCTTGAAGAGTCAATATCTTACGTATAGCCACATCAGGTTTTACAATGAATCCGTCTTCAACCTTTTGCCTTAAATCTAAAATGATTTCTATCGGACGAACCTTGTTTTTTTGGGGAATATATTTTGATAATGGCTCACCAGCACCATCTCGCAACCCTCTTGATTCTATACTAATGAGTTTTTTCTTATCAGCAAGTCTATTTTCACGAAAATAAACATTAATATATATCAAAGCGCTTGTTAAAATCAAGCCAATCGCGACTACGAATGTAATATAGGTAATCAAGGCGGGAGTAAATCCTGATGAATCATAATCAAAGATAAAATCTCCATCTTCTAATGGAACTTTAACTTTTAAAGCCCACCCACCAATCAGAGAAAAAGAAAGGCAAAGTAATCCAGCCTTAAGAAGGATAGCAGGAACAGTTTTGACTCTGAAAAACCAGTCAATTAAAGAGGTGATAAAATGATTTATATGTTTATTCATTGCCATTCCAAAATTATAGTTTATCCAATGAAATTGTCCCTACAGGGATTAATTGACAGGGTTTAATCCCATACCATATTTTTAATTCTTGAGTGCCGATAATTATATAAATCAAACCAGAATTTAAAGTTGCATTTTTAATTACATTATTATAATCAGCCATATCAATGTCTGACGGAGTTGGCGTAAGTTCAGGATGAGTATGCCATAATCCCAAATGTGTCCCTTTTCCATTAGTTAAACTTATCCAGCTTTCAGCATCTTCTTGATGTCGAGAACTTCTATAAAAGCTAGTCCGCGAAGAACAATCTCCTGAACCCGGAAATGTTGCATTTTCAACAAGTAATCCATTTGTATCTGAATCAATATATCCTAACAAAACTCCGCCGGATTCATGTGCGTATCTACCTTTTTGGACAAAATTCAACAAATGCGTGATAACCTTTTTTGATAAACATCCTGTGGCAATACCTTCAATATTCCAAATTAGCTGTCCACTTTCAATTATCCGCAACATGGGCACCCTTTCTTAGCTATTTGTTCAGAATGGAGAAAAGAGGGAGTGTTTTCATTAAAGATATTAAAATATGCAGGGGTAAGAATTATTCCTTCACTCATAGCAATATCATTATTGCCCGCCCAACGTAAATAACCATATTTTTTGGAAACAGCATACTCATATGCTAGCATTGCAGTTTTACTTGCATTGAGCGCAGAAAAAGGCGTAAATGCTCCACAACCAGTAAGTTGCTTGCTTATTTTTTGTCCCGGCTCAATGAATCCTCCCTGTAGGTTAGGCATAAGAGTATTAGTTTCATTATCGATGTAAAGACAATATAAGCACCCTTTTATATTAGTGTGCATTATTATAATTTGCCCACCAACTCCATATGCTTCAACACTAACTGAAACTAATACTGAATTCCATTTTTCTTTGAAAGCACGAAGTATAATCCCCTTCTCTAAACTTGAATTTCCAGTCGCTAAAAAAATAATGTCATAGTCATTATTGTCTTGAGAAAAATACTTCTGAGCACGAACTCTGAAAGGATGTATGTTTACACCCGGAATTCGACTCTTGAAATGGATACTTAGTTCGTCAACTTTATATTTACCAACGGAATTCAATCCAAGTAAATGTCGCCCCATATTATCCGCAGAAAACTTGTCATCATCAACAAGATATATATCACTAGCACCAGAAAGCAATGCCATTTCTGCAATTCTTGAACCAACAGCTCCAACACCGACAACCGCAATACGCTGTCGACTAGCGGGTATTCCTGTCCTTTGGGTTACATATTCCCAACTTGCAAATTGAATTCGATACAATCTACCCAACCACCGTTTATTATTATATTTACCCTGCCCCCAATGAATTAAAAATTCGCAATACCCGTAACTATTTTTAACCCGAAAAATTATACCTCTGCAACGTTTCCCCTCAAGTAAAAAGAGTTGTTCTTGTGATAATTGGTCATAAATTTTCTTCCACCACGATTCATTAACCTGACCAGTAATTGGTGGTATTTTCTTATAACTTATTGTCATAACCACCAATTTCTCACAGGAATTCCGAGAAGGAACGTAACTCAGCGACGACCTAAAAACTCTTCTTACGACCCCTCTTTCCTTTCCTATTTTAGGATATTCAACTTCAGCATACGCTATATCTACATCCTTATTTCCATAGCTATCAATCTGTAATACCTCTGGAACCCCCATGCTTTTTAAATAACCATCTAATTCATCAAAGAACTCTCTCTTCCTTTTTGCTTTACCCATATTCCAATATTTTTTAAGTAGATTTGTCCCCTCGTCTAAGACCCATGTTATAACTCCAGCTATATCTTTTGGCTCGAATTCAATACCTTGTCCATCCTCAAAACATATGATTCCAGCAGAATTAATATGAGGCCATCCCCATACCTTATGAGGCCTGATCCATCTCAAAGATGGAAGTGTAGAAAGATCATTCGTAGTTGAAATAAGCTCAAAATCCCATAAATAGTTTTTAAAATCTAAAGAAAAAAACCATGATGTTACAAAGCCACTTTGTTTTGCAACCTTAATATGTTTACAACCATAGGATTCGAGGCTGAATGATACAGCCTCTTCAAAAGAACATTTACATACCATTAAGCTGAACGCCCTGCTGGAACAACACTGGATGAAGATGACTTCGTAGTTTCACTTTTATCCGGCACAGGAAAATCGTCACCAAATTGTGCTTTTAGCAATTTACATGCTTCATGAGTATCAGGTTGATCTCGAGCTTCAATCAATACAGCAGACAATTTCTCAAGTTTTGTCTTGAGATCCTTCATTTGATTATCGGACATACGTTCAAAAAGGTCTGTAGAAGGTTCTACTGGTAAATATATATGTAGACGATCATCTCCTCCCCAATTATTTAGCATAGAATTAACTAATGATAGAAGAGCCAGTAAATCTTGAGCTTTGCCACTCACAAAGTCAAAATTTGCAGAAAAAAACTCATAAGCTGCTACGGTCAATCCTATACTTGGTGTATTCTTGTGTCCTAACTTTTCATCTTTCCAACGCTTTAAATAACGTACTATCCTCCTGAACTGTTTTTTATGGGAGGAATCTGTATATTTATTTAAAATAACATCCGTCAACTCACGAGCAGAAGATATTTGCCATTCAATTTCTTCTGCAGATGATGTTTCTTTTCCTCTTGCAAGGAAGGTTTGCCCATCACTATCCCCATACTCGCAACTATATAATGCTAAATCAATATGATAAATCGGCTCACCATCTCGAAGATATTCAACGGTTACACAGGGTCTTTTGATTTTCACCGTTCTATTTTTGGTATTCAGGGCATCTCGCACAATTTTTTTTAATTTTAATGGATCTTGATAATCTTCATCATTAGGATCGCATTCAAAAATAATACCAATATCAATATCTGGATTACCATTTAGAGGGTTAATCCCTGTATGTAGCGCATAACTGCCTTGATGAAAGAACTTCATATTAGGGACATCTGAAGATAATTTATCTTTTAATTCCTGAATTAAAGTATCCCGACGGTCACGTAGTGGCTCATTATCATCGTATCCCATGAGTATTTTTGAATGAAAATTTTCAAATTGTGTTTGTGCCGTAGCCATAATTAAAATGTCCTTTTTTGTAAGTAAGTATAAATAATATATTGCTTGATAATTTTTCACCACAAAATAAAAGCCATAACATTCAATCACTTGGCTAAACATGCTTCTTTTTCATGGTAGAGAACTTAACGTTCAAAAAATAATTTCACAATGTAACTATTTACTTGCTATTGCAATTAGCCTCCTAAAGTGGAAAAGGAGGGAGATCCCCTCAGTGTCAGGATAGCCGTCACCCCTTCCGAAAATGAAACCAGAGGGCGGCGGAGTGACAAATGAAACGTAATAGCGACTATATTCTTGAAGTCCCTAATATGGTTCACTTTTTTTTAAACTGAGGTCTTCTGGGTAAATATGATTATTCTCCATTTTTTCAAGCAACATTTGCAATCTTTTCATCTTGAGTTTATGCGCCTTCTTCTCACCCATCTCCCGATAGTATTCTTCCCGGCGCTCAGCAACAACCTTACGGAACTTCTTCAAAAGTTGTTCCAGTGTTTTAATGTCGGTAGTAGCCGCTTCAGCTTGGATTTTTTTATACATATACATAATATGGAATTCATCAATCATATTGGTTATCTCCATTTCATTATAGGATTATTTCCCTCTGTACGAGGGAATATTGCCATGTTTCAATACTGATTCACAGTCATTTTTAACTTCCAGAAAATACGTTCATCCACATCATCCGGTTTGATGTTTTTCAGTACAAGCTCAATGATATGCTCTTTATGCCAGTATAAAATCGTTTCCTTTAACTCATCCATATTGATATCAGATACATCTTTACCTCTTCCACTTTTAACATAGTCTTCAACTTCACAGGCAATCAAAACATCATAAAGTATCTCTGATAACATTTCCCCTGTTAAAATATTCATGGCTGTTTCAGGCTGTTTTTCAGAGATACTATAGATCGTTTCGCAATATCCCTGTAATACATTTGTGATAATATTTATTTTCATTTTATTACTTTCATTTAAAATAATCTCTTTCATACTTGATTCCTTTTATTAAGTTAAATATTAGATACATATCGAGTAGGTATTAATACTATTTATTAGATACTATCTTGATGATTACCGAACCATATTCCAGATCCATCTCATCATACAGTGTCTCATTTACATAACGATTTAAATCATCTAACAAGGTCTTATCATTCATTATTTCTTCGACTGAACTACCTCTTAATGCGATAAATATATCCAAGCTCTCTTGGATAAGGTTCATCACTTTAGGTGTTTTTTCACATAACATACTTACGATTACTGACATATCATTCTTCATCTTTTTTTCCTTATTTTTTTATAGTTAGCCCCTTGCGGGGCAAGATTAGTTCTTACTTTCTAAAGTTTTCTGAATACCCTACCAGCAGCGCTGTTACTTGTTCAAAGTTGACCTGATTAATATCACCGCTGTTTCCTTCTTGCGTGGTAAATCTCTCAAAGTTATTCTGAATATGGTCAATCACATAAATAATAAATGGACTCATAAAATCCGGATCATCCAGATAGTCATTGGCATCTCCATCGCCATTGACTTCCATAAACATATTCCAGCTTGCGGAAAACGATCTACAAGCAAGATCATAAAAAAGTTCGGTTGATCTATTTTCAATAGTATTTTCTTTAGTCATGTTTATATCCTCATAATTAAATGCTTATTTTATTCATTTCGTTTGGTATTAGCCCCTTGCGGGGCCGAATAGATGACGCCAGCGATTATGTATGTAAAATATAGTGACTCATCATATGATGTATCTGCCTCAGGTTGACAAGCACTTCATCAAAATATACGTTTTTAAGCGATGCTTTATATTTATGTTTTTTCAAGAACTCATTAAAATCTTTCTTACCATTCTCTATTATTGATTTTAAAACACCTTCCATATAACTATCGTCTTCAAGGTTATGATAGAACCTTTCCCCCATATACTCATACATACATCGCAAATAGTAGTCATAGTCTTCGCCACTTTTCAGAACAAAGTATTTTGTATCATCATTACTAACATTTATTTCTATTCTTTTCACTTTCATTTTCACTTCCTCTTTTATGTTATTTATTATTTCTGCGTGAATCGGAAATGGTATTTTCAATCCATGCATCAATCTCACTTTCCACAAAGGCTACAGATCTTGCCCCTATGATTACCTTATCCGGGAATCGTCCTTCCTTGATAAGCTCATACATTGTGGTTCGACTAAATCCGACTCTTCTCAGAACTTCTGGAACACGGATTAATCTTTTACCTGCGATTTCATTTCTCATTTGTTTTTTCCTCTGTTGTTTCAACGAGGACAATAATAGCGAATTCGCTTATGGCGTTTTAGGGATGTTGGCAGAAGAGTTTTTCGAAAAAACTGGGGAAATGTGAACAGAAAAAAAATGGTTGAGGATGGATGTGATCACGTTCGCTCAGGGCGAACGTAACCCTTTTTTACTTGTCTTCTTTCGTCTTCTTCTCGTCTTTGACGTGATCTACAATCTTTGTGTCCTTTAAGACATTGTTTTCCATCATGTAATCTTCAAACGATTTCAGATAGTTCTCGTCTGTCAGCAACGCCATAGCCAGCGGATAGTCAGTCACCTTAAGCATTCCCTCATCCCTATCCTTCTCGCTGTTCTCATGCAGCAGCGATGACATCAGTGAAAGTGAGATTTTGGTATCATTATTATCTGCTCCCCAAAAAATGAGATCCATCATCGGGATGAGTCGATAATCAATGATTTTTCTCAGCGTGCTTTTGCCAAAACGATACTCGCGAACAGCCGGATCGTTCATTTTTAGCTGTTTCTTCCATTGGGGAATGAGCACCTTCAGGTGTTCGATGATGTCTTCGGTTGAAGCTTCTTGCAGGAAGATATCGACGGTAATTGAGGACAGACTTTTGATACCGGATTCCTTCAGATACTCCGACATGTATTCAGACTGACTTATCTGGGATGTCTCAGGATGGGTTCCAATCAGTGTCAAACTTTTCGCATATAATTGTGCGTTGCTCCGGGTTACGGGGACCACTGCATAGGTTCTGGCAAGCCCATCTCCCTGCGTGGATGTGTCGCCGCTAAACAAAATTTCGCCTCGGAGGATCTTATAGCGGTAATCATCCAATAAGGCTCTGCTCAGAGGCGGTAACGTATCCCGTTTCAGCAACATCTTGTAGGCCAATATACGCCGCTCAACCTCAACATAGAATTGCTGTAGGGTGAGTTCCTTTATCGCTTCATACCGTTCAACATCAAACCATTCTTCCAGTACTTTCCTGAGTTCGCTTCGTTTCATAACTCTGCTATCCGTTTTACCATTTTTAGTTGTTTTAACTGACAGAACAATAGGTTGTCCAGTATTCGCGTAGTGCAGTTGAGTAGGTCATGCAGGTAGCCGTCCAGATTGGTGATAAATCATCCAATGATTAAAAAAATGGATCGCAGGCTTCCTGCTATCGGATTACTGTTTTTAAGGGATTTTGTTGGGCTGGAAGGGCTTAAGACTGGATTAATTTTTGATGAAAAACACGGATTTTAGATACAAAAAAAGCCCGTTTTACACGGGCTTCTAATGCATTACTTTATGCATGACAGAATCAAAAAAAATCTGTAAGTTATTGATTTTGCCATAAAAATGGCGGAAGCGCAGAGATTCGAACTCTGGAACCCTTTCGGGTCGCCGGTTTTCAAGACCGGTGCCTTCAACCGCTCGGCCACACTTCCGGTGTGAGGCGCACTATAAACACCTCGGCGGATGCTGTAAAGCACCATTTTGTTCAACTGCCTTAAAAACAAACAAATCTGTGTTATTCGTCTGAATTTCAGGCAGTTCGCACAGAAAATCAGCGCCCATCGCCGCTCGTGGACGGCAGTTTCTTTATGTACATATCTTTGGTGTAGTAGTACCCCAGCTTGTCCGGCGTGAAGCCGCCCACCCAGGGCTTCACTAAATGGGTACGCACATAGTGATAGACCGGAATGGCGGGAACATCCTGCGCCAGCAGATCTTCCGCCTGCTGATAGTATTTGCCGCGGGTCGCCACGTTGGTGGCTTTCGCCGCGTTGTGCAGCGCCTCATCGTAAGCCGGGTTGCTGTACTGACTGGTGTTCTCGCTATCCCCGGTGCGGAAGGTATTGAGGAAGGAGGCAGCATCGTCGTAGTCGGCAATCCACGCGTAGCGGACGGCGTCAAAATTATGCGTATGCATCGTATCCAGCATCGTCTTCCACTCCTGGTTCTGCAGCTTCACCTCGACGCCGAGGTTTTTCTTCCACATAGAGCTGGCGGCGATGGCGATGCGCTGATGTGACTCGTAGGTGTTATATAGCAGGGTAAAGACCAAGGGGTGCCGCTCATCGTACCCCGCCTGCGCCAGCAGTTTTTTCGCCTCGGCAATCCGCTTCTCGCGCGGCCAGCTGGCATAGTCCGGGTTGTGTAGCGTCACGCCGCCAATATCCGGCTGACTGATCACCCAGGCCGGGCGCTGGCCCTGGCCGAGTACTTTTCCGGCAATGATATCTTTATCAAGCGCCATATTCAGCGCCCGACGCACGCGCGCGTCGTTAAACGGCGGCCGGGTGGTATTGAACTCGTAGTAATAGGTCGCCAGCTGTGGCGAAACGTCCAGCTGGTCGCCCATGGTTTTCTGCAACTGCGCAAACTGATTGATCGGCACCGTGTAAACAATATCGATCTCCCCCGCTTTGTAGCGATTAACATCGGCGGCCTCGGAAGAGACTGGCAGGTAAGTGACTTTATTGATAACCGTGTGCGCATTGTCCCAGTACTTCACATTACGTTCAGCCACCAGCCGTTCATTCACCACCCATTGGGTCAGCTTATAGGGCCCGCTGGTGACGATATGCTCTGGCCGGGTCCATTTATCGGCAAAACGCTCCACCAGCACTTTGTCGATCGGCACCAGCGCGGGGTGCGCCAGCATCGCCAGGAAGGCAGCATTCGGCTGAGTCAGGGTGACCTGCAGCGTGGTGTCGTTTAGGGCTTTCACCCCCAGCGTCTCGGGGCCCTTTTGCCCCAGGGCAATCTCTCGGGCGTTGGTGATATGCATATTGCCGGGGTAGCTTGCATAGGGGGAGGCGGTGGCCGGCGAGACCAGCCGTTGCCAGCTCCAGACGATATCCTGCGCCGTGATGGCCGTGCCGTCGGACCAGGTCAGACCGGGACGTAAATGGAAGGTCCACAGCTGGTTGTCCTTGTTTTCCCAGCGTTCCGCCAGCCGGGGCTCGACCGCCCCCGCAGGCGATACGCTGACCAGACCTTCGAAGAGATCGCTAATAATATTATTTTCAACGTCGCTCTCGACTTTGTGCGGATCGAGCGAGGCTGGTTCACTGCCGTTATTTCTGACCAGCTCCTGCTTTTCCGCCAGCTGGGTGCCCGGCGGCACCTGCGCCGCCTGCGCCCCGCCGATCATTGCTATCATACTGACTGCCAGCAGCGTTCGCGTGATGTGATTGTTTTGATGTAATGTCATTTCCCTTTGCCTTTAACGTACGGAGTTATTCCCCCTTCCACACTTAGTCGCAGAATTTCAATAAAGCAATATTTTTCAGTAACCTATAAGATTTCGATCGGCTCACCGAAGCGAAACGCGAAAACATATCGCTTTTTCCAATCCATGTAGAATTTTATGCTAGTCAAAAGCGGCAAAAGCTAAGTAAAGATGGGTAAAAGCATTAGGGCTTCACGCTTGTTTTTCTTATTCTTTATACCTAATTACATCTGTCATAAGAGAGTGACTCATGGATCGCATAATTACATCATCGCGTGACCGTTCCTCGCTGCTCAGCACGCACAAGGTTCTGCGTAACACCTACTTCCTGCTCAGCCTGACGCTGGCGTTTTCCGCCATCACCGCTACCGCCAGCACGGTGCTGATGCTTCCTTCCCCGGGGCTGATTTTGACCCTCGTGGGGATGTACGGTCTGATGTTCCTGACCTATAAAACGGCGAATAAGCCCACCGGGATTATTTCCGCCTTCGCCTTCACCGGGTTCCTCGGCTATATCCTTGGACCGATGCTGAACGCGTACCTTTCTGCCGGCATGGGCGATTTGATCGGCCTGGCGCTGGGCGGTACGGCGCTGGTCTTCTTCTGCTGCTCGGCCTACGTGCTGACGACGCGCAAAGATATGTCTTTTCTCGGCGGGATGCTGATGGCCGGCGTGGTCGTGGTGCTGATTGGTATGGTCGCTAACCTGTTCCTGCAGCTGCCGGCGCTGCACCTGGCGATTAGCGCGGTGTTCATCCTGATCTCTTCGGGCGCCATCCTGTTCGAGACCAGCAACATCATCCGCGGTGGTGAAACCAACTACATTCGCGCCACGGTCAGCCTGTATGTCTCGCTGTACAACATCTTTGTCAGCCTGCTGAGCATCCTGGGCTTCGCCAGCCGGGACTAACCGTTCCCCTGCTAACAAAGGCCTCGCTTATGCGGGGCCTTTTTTTTTGCTACACTGCTGCCAGTTTCAGGCGGTATGTGAAAAATTATGTTTATTTTTGAAGGCAACGAAATTGAGACGGATAGCGAAGGCTATCTGAAAGATACCACCCAGTGGAGCGAGGCGATGGCCGACGTCATCGCCGCGCAGGAAGGGATAACGCTCGCCGTTGAGCACTGGGAAGTGGTGCGCTTTGTGCGCGAGTTTTACCTTGAATTCAACACCTCGCCAGCGATCCGCATGCTGGTAAAGGCGATGGCCAACAAGTTTGGCGAAGAGAAAGGCAACAGCCGCTATCTCTATCGCCTGTTTCCGAAAGGCCCCGCCAAACAAGCGACCAAAATCGCCGGTCTGCCGAAGCCGGTGAAGTGCATCTAATAGAGGATCGCGAACTTGTCCCAGCTGCGGGTGGGTTGATGGGGTTCAGTCAACACTCGGTCAACCCGCGCGCTGCGCGGCCCACCGGCTTTCAGCCAGGCGATGAGTTTCTCCACCTGCTCCGCCTCGCCGCAGGCAAGCACTTCCACGCCGCCGTCGTCCAGATTACGGGCATAGCCGGTCAATCCCAGCTGCAGCGCTTCCCGCTGTGTCGAATAGCGAAATCCTACGCCCTGAACCGAACCGTAAACCCATGCCATCGTGCAGATACTGGCCATCATCGTCTCCTTTTCGCTCACCCTTTACGCTGAGGATAGCAAATTCATTCAGCGTACGTGCTTTGGCAGTAAACCATAGTGCTGACGGAAGCGCGCGGTAAAGCGCGATCCCGACTGATATCCGCTGTTCTGCGCAATTTCCCCGATGGGCCGCGAAGTGGTCTGCAGCTGCCCCAGGGCATGGGCCATCCGCACCTCCTCGACAATCTGGCGAAAACTCTGCGATTCCTGCTGCAGCCGACGGCGCAGCGTGGACTCGCCGAGAAAGAGCATTTTCGCTACCCGCGACACGCTCCACGCTTGCGCTGGCGACAGCATGACCAGTTGTCGAACCTGCGCCGACAGATCCTGCTGCCGCTCGACGAGCAGCGGGCCGGCATAACCCGCCTCGTGCAAGGCCAGCAGCAGGCCCATGGTCTGATGCTGCTGCAGAGAGGGGGACAAGCCTTCCCGCACCGCCTGCAGAACGCTTTGCCACATAAACGCCAGCTCAGTCGTCACCGGGGCGCAGAGCGAAGTCAGACGCCCGGGCGGTGGTTCACTGACATAGCGGGTCTTGAACGCCGTCAACAGCTCGGACGTCAGCGACAGCAGATCGGAGCAAAAGAGGCCATTCTCCGGCTGGTTAATCACCTCCAGCTCAACGTCAGCCGGCAAAACAATCAGCTGTTGCGGGGTTGCCAGCACCCGGCTCTCCCCTTGCACAATCACCTTGCTGCCGCGCTTTACCCGACAGAGCGCCGGGGCGAACAGACGCACCCGATGCAGCCTGCATAGCCGTCGGGTGGTGATCTCCGCGGCGGTCAGGGCGTTATGCTGAAAATGAATACTCTCCATCCGACCACCCTTTTATTTTAGCGCCCGGCCGTCGCCGTCAACTGGGCGCTGGCGAGAGCATGGCTGTGTAACAGATACCCCACCAGCGCCCCGCTGGCATCGGCGTTCACCGGCAGCGTGGGGATATCCAGCGCCCACACCGTAAAACGGTAGCGATGCGGTTTATCTCCCGCCGGCGGGCAGGCGCCGCCGAAGCCGGCATAGCCAAAATCGTTGCGGCCCTGTACCGCCCCGCCCGGCAGTGTAGCGCTGTTTTTATCTCCCGCGCCAGCGGGCAGAGAAGAGACGCTGCTGGCAATATTGACTAACGTCCAGTGCCACCAGCCGCTGCCGGTAGGCGCATCAGGATCCCGGACGGTGACCGCGAAGCTGCGCGTGCCTGCCGGGGCGTTTTTCCATGCCAGCTGTGGAGAGACATTGCCTCCTCTGCAGCCGAAACCGGTAAACCAGTGTTTCTGGGCCAGCGGCTGCCCGTCACGCATATCATTGCTGCTCACGCTAAACGGCGCAGCCATCGCGCCACTGCTCACTGCCGCAACCATCGCCACAACTATCCGCATACCTGTTTTCATCGTCTTCTCCTCCTGGGGGTGTGAAGACAGAGTATGAAACGCCACGCAAGGTGAATGTGCTGAAGCGCCTGCATTTTGTGCCGAAACGCTCAACCGCGCCTGGCGGGGGAAAGATGCTTGTATGCGCCAGGTGTGCTAATCTACGCGCCATTTTTCGGTGCCGACATTCCCGTTGCTTAAAGGTAGCTCCATGACAGATTCCCTATTCCCCCGCTTAGTGTTAGCCAAAGGACGCGAGAAATCCCTGCTGCGTCGCCATCCGTGGATTTTCTCCGGCGGCGTCGCCCGCATGGAAGGTAAAGCCCGCAGCGGTGAAACCATCGATATCGTTGACCATCAGGGAAAATGGCTGGCCCGCGGCGCTTACTCGCCGTCGTCGCAGATCCGCGCCCGCGTGTGGACCTTCGATCGCAACGAAGCCATTGATAACGCCTTCTTTGAACGCCGCCTGCAGCAGGCGCAAACCTGGCGTGCCTGGCTGGCCGAGCGCGATGGCCTCGACAGCTACCGTCTGATCGCCGGCGAGTCCGATGGGCTACCGGGCGTGACAATCGACCGCTTTGGCAACTTTTTCGTGCTGCAGCTCCTCAGCGCAGGCGCCGAATACCAGCGCGCCGCCATCATCAGCGCCCTGCAGAACCTGTTCCCGGACTGCGCCATTTACGATCGCAGCGATGTCGCGGTGCGTAAAAAAGAGGGGCTGGAGCTGGCCCAGGGGCCGGTAGTGGGCGAACTGCCGCCAGCGCTGCTGCCGATCGCTGAGCACGGCATGAAGCTGTTGGTCGATATCCAGGGCGGGCACAAAACCGGCTACTACCTCGACCAGCGCGACAGTCGCCTGGCGACCCGTCGCTATGTGGCGGACAAACGGGTGCTGAACTGCTTCTCTTATACCGGCGGCTTTGCGGTGTCGGCGCTGATGGGCGGCTGCCGCCAGGTCACCAGCGTGGATACCTCGCAGGAGGCGCTCGACGTTGCGCGCCAGAACGTGGAGCTCAACGGACTGGATCTGTCCAAAGCGGAGTTTGTGCGCGACGACGTGTTCAAACTGCTGCGTAAATACCGCGATCAAGGGGAGAAATTCGACGTCATCGTGATGGATCCGCCGAAATTCGTAGAAAATAAAAGCCAGTTGATGGGCGCCTGCCGTGGCTATAAAGACATCAATATGCTGGCGATCCAGCTGCTGAACCCCGGCGGCGTGCTGCTGACCTTCTCCTGCTCCGGCCTGATGACCACCGATTTATTTCAGAAAATCATCGCGGATTCCGCAATTGATGCCGGACGTGATGTACAATTTATAGAACAGTTCCGTCAGGCTGCCGACCATCCGGTGATCGCAACCTATCCGGAAGGGCTGTATCTGAAGGGGTTTGCCTGTCGCGTCATGTAACTTGAAAAACGAAACATGAGCCTCATATAGGGAGTATTCATGTTTCCCAGGAGGTGCCTATGATAGCCAGCAAATTCGGTATCGGCCAACAGGTCCGCCATACGCTCTTGGGCTACCTGGGCGTCATCGTCGATGTCGATCCCGAGTACTCGCTCGCGGAACCGGAAGAGGATGAAATTGCCGCCAATGACGAACTGCGCGCGGCCCCCTGGTACCATGTAGTGATGGAAGATGATGATGGCCAACCCATCCATACCTATCTGGCAGAAGCGCAGCTGAGCAGCGAACCCCGCGACGAACATCCGGAGCAGCCGTCCCTCGACGAGCTGGCCAAAACAATTCGTCAGCAGTTGCAGGCGCCGCGCCTTCGCAATTAAACAAAACCCCGCCAGGCGGGGTTTTTTGTTATTTTGCTAATCCCAGTCGCGGTAGCTCAATGGCCGGACAACGATCCATCACCACGTTTAACCCGGCTTCTCGGGCCAGCACCGCGGCCTGTTCATTGATCACCCCCAGCTGCAGCCACAGCGTTTTCGCGCCGATAGCAATCGCCTCCTGCGCCACGCCCCATGCCGCTTCTGAATTACGGAAGACATCAACCATGTCGACCTTTTCCGGAACATCGGCAAGCGTTCCATAGCCCTGCTGCCCCAACAGCGTCTTGCCTGCCACCTTCGGCGAAACCGGGATAACGTGATACCCCTGATCCAGCAGATACTTCATGACCCGGTAGCTCGGACGGTCAGGTTTGTCGCTGGCGCCGACCAGCGCAATCGTCCGTGTCGAGGTCAGGATATCGGCAATATCGTTCTCTTTCATGGTTTCCTCCTGCTATTTCACCTAAGTGTATGCTAATCCGCAGCAGGGGGCCATCCAGGCTAACCCGCAGATTCAGCAAAATTTTCATCCCTGATGCTTGCAGCGACAGCCACATTCAGTAATCTGTCAGCAGGTCAAAATGCGGAATGAAAATATGGAACTGACAACACGTACCCTGCCTGCGCAAAAACATATCGCGCTGGTGGCTCACGATCACTGTAAAGATATGCTGATGAAATGGGTTGCTCGCCATCAGGCGCTGCTGGCGCAACATGTTTTGTACGCCACCGGCACTACCGGCAACCTGGTCTCCCGGGCTACCGGGCTGGAGGTCAATGCCATGCTGAGCGGCCCGATGGGCGGCGACCAGCAGGTGGGTGCCCTCATTTCAGAAGGGAAAATCGACGTGCTGATCTTCTTCTGGGATCCGCTGAACGCCGTTCCCCACGACCCGGATGTCAAAGCCTTGCTGCGTCTGGCCACGGTCTGGAACATTCCGGTCGCCACTAACGTCTCCACCGCTGACTTTATTATCCAGTCGCCGCACTTCGCTCAACCGCTCGATATTCTGATCCCGGATTATCCGCGATATCTTGCCGAGCGCCTGAAATAATCGAACCGCGATCACGGCTTTCTGGCCACAGGCACATCCAGCGCCTGCAGGATCTCGACAAACGGCGACGGTTGCGCCTTGTTAAATAACAGCCACACCCGGTGACGAGCGCGGGTTATGGCCACGTACAGCAGTCGACGTTCCTCCGCATCCGGAAAATCTTCCGGTTGCGGCAGGAGCGCCTCCTCTATGATCGACTCGCGCGCTGGAGCCGGAAACGCATCCACTCCCTCCTGCAGTCCCAGCACAATGACATAGTCGGCCTGCTGACCTTTGCTGGCGTGAATAGTCATAAAATCAAGCTGGAGGTGCGGCCAGCGCGTCGCCGCTTTATCAAGCGCCTCGGGCTTCAGATGATGGTAGCGGGCAAGCAGCAGGATCCGCTGCTCGGGCTTAACGTAACCGCTCAATTTATCCAGAAGATCGTCCAGCTTATCGTCGGCTAAAAGAGTGACGGCCTTTTTATCTCCCGCGGTCAGGCTGTTCAGCGGTTTGCTTAACTGATGCGGATTCTGCTGGATAAAACCATTGGCTATTTCGCCGATACGTCCGTTAAAGCGATAGGTGGTATCCAGCGCACAGCAGTCTCCTTCGCCAAAGTAGTGGTTGAACGCGGTGGTCAGGGAGAGCTGCGCCCCGCTGAACCGGTAAATCGCCTGCCAGTCATCGCCAACGGCAAAGAGCGTGGTTTGGCTATTTTGCCGGCGTAACGCGGCCAGCAGCGAGGCTCGCTGCGGCGAAATATCCTGAAATTCATCCACCAGAATGTGTTTCCACGGGCTAACAAAGCGGCCTTTATCGAGAATATTGACCGCCTGATGGATCAGGCCGGAAAAATCGACCGCATTCTCCGCCTTCAGCGCCGCCTTCCACTCTTTCAGCAGGGGCGACATCAGCTTCACCCGTTTACTGAACAGATCGCGTACCGCATCCGGCGCGCCAGCGATCATCTCTGCCTGGGAGCCGCCGTGCATGCGCATCAGGCTGACCCAGCGGTCAAGCCGGCTGGCCATCCGCCGCTGCACCTTTTTATCCTGCCAGAAATCCCCCTCCGGCAGTTGCCAGCCCATCTCCTCTTCCAGCCACAGGCGCCAGCCTTTCGCCTGCGCTTTTTTCTCCTGGCACTGCTTTTGCCAGCTTTTCAGCAGCAATGCGTGGCGGGCCGCAGTATCGCTTTCCAGCTTACTGATGGTGGGCACTTTTTTGCTGCCCTGCTGGATAATATGCAGCGCCAGCGAGTGGAAGGTGCGGGCGGTAATATCGTCTGATGCCAGACGCTCGCGGATCCGCTCATCCATCTCCTGCGCCGCCTGGCGGCCGAATGCCAGCAGCAGAATTTGCTCTGCCGCCGCTTCTCCCCGCGCCAGCAGCCAGCCCGCTCGAGCCACCAGCACCGAGGTTTTACCACTGCCCGCTCCCGCCAGCACCAGCAGGGAGCGCTCGCCGTTCACCACCGCTCGCGCCTGCGACGGATTGAGCGGGGAGGATTCCACGCCGTTAAAAAAGCCGCGATACTGTTCCAGCATCGCCTCGGTAAAGGCCTGGTTATGGGCCTGACGCGCCGCTTCAATATCCCCTAACCAGCGCTGACATTCCCGCCACAGCTCCCGGCAGTTATCAAAGGCGTCAAGCCGGCTGGTGGGCATCGGCAGCCCGGTTAACGCATGGCGAATATTATCCTGAACATCCGCCACCTGCTGACGCGTCAGCCACTTACCTTCTGCCCGGGTGCGTTCGATGGCTGTCAGCTGCTGCTTCAGCACCCCGGCGGCGATATCGCTCATTTCCGTGCTCCACTGCTGCCAGAGCGTGTGTAAATGGTGATAAAAGCGCTGCGTTTCGCTCCATTCGGTACCGTGCAAACGCACGACTTTATCGTCCGGCAGCACAAACTCCAGTTCGCCCCAGACCAGACCGCGCTTACAATGCACTGACAATAACTGATTGAAAGGGATAAGATACTCATGACGATCGCCGGAAACCTTTACCCCGGCATTCAGTAACTGCACCCTGTCATAAGGATGCTGAGCCATGCGTTTGCCCAATGTTGTCGCTTTAAGTTCCATATAATGTCGATTTTCAATCAGGGTGGATTGTTTTTCAGTTTAACCGCCCCGGACCAGGTGCTCCAGCGCAAAAAAACGTTACAATTGTCAGGTCTTATTATCCACAGGGCAAAACCGAGGCTTTATGCGTACCATTCTGAATATTTTGAACTTTATCCTTGGCGGTTTCGCCACCACTTTAGGCTGGCTGCTCGCCACCCTGGTCAGCATTATGCTGATCGTCACGCTGCCGCTGACTCGTTCCTGCTGGGAAATCACTCGCCTTTCGTTATTTCCCTATGGTAACGAGGCGATTCATGTTGATGAGCTCGAGCCAGGTCGCCAAAACAGCCTGCTGAACGCCGGCGGCACCATCCTGAACATTCTGTGGTTCATTTTTTTCGGCTGGTGGTTGTGCCTGATGCATATTTTCAGCGGCATCGCCCAATGCCTGACTATCATTGGCATCCCGGTGGGGATCGCTAATTTTAAAATCGCCGCCATCGCCCTCTGGCCGGTGGGTCGCCGGGTCGTCTCTGTGGAAACCGCGCGCGCCGCACGCGAAGCCAATGCGCGTCGTCGCTTTCAGTAACCGAATGGAACACGGACATGATTAGCCCCCTGCTACGCCGCTACACCTGGAACAGCGCCTGGCTTTATAACGTACGCATTTTTATTGCGCTCTGCGGCACGACGCTGTTTCCCTGGTGGATCGGCGAAGTCAAACTGACCATCCCCCTCACCCTCGGCGTCGTGGCCGCGGCGCTGACCGACCTTGATGACCGTCTGGCGGGCCGTCTGCGCAACCTCGCCATTACTCTGGTTTGCTTTTTTATCGCCTCCGCCTCCGTGGAGCTGCTGTTTCCGTGGCCGCCGCTGTTTGCCCTTGGTCTGACCGTGTCTACCATCGGCTTTATTTTGCTTGGCGGCCTCGGACAGCGCTATGCGACCATTGCCTTCGGCGCCCTGCTTATCGCCATCTACACCATGCTCGGCGTCACGCTGTACGATCACTGGTATCTGCAGCCGTTGTTCCTGCTGGCGGGAGCCGTGTGGTACAACCTGCTGACGTTGTCCGGCCACCTGATCTTTCCAATTCGTCCACTGCAGGACAACCTGGCGCGTAGCTATGAGCAACTGGCCCGCTATCTGGAGCTCAAATCCCGGCTGTTTGATCCAGACCTTGAGGATGAGAGCCAGGCGCCGCTGTACGATCTGGCCCTCGCCAACGGCCAACTGGTGGCGACCCTTAACCAAACCAAGGTCTCACTGTTGACCCGACTACGAGGCGACCGGGGACAGCGTGGTACTCGTCGCACGCTGCAGTATTACTTTGTGGCCCAGGATATTCATGAACGCGCCAGCTCATCGCATATTCAGTACCAGACCCTGCGCGACCAGTTCCGCTACAGCGATGTGATGTTCCGTTTCCAGCGCATGCTTTCGATGCAGGCGCAGGCCTGCCAGAAACTGTCGCGGGCGATTCTGCTGCGCGAACCCTATCAGCATGATGCCCATTTCGAACGGGCGTTTATGCATCTCGATGCGGCACTTGAGCGCGTACGCGCCAGCGGCGCATCCGATGAGCAGCTCAACGCCCTTGGCTATTTACTCAATAACCTGCGCGCCATTGATGCTCAGCTGGCCACGATTGAATCGGTGCAAACCACCGCGCCCGCCGGGAGTAATACAGAGACGCTGCTGGCCGACGACAGGCTCGGCGGACTGAACGATATCTGGCTGCGCCTGCAGCGCAATATGTCACCAGAGTCAGCCCTCTTTCGCCACGCGGTGCGTATGTCGCTGGTGCTCTGCGCCGGCTATGCCTTCATCCAGTTTACCGGTCTTCAGCACGGCTACTGGATCCTGCTGACCAGTTTGTTCGTCTGCCAGCCGAACTATAACGCCACCCGCCATCGCCTGGCGTTGCGGATCATCGGCACGCTGGTCGGGGTGGCGATCGGCCTGCCGGTCCTCCTGCTGGTACCGTCGGTTGAAGGGCAGCTGCTGCTGATCGTCCTCACCGGCGTGCTGTTCTTCGCCTTTCGTAACGTGCAGTACGCCCATGCCACCATGTTTATTACGCTGCTGGTGCTGCTGTGCTTTAACCTGCTTGGCGAAGGTTTTGAAGTCGCGCTGCCGCGCATCATTGATACGCTGATCGGCTGCGCCATCGCCTGGGCGGCGGTCAGCTTCATCTGGCCGGACTGGAAATTCCGCAACCTGCCGCGGGCGCTGGACCGGGCGCTAAACGCGAACTGCCGTTATCTGGATGCCATCCTGGAGCAGTACCACCAGGGCCGCGACAACCGGCTGGCCTACCGTGTCGCACGCCGTGACGCCTACAACCGCGATGCTGAGCTGGCTTCCGTCGTCTCGAACTTGTCGACGGAACCACGGGCGGATGCCGCCCAGCGCGAGACCGCCTTTCGCCTGCTGTGTCTCAATCATACCTTCACCAGCTACATTTCCGCTCTCGGCGCGCATCGGGAAAAACTGTCCACGCCGGACATCCTCGCCCTGCTCGATGATGCGGTCTGCTATGTGGATGATGCCCTGCATCATACCCCAGCGGATGAACAGCGGGTGCAGAAGGCGTTGACCAGCCTGCAAAGCCGGATCCACCATCTGGAGCCTCGCGCGGACAGTAAAGAGCCCCTGGTGTTACAGCAGATTGGCCTGCTGCTGGCGCTGTTGCCTGAAATCTGCCGCCTGCAGCAGCGGGTACACGCTCAAACGGAATAACCGTTGTCCATTAGCGCGCAGACGCCCATTCCAGAAGCTCCTGACGCCGTGGCGTCGGGAGCGCGGCGGCATGAACGCCAACAATAGCCCCCTCCAGCGCCAGCAAGACGTTGTGCGAAAGGGAAGCATTGTTCTCGCGCAGCTTTAGCCAGGCCTGGCGGGCACCCACCTCCCGTAGTGCTAACACATCTGGAATGCCCGAGTGAATCAGCTGCAATTCCATATGAAAGCTGATATTGGGTAAATCCTTCAGGCGTCCCGACGACCGGCGGCGATATTTTTCACGCTGGGCGCTCTGCCACGACATCAGCGACAAGCGGAATAGCTGTTTCTCATCGCGCCACAAGGCATCGTCGATTTGATAATACTTTAGCGGCACGATGCGCCCGTGTCGGCGCAGCATCAATAAAGGATTATGGTGTTCTACCCGATAGGCAGCGCTCTGCTCGCAGGCCTTTAGATAAATATTCCCCTCTGCCACCATCGCAAACACGGTATCTTCGATAGCAAGGCTGTAGCCGCCAAACAGGGGGCGAGAGTGAAGTTGACCCAGCGGAGAGACGCAGGCCTGAAATTGCGGGAGCCGCGGACATACGAGTTTTCTCATGATCATTCCTTTGTGAATCATGTAATTAAACTTAAGTTGTTAACGGATCCGCTAAGGGAAAACATAAGGGACTTCCCTGACAGCAGCAAGATGATTTTTGCCTGCTTTTCCACCAGAATGCGGTTTTGCGAGACGCTTTCAGAAAATTGCAGCTGTTGCTGCAACTGGCAGACAGGAGAAAAAGGATTAGCCGGTGTTAAGGATGGTGTTGCGAGTAGCCGCAAACCTGTACCGTCAGGATGGCTGAAAGCGATTAAATTTCCACCAGCAAAATGACAAATTGCGGTTGATCTTTTCCCCTGGTGGATATACTGTATATGCATACAGTAACTACAGGCGGGATAGACTATGTTTACTTCAGCTCATGCAAACCGTTCAGCACAGGCCTCTACTCCGGCAGCCCACTACGCTCATCGTTCTGGCGAACAGGCCGCCAATGGGCTGATCAGTGAAATTGTCTATCGTGAAGATCAACCCATGATGACACAGTTGTTGTTGCTACCTTTATTACAGCAGTTGGGTCAACAGTCTCGCTGGCAGCTGTGGCTTACGCCGCAACAAAAGCTTAGCCGCGAGTGGGTTCAGTCCGCCGGTCTGCCGCTGTCTAAGGTCATGCAAATCAGCCAGCTCTCCCCCAGTCACACTTTAGACTCGATGATCCGCGCCCTGCGTACCGGTAACTATAGCGTGGTTATCTGCTGGCTGGCGGAGGAGTTAACCGCTGATGAACATGAGCGTCTGGTGCATGCAGCCCAGGAAGGCTGCGCGATGGGATTCATCATGCGCCCGGTCCGAAATCAGGGCACGCTCGGCAGACAACTCAGCGGGCTAAAAATTCACTCAAATTTGTATCATTGAGTGAAATTAGGATTATTCCTGGAATTTTTTTTACCGGTAGTAATGGCACAGCGTTTTTTAAGGTCTTTTTCGCGGAATGCCTGCCACACGGGCATTCGTGCCTTTTTTTCGTGTACGAAAATCAACCATATTTGTTAAATATTGTGTACACAACCCTTTTTTTTCATATGCCTGACAGAGTTCACACTTGTAAGTTTCGAACTAAGTTGTAGACTTTACATCGCCAGGGGTGATCGGCTTACGCTGCATGTATCAGCATAGTTAACAACAAGTCACGCCCCCGGTGAAGGATTTAACCGTGAGGTCTTTTGTAACTTCATGGCGAATTTTGGATGATAATGAGGCGCAAAAAATGAAAAAGACAGCTATCGCGATTGCAGTGGCACTGGCTGGCTTCGCTACCGTAGCGCAGGCCGCTCCGAAAGATAACACCTGGTATGCAGGTGGTAAACTGGGTTGGTCCCAGTATCACGACACCGGTTTCTACGGTAACGGTTTCCAGGGCAACAATGGTCCGACCCGTAACGATCAGCTCGGTGCTGGTGCGTTCGGTGGTTACCAGGTTAACCCGTACCTCGGTTTCGAAATGGGTTACGACTGGCTGGGCCGTATGGCATATAAAGGCAGCGTTGACAACGGTGCTTTCAAAGCTCAGGGCGTTCAGCTGACCGCTAAACTGGGTTACCCGATCACTGACGATCTGGACATCTACACCCGTCTGGGCGGCATGGTTTGGCGCGCTGACTCCAAAGGCAACTACGCTTCTACCGGCGTTTCCCGTAGCGAACACGACACTGGCGTTTCCCCAGTATTTGCTGGCGGCGTAGAGTGGGCTGTTACTCGTGACATCGCTACCCGTCTGGAATACCAGTGGGTTAACAACATCGGCGACGCGGGCACTGTGGGTACCCGTCCTGATAACGGCATGCTGAGCCTGGGCGTTTCCTACCGTTTCGGTCAGGAAGATGCTGCTCCGGTTGTAGCTCCGGCTCCGGCTCCGGCTCCGGAAGTGGCTACCAAGCACTTCACCCTGAAGTCTGACGTACTGTTCAACTTCAACAAAGCAACCCTGAAACCGGAAGGTCAGCAGGCTCTGGATCAGCTGTACACCCAGCTGAGCAACATGGATCCGAAAGACGGTTCCGCTGTTGTTCTGGGCTACACCGACCGCATCGGTTCCGAAGCTTACAACCAGCAGCTGTCTGAGAAACGTGCTCAGTCCGTTGTTGACTACCTGGTTGCTAAAGGCATCCCGGCTGGCAAAATCTCCGCTCGCGGCATGGGTGAATCCAACCCGGTTACTGGCAACACCTGTGACAACGTGAAAGCTCGCGCTGCCCTGATCGACTGCCTGGCTCCGGATCGTCGTGTAGAGATCGAAGTTAAAGGCTACAAAGAAGTTGTAACTCAGCCTGCGGCTTAAGTTATAACTGATGAAAAAACCCGCTTCGGCGGGTTTTTTTATGTCTTCTCGCTCGCTTTAGCGGCTAAAGACTGAAGGCCGTTAGAGGCGGATGGTAGCCTGTGTGGCGCGACCTGCGCCTTAGTCACCACTGAACGGGCAGCCTGCTACTCCTTACCTAACAGTACCTGCAGATCGTGCTTCAGGCTCGACATTTTGCTGGCATACTTCTCTTTATGCTCAGCATCCTCAATCAGCTGGACGATGGTTTCGGACAAGGTTTTCCCACGCCTCTGCGCCAGACCGGCAAGGCGCTGCCAGACGACAAACTCAAGGTCGATCGACTTCTTACGCGTATGCTGATGCTCGGCGTTAAAATGGCGTTTCCGTCGCGCACGGATGGTCTGTTTCATGCGGTTCATCAGCGCCGGATTCATATGCTGCTCAATCCAGGCATGCACCAGCACAGGTTCATTCTCGAGCGTCAGCAAGTCATCTACCGCAGCTTGCGCAGCGCTGGCCTCAATGTAGCGGGTAATCAGCTCACCTTCCCGGTGCTTCTTTACCAGATATTTCCATTTCCAGCCGCTTTCAAGATTTTCCAGTTGTTGATATTTCATTGCGATCTCAATGTGACCGTGTAACTCATTTCAGGATATCAGTTTTTTCCTGATGTGCTGAATATAAATCATTATTCGTGATGTGGATGGCCGGGTAATCATCGGGGTAGCCATAATCCTCCGTGTGCTCAGACGCGGCATCAGGTATAATTGCGCGCTTTACATCTAACTAAAAAACAGCGACTTTGACCATTACGAAACTGACCCGAACCGACCTTGCGCCTGATCTGGAACCTTACCAGGCGCTGTTTGCTCAAGCTGAACTCTCTCATCCGGCCCCCTCCCTCTCGGGCGATCTGCAGCCGCGGTTGTTCTATGCGCTTGAGCAGCTGCTGTACACCCCGGCAGTCTCCTCCTTCATGCTGGTGAAAGCCCCTGAGGAGCCGGAATATCTGCAATGGCTGGCGGCTGAAACTCGCACGCTGCACGAGCCTGCCGCACCGCTTCACGGAGTTCGCTATGAGGTTAACGGCGCTCACGTGACGCTCGCGCCGGCGCAACACGCTGAAGATAATTTTGCCAGTACCGCTCCGGTCGTGGCGGCCGATTGGCTGGAGGCGGAACAGCTGTTTGGCTGCGTACGCCAGTTTAACGGTGAAATCACACTCCAGCCTGGCCTGGTCCATCAGGCCAACGGCGGCGTGCTGGTGCTCTCACTACGCGCACTACTGGCGCAACCGCTGCTGTGGATGCGCCTGAAAAATATGGTGACCCGTCAGCGCTTTGACTGGCTTTCCATTGATGAATCACGGCCGCTGCCGGTCAGCATCCCTACCATGCCGCTGAGCCTGAAAGTCATGCTGGTGGGCGAACGCGAATCGCTGGCCGATTTCCAGGAAATGGAGCCAGAGCTCTCTGCCCAGGCTATCTATAGCGAGTATGAAGATACCCTGCAGTTTGCGGACGCCGATACGCTGAAGGCCTGGTGCCAGTGGGTATGGCAGAATGCGCAGCAGCTGGAGCTACCGGGCCCGGCGAGCGATGCCTGGCCACTGCTGATCGATGAAGGGACGCGCTACACCGGCGACCAGGAGACCCTGCCGCTCAGCCCGCTATGGATAGCCCGCCAGCTGCGTGAGTCTGCCGCCTTCTGCGAAGGCGAAGAGATTACCGGCGAAGCGATGCAGACGATGCTGGCGCGCCGGGAGTGGCGTGAAGGCTACCTGGCGGAGCGTATGCAGGATGAAATCCTGCAGGAACAGATCCTGATTGAAACCGAAGGCGAATGCGTCGGGCAGATCAACGCCCTCTCAGTCATTGAATTCCCCGGTCATCCACGCGCCTTCGGCGAACCTTCGCGCATCAGCTGCGTCGTGCACATTGGCGACGGCGAGTTTATCGATGTCGAACGCAAAGCCGAGCTGGGCGGCAACATCCATGCGAAAGGCATGATGATCATGCAGGCTTTTCTGATGTCCGAGCTGGAGCTGGAGCAACAACTCCCCTTCTCCGCTTCGCTGACCTTTGAACAGTCCTACAGTGAAGTGGATGGCGACAGCGCCTCCATGGCGGAACTCTGCGCCTTAATCAGCGCGCTGGCCAACGTGCCGATTAATCAGAGCATCGCGATCACCGGCTCCGTCGACCAGTTTGGTCGTGTGCAGCCGGTCGGCGGACTGAATGAAAAAATTGAAGGTTTCTTCACAATCTGTCAGCAGCGCGGTCTCACCGGAAAACAGGGCGTGATTATCCCTGCCGCCAACGTTCGCCATCTTAGTCTGGCCCACGAGCTGCGTCAGGCCGTTGCCGACAATCAGTTTGCTATCTGGGCAATAGACGATATTACCGAAGCGCTGCCGATGTTGACCCAGCTGATGTGGGACGGTGAAGGACAGACGCTGCGACAAACCATTCAGGAGCGGATAGCGCAGGCGACCCAGCAGGAGACTCGCCATCGTTTTCCGTGGCCGCTACGCTGGTTAGGTGGGACAAGTTCTAACTGATCGGACTTGTTCAGCTTACACGTGTTAGCTATCCTGCGTCCCGAACTTAAAATAAGGCTTACTGAAAACATGGTAGATAAACGCGAATCCTATACAAAAGAAGATCTTCTTGCCTCTGGTCGTGGTGAACTGTTCGGCGCGAAAGGCCCGCAGTTGCCGGCGCCAAACATGCTGATGATGGACCGCGTCATCAAAATGACCGAAACCGGTGGTAACTACGACAAAGGTTATGTTGAGGCCGAACTCGACATCAACCCGGACCTGTGGTTCTTCGGTTGCCACTTTATCGGCGATCCGGTGATGCCGGGCTGCCTGGGCCTGGATGCCATGTGGCAGCTGGTAGGTTTCTATCTCGGCTGGCTCGGCGGCGAAGGCAAAGGCCGTGCGCTGGGCGTTGGCGAAGTGAAATTCACGGGGCAGGTTCTGCCGACCGCGAAAAAAGTGACCTACCGCATCCACTTCAAACGCATCGTTAACCGTCGTCTGATTATGGGCCTTGCCGATGGAGAAGTGCTGGTTGACGATCGTCTGATCTACACCGCAAGCGATCTGAAAGTGGGTCTGTTCCAGGATACTTCCGCTTTCTGATAACGTTCAGCAGCGATTAAAAGGCGAAGCCCCCGCTATGCGGAGGCTTCTTTTTTAAAGAGACAGTGTCAGGCCGTTAGTACCCTGTCCTCCATGGCTTCTCGCCAGCCTCCCAGCCACCATGAGCGTTGATTCAAGCTCTGGTATGGACACATTTCTTTCGATCTTCCTGCGATACCCGCCTGATATCCGCGTTGATGTGCCCGTTCCAGGCGATCTCGTTTTTGTCTCTTCATGCCTCGTTTCCCTCATTCTTTGATCTGGTGGAAAAGAAAACAGTGGTCGCAAATTGTGCAGCCACGGGTTACGAATACCGCGAAATGAAGGCGACGTCAATGCGCAAAATTCACGCCATTGTCATATTTGTGACCTATATAAGAGTTCATTTTTTGTTCACCTGGCACACCGGCCGGTAACGAACTGACCTGACAAAAAAAAGCCGCGCGGCTCAGATGAACCGCGCGGCAGATCAGCGTGATGAATTTTACTTATGGCAGACGGTTAAGCTCGCTGGCAATGGCTGCCGCCTCCTGGCTCCACGCCTGCGCCAGGGTCTTGACCATCGCATCATATCCATCCTGATCCTGCTTAAGCACGATGTTAAACGGGCGTTTGATCAGCTGCCCCTGATGCTTTAGCAGCCACTCACCGCTGACGATAACCCGCCCGTCGTAGCGTCCGTGAAAGCCGTTGACCGCGACGTTGAGCGTATCCTGTTCGCTACCCAGCGGCTGGGATGACACTACCCAGCCCGGCAGCTGTTGGCTCAGGTTCGCCACCAGCGTAGTGCGCAGCTGCTGGTCCAGCGGGCTGGCCCACAGATTATTATTGGCGATCACATACTGTACGTCGGTGGTCTGGTAGACCACCCCGTTACCCGCCAGATAATCCGGGATGCTGACCTGCTCAACCCACAGCAGACGTGCCCCCTGGCTGGCGGCGCGCTGTGCGCCGCCCTGCGCCACCGGCAGCTGGTAATACGTTTTGCTTTCGCCGCCGCTACTGCATGCCGTCAGCACGCATACGGTTGCCGCGAGTAACCATTTTTTCATTATTTCGCTCCCTTCGGCTGTGGGTCTTTTTTATCCTTCGCCTCAAATACCAGCGCATTGCTCTTATCATTGAGCGTTTTCAGGACCGGCTGCAGCTCGCGCAGCACCTGATCCAGACGCTGCATATCGGCCACCATCTTATTGTAGGCCGCGGAGCCCGGCTGGAAGCCCTGCATGCTGCGGTTCAGCTCGCGCAGCGTCGTCTGCATATCGGCAGGCAACTGCTGCATCGACTGGCTGGAGGTGATCTTATTCAGACTATCCAGCGTGGTCTGCACGTGCTGCATGGTCTTCTCGCTCTGCGCCAGGGTGCTGGTCGCCTGCTCCAGCAACGGATTGAGCGGCAGGTTATTAATCTTATCCAGCGCATCCATCAGACGCTGCTGGATCTGCGCCAGACCACCGCTGATGGTCGGGATAATCGGATAGCCGTTAAACTCCTGCATTTTCCCGCGCGGCGGCGCCTTCGGATAGAAGTCGAGATCGATATACAGCGCGCCGGTCACCAGATTGCCGGTTTTCAGCGAGCCGCGCAGTCCGCGGTTGATCAGATCGTCAATGTGGGCGCGAATATTCGGATCGCCGCCCAGCTGGTTAACCAGACGTTGCGGTTCAACCCGCACTTCCACCGGAATGCGATAGTCGTCGTTCAAACGCTGCTTCAGACCGGGAATGAAGAATGGCACTTTGCCGACGGTTCCCAGACGGATGCCGCGGAACTCCACCGGCGCGCCGGGCTGCAGGCCGCGAACTGAGTCTTTGAAGAACATCACATAGTCAATATGTTCGGTAAAGACCGAATCCTGGATGCTCTTCTGATCGTCAAACAGATGGTATTCCGTTTTATTCGCCACCGGCTCGCCGAGATCCAATCCTTCCGGAATATCGAAGCTCACGCCGCCGCCAAACAGCGTTGACAGCGAGCCCATCTCGACGCGCATTCCCGCCGAGGTCAAATCGACAGCGATCCCACTGTCCTTCCAGAAGCGGACATTGGTGGTCACCAGGCGGTCATTGGGCGCATTGATGAACAACTGATAAGTGATACGACGTTTCTGGGTGTCGAAGGTGCTGGTTTCCACCGACCCCACGCGATAGCCGCGGAACAGCACCGGATCGCCCGGCGACAGCTGGCCCGCCTTGCTGCTCTCCAGCAGAATACGGATCCCCTTGGCGTCCGGCGAGGCCAGCGGCGGAGAATCAAGCAGCGGATACTGCTCCGGCACCGTACCTTTCGACCCCGGCTGCAGTTCAATATAGGCCCCGGACAATAATGTTCCCAGGCCACTGATCCCCTCGCGGCCTACCTGCGGTTTCACCACCCAGAAGACGGAATCATTGTGCAGTAATTTCTGCATCCCGGAATTGAGGCGGGCTTTGATTTCCACGTGGGTTAAATCGTCGGTCAGCGTGGCGCTCTCCACCACCCCAACGTCCACGCTACGGCTCTTGATACGGGTTTTTCCCCCTTCAATCCCCTCCGCATTCGTGGTGATCAGCGTGACCTCAGGTCCCTGATGGCTGTAATGATAAAACAGGATCCACGCCCCGATCAGCGCAGTGACGATAGGGAAGATCCACACCGGTGACCAGTTCTTCACCTTCTGCACTTTCGCTTCTCCGCTCTTATTTTCCATGTTGTTGTCTTTCCTCATGGCTTGAATCTGGCTCACGATCCCACAGTAAACGGGGATCAAACGTCATGGCTGAAAACATGGTCATCACCACCACCAGCGCAAACATAACCGCGCCGATGGCGGGATAGATATTCATCAACCCTCCCATGCGCACCAGCGCAGAGAGTACGGCGATGACAAAAACATCAATCATTGACCAGCGGCCAACAAATTCCACCACTTCATAGATCAGATGCATGCGTTCCGAATCGCGCGCACCGTTGCCATTGGCATTCCAGCACAGCCAGGCGATAGCGATCATCTTTAGCGTCGGCACCATAATACTGGCAATAAAAATCACCAGCGCCACCGGATAAGACCCCTCGCTCCACAGTAAAATTACCCCGGCCATGATGGTTGACGGCATTTTATCGCCCAGCAGATCGGTGATCATGATCGGCATAATATTGGCGGGGAGATAGAGGATAAATGAGGTCACCAGCAGGGCCAGCGTCCACTGCAGGCTGTTTTTACGCCGCGCCGTTCCTTTACTATGACAGCGCGGGCAGACCGTCTGGTCGACCGGTAACACCGCCGTGCAGCAGGCGCAGGAGCGCAGCCCCTGGCGGATGCCGGCCACTCCGACCTTCAGCGGTTGGCTAATGGCTGGCATGGGGGCAATATCATCCCACAGCCAGCGGCGGTCGACGCACTGGAAAGTGCGTAACTGCAGCAGACAAAACATGCACCACGGAACAAAGCTCAGACCGATACCGATATCGCCATAGGCCATCAGCTTAACGAAGCTCACCAGCACGCCGGCAAGAAAGATCTCCGCCATTCCCCACGTCTTCAGGTGAAACAGAATTCGCGCCAGAAACGCTTTCAGGCCAGCGGGCATCCTGACCCGATTGACCAACAGCAGAATGGTGACCAGGCAAAAGGCCGGTACCAGTTGCACAAAGAGTAAAAAGAAGGTGCCGAGGCTGGCGTAATCCTCGGTAAATAACACATTGGGAATTTCCAACAGCTCTATTTCGCTGCTGATCCCGCCCACTTTCATATAGATAAATGGAAACAGGTTGGCCAACAGCAGCATAAACAGCGCGACCAACGCGTAAGCCGTGGGACGCTGGCGAGGCGCGTCCCACGTGGTGGTTAACGTTGTACCGCAGCGCGGGCAAGCGGCTTTCTGGCGATGCTCCAGCTGCGGCAAAGCCACCAGCAAATCACATTGGGGACATAAAATATGTCGCGCAGCATGATGATGATCGCACATGACAACTCCTCGGCTCAGGCGCCGTTCTTTAATCCTTCGAGATATTCCCAGCGTTCAAAGGCTGCTTCCAGCGCCTGTTCCGCTTCGGCCAGCTTTGCCAGCACCTGCTGCGTGCGATCGTGCGGTTGTCCAAAGAAGTCGGGATCGGCAACCTGTTCCTGCAGCGTCTGCAGTTCGGCCTCGAGAGCTTCCAGCTTCTGCGGCAGCTGTTCCAGCTCGCGCTGCAGGTTATAGCTTAGTTTGTTCCCACCGCGTTTGACAGTTTCTGCTTTTGGCTGAGCGACTTCCATCGTTTTTTTCGCTGCCGGCTGCTTCTGCGCCAACGACTGGGCCTGCTGGCCGCGGGCATCGTGATAGCCGCCGATGTACTGGCCGATGCGACCGCCGCCTTCGAAGATCCAGCATTCGGTTACGGTGTTATCCACGAACTGACGATCGTGGCTTACCAGCATCACGGTGCCCTGATAGCCATCGATCAGCTCTTCCAGCAGCTCCAGCGTTTCGACATCCAGGTCGTTTGTCGGTTCATCGAGAATCAATAAGTTGCTGGGTTTCAGGAACAGACGCGCCAGCAGCAGGCGGTTACGTTCCCCGCCGGAGAGCGCGCGCACCGGGGTCATCGCCCGTTTGGGATGGAACAGGAAGTCCTGCAGGTAGCCCAGCACATGGCGCGGCTTACCGTTAACCATCACCTCTTGCTTACCTTCCGCGAGGTTATCCATCACCGTCCGATCCGGATCCAGCTCTGCGCGGTGCTGGTCGAAGTAGGCGACTTCCAGTTTAGTGCCGACGTGGATCCGCCCGCTGTCGGCCTGCAGCTGGCCAAGCATCAGCTTCAGCAGCGTGGTTTTCCCGCAGCCGTTGGGGCCAATCAGGGCAATCTTGTCGCCGCGCTGGATCTGCGCGGAGAAATCTTTCACCAGCACTTTGCCATCAACCTGATAGTTGACGTTCTCCATTTCGAACACGATTTTGCCGGAGCGCGAAGCCTCTTCAACCTGCATTCTGGCGCTGCCCATCACTTCCCGGCGCTCCCCGCGCTCGCGACGCATCGCCTTCAGGGCACGAACGCGGCCTTCGTTACGCGTGCGGCGCGCTTTGATCCCCTGGCGGATCCATACCTCTTCCTGAGCCAGCTTGCGGTCGAATTCCGCATTCTGCAGCTCTTCAACCCGCAGGGCTTCCTCTTTATCCAGCAGATACTGATCGTAATCGCCCGGGTAGGTCACCAGCTTGCCGCGATCGAGGTCGACGATGCGCGTCGCCATATTGCGGATAAAGGAGCGGTCGTGCGAAATAAAGATAATGGTGCCTTTAAAGGTTTTGAGGAACCCTTCCAGCCAGTCGATGGTTTCGATATCCAGGTGGTTGGTGGGTTCATCGAGCAGCAGCACGCGCGGCCCGCTGACCAGCGCGCGGCCCAGCGCCGCTTTACGCAGCCAGCCGCCGGACAGGGATGCCAGCTGTGCGTTGGCGTCGAGACCAAGCTGCTCAATCACTTCGTTAATGCGGCTGTCCAGCTGCCACAGCCCCAGGTTATCGAGCTGCTCCTGCAGGCGCGCCAGTTCATTTAAATTTTTGTCGCTCGGATCGGTCATGACCTGATGCGACACGTCATGATAGGCCTTCAGGTAGGCCGCCTGCTCGGCGATGCCTTCCGCGACAAAATCGTACACCGTACCGGCGACATTGCGCGGCGGATCCTGCTGCAGACGCGCCACAATCAGATCCTGTTCATAAATAATGCGCCCGTCATCCAGCCCCTGCTCGCGGTTGAGGATCTTCATCAGGGTCGATTTGCCGGCGCCGTTGCGTCCGACGAGGCAGACGCGTTCGTTATCTTCGATATGCAGCTCGGCATTATCCAGCAGCGGCGCATCGCTGAAGGAAAGCCAGGCGCCGTGCATACTAATCAGTGACATTCTTTATTCCTTTCAGGCTGCGGTAATCAGCCAGCAGTTGTGGATCTGACGGTTGCGGGCAAAATCCTGCGACAGCGTTTTTTGCGAAATTTCTTGCGCCTTCAGGCCAAGCGCCGCCAGCCCGTCATGATCCATACGGAAACCGCGTTTGTTATTCGAGAACATAATGGTGCCGCCTTTACGCAGCAGACGTTTCAGATCGGTCATCAGGCGAATGTGATCGCGCTGGACGTCGAAAGCATCTTCCATTCGTTTGGAGTTGGAGAAGGTCGGCGGATCGATAAAGATCAGATCGAACTGCTCGGTGCTCTCCCGCAGCCAGCCCAGCACGTCCGCCTGCATCAGGCGATGCGCGCGGCCGGTCAGGCCATTGAGACGCAGGTTGCGTTCCGCCCACTCCAGGTAGGTGCGCGACATATCCACCGTGGTGGTGGAGCGCGCGCCGCCGAGACCGGCGTGGACGCTGGCGCTGCCGGTATAGGAGAACAGGTTCAGGAAGTCCTTGCCTTTGCTCATCTGGCCGAGCATACGGCGGGCGATACGGTGGTCGAGGAACAGACCGGTATCCAGGTAGTCGGTGAGGTTGACCCACAGGCGCGCGTTGTACTCCTGCACCTCGATAAAGTCGCCCTTCTCCGCCATCTTCTGGTACTGGTTTTTCCCCTTCTGCCGCTCGCGGGTCTTCAGCACCAGCTTGTTAAGCGCCATGTCCAGTACGGCGATGGTCGCGGCGATAATATCGAACAGGCGCTGGCGCGCTTTGTGCGCATCGACGGTTTTCGGCGGGGCATATTCCTGGACCACCACCCAGTCGGCGTAGCGGTCGATGGCCACGTTATATTCCGGCAGGTCAGCATCGTACAGGCGATAGCATTCAATGCCTTCCTGACGGGCCCATTTTTCAAACTTCTTCAGGTTCTTACGCAGACGGTTAGCAAAATCTTCCGCCAGCATCGCCGGCTTGCCGCCTTCGCTCTCCGCCAGGTGATAATTCTTCTGTACGCAGTCCAGCGGGCCGTTCTTGGCTTTAAACTGTTTGTCGGCGCGCAGCTGCAGGCAGCTTAACAGCTCCGGCGAGGCGCTGAACACCGACAGGTTCCAGCCGCCAAACTGACTTTTCATGATCCGGCCCAGCAGGCTGTGCAGGGCGATCAGCGCCGGCTCGCTTTCCAGACGCTCGCCGTACGGCGGGTTGCTGATCACGGTGCCGTACGGGCCTTTCGGTAGCGGATTATTCAACTGGGCGACGTCTTTGACTTCAAAATCGATCAGCTCGCCGATGCCGGCCCGACGGGCGTTGCGACGGGCGCGGTCAATGACGCGTTCGTCGACATCCGAGCCATAGAAGCGTGACCCATATGCCGCCAGCCCCTGACGGGCGCGCGTTTGCGCTTCCGCTTTCACTTCTTTCCAGATGGCGTCGTCGTGCTGCGCCCAGCCGCCAAAGCCCCAGTGGCCGCGGTGCAGGCCCGGCGCGCGGTCGGTCGCCAGCATCGCCGCCTCAATCAGCAGGGTACCGGAGCCGCACATCGGATCGAGCAGCGGAGTGCCCGGCACCCAGCCGGAGCGCATCACGATCGCCGCCGCGAGGTTTTCTTTGATCGGCGCCATACCGGTGCCATCGCGGTAGCCGCGCAGGTGCAGGCCTTCGCCGCTCAGATCCAGCGAGATGTGCGCCGTCTCTTTGTTCAGCCAGACGTTGATCCGCAGATCGGGCGACTCACGATCGACGTTCGGGCGCGGCAGGTTCTTACGGGTGAAGCTGTCGACAATGGCGTCTTTGACCTTCAGCGCACCGTACTGGCTGTTGCGGATCTCCTCATTGAGACCGCTAAAATGCACCGCGAAGGTGGCGCCAGGGTTGAACATCTCCGTCCACGGAATGGCCTGTACGCCGAGGTACAGATCCAGATCGCTGTATACGCGACACTCGCCCAGCGGCAGCATGATGCGCGAAGCCAGCCGGCTCCACATCAGGCTTTGATACAGCAGGCGCGTATCCCCCTGAAAATGGACCCCGCCCTGGACTACCTGGCAGTCCGTCGCGCCAAGCCCTTCCAGTTCAGTTTTTAACAGCTCTTCCAGCCCACGAGCCGTACTGGCAAACAGAGAATTCATATCGTCACTTTTACTTAAAGAAAATTGGTGCGCATTATAGCCAATATGTGCCCTATGTCATAAAGTTATAGGCTTATTTTTGGAACCCGGAGGCAGCGTATGGTAACGCTCTCGCGTCTTTTTATTCATCCCGTTAAATCCATGCGCGGCATGGGCCTGACCCACGCCTTTGCCGATATCAGCGGCCTGGCCTTCGATCGCCTGTTTATGGTCACCGAAACCGACGGCACCTTTATTACCGCCCGTCAGTTTCCGCAAATGGTGAAATTTATTCCGGCGCCGCTGCATGATGGCCTTCACCTGACCGCACCGGACGGCAGCAGCGCCGTGGTGCGTTTTAACGATTTCGCCCCTCAGGCCGAGCCGACAGAAGTCTGGGGCAACCATTTTACCGCCCTTATCGCGCCCGCCGCCGTTAATCAGTGGCTCAGCGGCTTTTTCAATCGCGATGTCCAGCTGCGCTGGCTGGGGCCACAGTTAACCCGCCGGGTGAAGCGCCACGATGCGATACCGCTCTCCTTCGCCGACGGCTACCCTTACCTGCTGGCTAACGAGGCCTCGCTGCGCGACCTGCAGCAGCGCTGCCCGGCAAGCGTAAGCATAGAACAGTTTCGGCCTAATCTCATGGTCACCGGCGCGGCGGCCTGGGATGAAGACAGCTGGAAAGTGATCCGCGTCGGCGAGGTGGTATTTGACGTCGCCAAGCCGTGCAGCCGCTGCATTTTTACCACCGTCAGTCCGGAGCGCGGGCAGAAGCATCCCAGCGGAGAGCCGCTGGAAACCTTAAAGCGCTTCCGCACCGCGCAGGATAATGGCGATGTCGACTTTGGTCAGAACCTGATTGCCCGTAACAGCGGCGTGATCCGGGTGGGGGATGAAGTGGAAATCCTCGCCCGCGGCCCGGCGAAAGCCTACGGCGCCGGCGAAAGCGACGATACCCCGGCTCCCGAGGCGCAGCAGCAGGCCACGGTTGCCATTGAATGGCAGGGTCAACAATTTACCGGCAATAACCAGCAGGTGCTGCTGGAACAACTGGAGCAACAGGGCATTCGCGTACCCTACTCGTGTCGGGCGGGGATCTGCGGCAGCTGCCGCATCCGTCTTGAAGAGGGGGAAGTGAATCCGTTAAAGAAAAATGCGGTCGCCGGAGATGGCACCATTCTCGCCTGCAGCTGCGTGCCGAAAACGGCCCTGCGCCTGGCGCCTTAAACCGCCTGCCCCAGGCTGTAGCTGACCGCGCTTTGCGCCGGCTGCAGCCTGTCGTTCATGATTTTAATCACATCGCCCAGCTGCATAACGCGGCCGGCAAGCGTGAGACCCGGCTGGGCCAGCAGACAAAGCGCGGCGTTATCGCCCGGCTCCACCACCAGCAAATTGACCTGCTCCCCGGTATCGCTCAGCCAGACGCAGGCCGCGTCGCCGCCGCTCGGCTGCCAGTGATGGGGATGGGCGACGAAGTGCCAGCTTTTCGGCATCTGCGGTTTGAGAAAACGGATCGCGGTTAATGCGTTGAGGACTAATTCCGCCCGCTGCTCTTTCGACAACTCGAAATCGCGGCATTTTTCTTCAAAGGAGAAATAGAGCGCGGCGTCATCGACGCAGAATCCCGATGGGGCAAAAGCGTCCGGGGTCAGCATGCGCCGGGCGAAGCGCGAGCGAAATAACATGCCATTGGCCAGATCGAGCATCATGCGGTCGTGCTCTTCATCGTAATACCAACGCCAGTTATCGTCAGGTTTAATCCGCATTTTTCCCCCTGTCCCCTTTCATACGCCTCTGCAAAGTTGTTGCGACTTGCCGCAGAATATTTTCTAAAATTAAGAAAAGTCTAAAATGTTTAAATAAGCAACAGTGAGGGAATATAAAACAACCAGGGCCGGAAATAAAGCCCTGGGTGGGATTCAGAGGAGGAAAAGATTAGATGTGGGTAACAATTTCTTTAATCAGCGGCGGACCTTTAAAAATAAATCCGGAATAGATCTGCACCAGCGAAGCTCCGGCGGCCATCTTTTCCCGCGCGGCAATCACGGAATCAATACCGCCCACGCCAATGATAGGCAAGCGGCCATTGAGCTCAGCGGAGAGCATACGGATAATTTCGGTACTTTTTAATTGTAATGGACGACCGCTAAGTCCGCCGGTCTCATCGCAATGTTTCATTCCCTGAACCAGAGAACGATCGAGGGTGGTATTGGTGGCAATCACGCCATCAATATTATGACGCACGAGGCTATCGGCAACCTGGATCAATTCCTCAGGCAAAAGATCCGGCGCGATCTTCACGGCGACCGGAACATATTTTTGATGCTTCTGCTGCAGCTCAAGCTGCTTATTTTTAATACCGGAGAGTAAATCATCGAGCGCTTCGCCGTATTGCAGCGTGCGCAGCCCCGGGGTATTCGGCGAGGAGATATTAATGGCGATATAGCCGGCGTAGGGATAGACTTTTTCCATACAAATCAGATAATCATCTTTCCCGTGCTCAACCGGCGTGTCTTTATTTTTGCCGATATTGATGCCCAGCACGCCGTCAAAATGCGCCTTTTTCACGTTCTCAACCAGGTTATCGACGCCATGGTTATTAAAGCCCATGCGGTTGATCAACCCCTCGGCATCCACCAGACGGAAGATCCTTGGCTTATCGTTGCCCGGCTGGGGACGCGGCGTCACGGTGCCGATCTCAATGGATCCAAAACCCATCGCGCCCAGTGCGTCAATGCATTCCCCGTTTTTATCCAGCCCGGCCGCCAGACCCAGCGGGTTTTTAAAGGTCAGCCCCATGCAGGTGACAGGCCTGGCCGGCACTTTCTGGCGAACCAGTATTTCCAGCGGCGTCCCGGTGACACGGCGTAATTGTTGAAAGGTAACTTCATGAGCGCGCTCAGGATCGAGCTGAAAAAGGGCTTTACGAACGAAGGGGTAGTACATGAACTCTCCTGGATTCCCGGTGTGCAAACCGGGGGCGTATTATGTGCGATCTGTTGCGGAAAGGGAATTGACCTGCGACAAAAAATCCCCCATCAGCGCAAACGATTACCTCCCCGCGCGCCGTTATGCGCTTTTCGGCTATCTAACGGTGGATAAATCATTTAGGGAAAGAATGGCCCTCTGTCACACTCACTACAAATGTTATCAATTATAGATAAATGCAAACATTTAGTTATAAGGAGAGAGAGATGCGCGTCATTACGCTTGCGGGCAGCCCGCGTTACCCTTCCCGTTCCAGCGCCCTGCTGGAATACGCCAGAGAGACGCTCACCGCCGCCGATATCGAAGTCTGCCACTGGCATCTGCAGAACTTTGCCCCGGAAGACCTCCTGTACGCTCGCTTCGACAACCCGGCGCTGCAGACGCTCAATGAGCAGCTGGCCGGAGCTGACGGACTGATCATCGCCACGCCGGTGTACAAAGCCTCGTTTTCCGGCGCCCTGAAAACGCTGCTCGACCTGCTTCCTGAGCGGGCGCTGGAGGGCAAAATCGTGCTGCCGCTGGCCACCGGCGGCACCATCGCCCACATGCTGGCGGTGGACTACGCCCTGAAGCCGGTGCTGAATGCCCTCAAGGCTCAGGAGATCCTCCATGGCGTCTTCGCCGACGACAGCCAGGTGACCGATTACCAGCACAAGCCGCAGTTTACCCCGAACCTGCAGCGGCGCCTCGATGAAGCCCTGGAGACCTTCTGGCAGGCGCTGCATCGCCCCAGCAGCCGCGCCCCGTCGTTAACGTCTCTGCGTGGGGTGGAACATGCTTAATCCTCTCCGCGCTCTGACCCTCGGCGGGCTGCTGCTGTTCTCCGCCCTGGGCCATGCCGCCCCGGCGGCGCCTGACGCCCTGCGCATCGGCTATCAGAAAGGCAGCGTCAGCATGGTGCTGGCGAAAAGCCATCAGCTGCTGGAGCAGCGCTACCCGCAAACCCATATTTCGTGGATTGAATTCCCGGCCGGTCCGCAGATGCTGGAGGCGCTGAACGTCGGCAGCATCGATATTGGCAGCACTGGCGACATTCCGCCTATCTTTGCGCAGGCGGCCGGCGCCGATCTGGTGTATATCGGTTCGGAACCGCCAAAGCCCAAAGCGGAAGTGATTCTGGTGGCGCAGGGCAGCCCGATTCATAACGTTGCTGAGCTAAAAGGGAAAAAGGTCGCTTTTCAGAAAGGCTCCAGCTCCCACAATCTGCTGCTGCGCGCCCTGCAGCTCGCAGGTTTGAAGTTTAGCGACATTCAGCCGGTCTATCTCGCCCCCGCCGATGCGCGCGCCGCCTTCCAGCAGGGCAATGTCGACGCCTGGGCGATCTGGGATCCGTATTACTCCGCCGCGCTGCTGCAGGGCGGCGCCCGGGTGCTGACCGACGGAACCGACCTGAAACAGACGGGATCCTTCTATCTCGCTTCCCGCCCTTACGCTGAACGCAATGGCGCCTTTATTGAGGGCGTACTCGATACCTTTACCCAGGCCGATGCCCTGACCCATAGCCAGCGTGCGCAAAGCATTACGCTGCTGGCAAAAACGATGGGATTACCGGAAGCGGTGATCGCCAGCTACCTGGACCATCGTCCCCCCACCTCGGTTACCCCGGTGAGCGCTGAAACCGCCGCTCGCCAGCAGCAGACGGCCGACCTGTTCTATGAGAACAAGCTGGTGCCGAAAAAAGTTGATATCCGGGCCCGCATCTGGCAGCCCGCCGCCGCACAAGGAGCGAAATCATGAGTCTGAATATGTTCTGGTTTTTACCGACCCATGGTGATGGTCGTTATCTGGGTACCGAAGAGGGAGCCCGTCCGGTCGATTACGGCTATCTGCAGCAAATCGCGCAGACGGCGGATCGGCTGGGATTCACTGGCGTACTGATCCCGACCGGGCGCTCATGTGAAGATGCCTGGCTGGTTGCGGCCTCGATGATCCCGGTAACGCAGCGGTTGAAATTTCTTGTCGCCCTGAGGCCAAGCGTGGTGTCGCCGACGGTGGCGGCGCGCCAGGCGGCGACCCTGGACCGACTGTCGAACGGCCGGGCGCTGTTCAATCTGGTCACCGGCAGCGATCCCGCCGAGCTGGCAGGCGACGGTGTCTTCCTCGACCACACCGAGCGCTATGAGGCCTCGGCTGAATTTACCCATATCTGGCGCAAGCTGATGGAGGGGGAGACTGTCACCTTTAACGGCAAGCATCAGCGCGTTCGCGACGCCAAACTGCTGTTCCCGCCGCTCCAGCAGCCGCGTCCGCCGCTCTATTTCGGCGGATCGTCTGAGGTGGCGCAGGATCTGGCCGCTGAGCAGGTCGATCTCTATCTTACCTGGGGCGAACCGCCGGCCCAGGTGGCAGAGAAGATAGCTCAGGTGCGGGAGAAAGCTGCCCGGCACGGTCGCCGGGTGCGGTTTGGTATCCGCCTGCACGTGATCGTGCGGGAAACCAATGAGGAAGCCTGGCAGGCGGCGGACAGCCTTATCTCCCATCTGGATGATGAGACTATCGCCCGCGCCCAGGCGGCCTTCGCCAGAACCGACTCCGTCGGCCAGCAGCGGATGGCGGCGCTGCACAATGGTCGACGCGATAAGCTGGAAATCAGCCCCAACCTGTGGGCTGGCGTCGGTTTAGCGCGCGGCGGCGCCGGGACCGCGCTGGTGGGCGATGCCGCTACCGTTGCCGAACGGATCAATGAATACGCCGCGCTGGGTATCGATAGCTTTATCTTCTCCGGCTATCCGCATCTGGAAGAGGCGTATCGGGTCGGCGAGCTGCTGTTCCCGCTGCTCGACGTCGCGGTGCCGTCTGTTCCGCAGCCGCACAACCTGCGTCTGCAGGGGGAAGCCGTCGCTAACGAGTTTATCCTGCGTAAAGTGGCGCAGAGCTGAGGAGGCACTGATGGCAAAATCAACCCATCCCCTGTTGTTACGCCTCGCCCCCTGGCTGCTGCCGGTGGGAACGGTCATTGTCTGGCAGCTGGCGTCGTCCGTCGGCTGGCTGTCGACGCGGGTGCTGCCCTCGCCGGAGGGCGTATTGAAAGCGTTCTGGACGCTCTCGGCCAGCGGTGAGCTGTGGCAGCATCTGGCCATTAGCTCGTGGCGGGCGCTGGTCGGCTTCGCCATCGGCGGTTCCATTGGACTGGTGCTCGGCCTGATCAGCGGTCTGTCACGCTGGGGCGAGCGCCTGCTGGACACGTCGATCCAGATGCTGCGCAATGTGCCGCACCTGGCGCTGATCCCACTGGTGATCTTGTGGTTCGGTATCGATGAGACCGCCAAGATCTTCCTCGTATCGCTGGGCACCCTGTTCCCGATCTATATCAATACCTGGCACGGGATCCGCAATATCGACCGTGGGCTGGTGGAGATGGCGCGCAGCTATGGTTTATCCGGCTTTGCTCTTTTCCGTCACGTGATTTTACCCGGCGCCCTGCCCTCGATTATGGTCGGCGTGCGTTTTGCCCTCGGTCTGATGTGGCTGACGCTTATTGTCGCCGAAACCATTTCGGCGAACGCCGGTATCGGCTACCTGGCGATGAATGCGCGTGAATTTCTGCAAACCGACGTGGTGGTGGTCGCCATCATTCTTTACGCCATTCTTGGCAAACTGGCCGACGTCAGCGCCCAGCTGCTGGAGCGGCTCTGGCTGCGCTGGAACCCGGCGTATCATCTTCAGGAGGCTAACGCATGAACACTGCCCGTCTGAACCCAGGTATCCCGCTGCTGCTGAACGGGGTGACTAAACGCTATGGCGACAACACCATTCTTAACGAGCTGGATCTGCATATCCCCAGCGGCCAGTTTGTGGCGGTGGTGGGCCGCAGCGGCGGCGGAAAAAGCACCCTGCTGCGCCTGCTGGCGGGCCTGGAAAAGCCGAATGCCGGCGAGCTGCTGGCAGGCGCGACGCCGCTGGCGGCGATCCAGGACGACACCCGGATGATGTTTCAGGATGCGCGCCTGCTGCCGTGGAAAACGGTGATTGATAACGTGGGGCTGGGGTTAAAAGGCGCCTGGCGCGACGCCGCCCTGCAGGCGTTGGCCAGCGTCGGACTCGAGAGCCGCGCGCAGGAGTGGCCGGCGGCGCTGTCGGGCGGGCAGAAGCAGCGCGTTGCGCTGGCCCGCGCGCTGATCCATCGCCCGCGCCTGCTGCTGCTGGACGAGCCGCTGGGGGCGCTGGACGCCCTCACCCGTCTGGAGATGCAGGCGCTGATCGTCTCCCTGTGGCAGGAGCATGGCTTTACGGTCCTGCTGGTGACCCACGACGTCAGCGAAGCCGTGGCGATGGCCGACCGGGTGCTGTTGATTGAAGAGAAGAAGATCGGTCTCGATTTGAACGTGGATATTCCGCGACCGCGGCGCACCGGTTCGGCGAAGCTGGCCGAGCTGGAGGCGGAGGTGCTGGATCGGGTGATGAAACGCGGCAAGAGCGAGAGCGCACCGCGTTTGTTTAGTCATGGCTAACTAACGTCCCCGGCCCGCGCTTCGCTCGGCCGGGCTACCAAATCGCACAGCGCTGTAGCCCCGGTAAGCAAGAGCGCAACCGGGGATTTTGCCACCGTTACGCCAGCGCCTTACTGATTTTCTCGTACAGATCGCCTGAGAGATCCTTCAGCCCCTTCAGCTGCTCCAGCGCGGCGCGCATCAGCGCCTGGCGTTTCTCATCATAACGCTTCAGACGAATCAACGGCTCAATCAGTCGCGATGCGACCTGCGGGTTGCGCTGGTTAAGCTCGGTCAGCATCTCCACCAGGAACTGGTAGCCGCTACCGTCTTCAGCATGGAACGCCGCCGGGTTGCTGCTGGCGAAAGCGCCGATGAGCGACCGCACGCGGTTCGGGTTGCTCATGCTGAACGAACGATGGTCCAGCAGACCGCGTACCGTTTCGACCACATTGGCCGCCGGACTGGTGGACTGCAGGATAAACCACTTGTCCATCACCAGGCCGTCCTGATGCCATTTGTCGTCATACTCCTGCATCAGCGCATCGCGGCACGGCAGCTCAGCGGCAACCGCCGCCGACAGCGCGGCCAGCGCGTCGGTCATGTTATCCGCCTGGTGATACTGCGCCGCCACCAGCTTATCGCCCAGCGTCGGCTCTGCGAACGCCAGATAGCGCAGGCAGGTATTGCGCAGGGTTCGCTTACCGATATCGGCGTGCTCCACCCGGTAGCTGTCGAGCTTATTGGCGTTATATACCGCGAGGAATTCGTCCGCCAGCTCGTTCGCCAGGGTGCGGGTGAGCGCCTCGCGCACGGTGGCGATGGCGATAGGATCGATAATGGCGAACATCTCGGCGATTTCGTTGGCCGACGGCAGGGTTAAGATCTCGGCGGCCAGCGCCGGGTCAATCTTCTCGTCGAGCAGAATCGCGCGGAAGGCGTCCGCCACGTGCACCGGCAGCGACAGCGGCTGTCCCTGCTGATGACGGTTGACGTTCAGCTTGATGTAGGTCGCCAGCAGACTCTGCGCCGCATCCCAGCGCGAGAAATCATTCCGCGCATGGCGCATCAGGAAGGTCAGCTGCTGATCGCTCCACTTGTATTCCAGTTTCACTGGTGCTGAAAACTCGCACAGCAGGGCCGGGACCGGCTGGAAATAGACATTATCAAAGACGAAGGTCTGCTCAGCCTGAGTCACATTAAGCACCGGGGGCAGCGGATGACCGCCCTTCTGCAGGGGGATCACCTTACCTTCGTTATCGTACAGCTCGATGGCAAACGGAATATGCAGCGGCTGTTTCTCAGCCTGCTCGGCAGTAGGCGGCGTGCGCTGGCTGATGGTCAGCGTATACTGCTCGGTTTCCGGGTTATAGTCGTCGTGGACGGTGACAATCGGCGTACCGGACTGGCTGTACCAGCGGCGGAAGTGCGACAGGTCGACGTTAGAAGCATCTTCCATCGCCTGGACGAAATCGTCGCAGGTGGCGGCGCTGCCGTCATGACGTTCGAAATATAGCTGCATCCCTTTCTGGAAGTTTTCTTCACCCAGCAGCGTGTGCAGCATGCGGATCACTTCGGCACCCTTTTCATAGACCGTCAGGGTGTAGAAGTTATTCATCTCGATAACCATATCCGGGCGGATCGGGTGCGCCATCGGGCTGGCATCTTCGGCAAACTGCAGCCCGCGCATGGTGCGCACGTTGTTAATGCGGTTCACCGCCCGCGAGCCGAGGTCGGAACTGAACTCCTGATCGCGGAACACGGTCAGCCCCTCTTTCAGGCTGAGCTGGAACCAGTCGCGACAGGTGACGCGGTTGCCGGTCCAGTTATGGAAATACTCATGGCCAATCACCCGCTCGATATCGAGGTAGTCTTTATCGGTGGCGGTGTCGGTGCGGGCCAGGACATATTTGGAGTTAAAGACGTTCAGCCCTTTGTTTTCCATCGCTCCCATATTGAAGAAGTCGACGGCGACAATCATATAGATGTCGAGGTCGTACTCGAGGCCAAAGCGCTCCTCATCCCATTTCATGGAGTTTTTCAGCGAGGTCATCGCCCACGGCGCGCGGTCGAGATTACCGCGATCGACGTACAATTCCAGCGCCACTTCACGCCCGGAGCGAGTGGTAAAAGTGTCGCGCAGGACGTCGAAATCACCGGCCACCAGCGCAAACAGGTAGCACGGCTTCGGGAAGGGATCCTGCCACTGTACCCAGTGACGACCGTTCTCCAGTTCCCCTTCCGCCATCCGGTTGCCGTTGGAGAGCAGGAACGGATATTTGGCTTTATCGGCGATAATTTTGGTGGTAAAGCGCGCCAGCACATCCGGACGGTCCAGGTACCAGGTGATATGGCGGAAACCTTCCGCTTCACACTGGGTGCACAGCGCTTCGCCTGACTGATACAGGCCTTCCAGCGCGGTGTTCGCCGCCGGGCTGATCTCATTGACGATGGTCAGGGTGAAATGCTCCGGCAAGCCGCCGATCACCAGCTGATTGTTTTCTTCTTTATAGTCGCTCCACGGCTGGCCGTTCACCTGCAGAGCAATCAGGGTCAGATCTTCGCCGTCCAGGCGCAATGGCACATCAGACGCAGCCGCATGGCGGGAGACCTTGCTCTCGGCCGTAACAACGGTTTTTGCGGCATCCAGGTCAAAGGTCAAATCGATATCGCTAATCAGATACTCCGGCGCACGATAGTCGTGGCGGTATTTGGCTTGGGGCTGTTGTGTCATAAAAAACCTTTAGCATCTTCGGTAAAGTGTCGTCCCAGTCTATTCCTGTTGTGTCAATCGCGCTATGCAGAATCTTCATCTTTTCAACGTGAAACACGAAAATCGCTACATTTTGTTAACACTCGCGGCACGAATTGCCCTCGACCCGACGCAAAGCTTGTGGTGTGATCCATGTTCAATATATTAAACTAGGCCTCGCAAATGACCGTCAGCGTCGCCATCGCTCGCCATCGCGGGACAGAGCCGGGTAATAAAGGTATACTCCGCCTCCTTTTTCCGCGTTGGTTTCGATGGAACGCTCCAGTGAGAGGATGCTACTGCGCACCATGACACAATTCACTTCTCCTGTACTGCATTCGCTGCTTGATACGGATGCCTACAAGCTGCACATGCAGCAGGCTGTCTTCCACCGCTACGGCGATGTACATGTGGCGGCGGAGTTTCGCTGCCGTGGAGACGACCTGCTCGGCATTTATGCCGACGCGATCCGCGAGCAGGTGGAGTCCATGCGCGATCTGAGGCTGCGGGATGATGAATATCGCTGGCTGTCCACCCTTCCCTTTTTTCGCCAGGATTACCTCGACTGGCTGCGCGATTTTCGCTATGACCCGCGCCAGGTCACGGTCGCCAATGACAACGGCAAGCTGAACATTCGCCTCACCGGCCCGTGGCGGGAAGCCATCATGTGGGAAGTCCCCCTGCTGGCGGTGATAAGCGAGCTGGTCCATCGCTACCGTTCACCCGAGATGGGCGTTGAACAAGCGCTAAACGCGCTGGAGCATAAGCTAGGCGACTTCGCCACCATGACCGCTGACCTCGATATGAGCGCCTTCCGCCTGATGGATTTCGGCACCCGCCGTCGTTTTTCACGCGATGTACAGGAAGCCATTGTGCAACGCCTGCAGCAGGAGCCCTGGTTTGTCGGCACCAGCAACTACGATCTGGCGCGCCGTCTGAACTTAACCCCGATGGGCACCCAGGCCCATGAGTGGTTCCAGGCCCACCAGCAGATCAGCCCGAACCTGGCCAGCAGCCAGCGGGCGGCCCTCGCCGCCTGGCTGGAAGAGTATCCTGACCAGCTGGGCATCGCGCTGACCGACTGCATCACCATGGATGCGTTCTTGCGCGATTTCGGTCCGGAGTTCGCCACCCGCTATCAGGGTTTGCGCCACGACTCCGGCGACCCGGTGGAATGGGGTGAAAAAGCCATCGCCCATTACCAGAAGCTGGGCATCGATCCGCTGAGCAAAGTGCTGGTCTTCTCCGATAATCTCGACCTGGCGAAAGCCGTCGACCTGTATCGCCACTTCGCCTCGCGGGTGAAGCTGAGCTTTGGTATTGGTACCCGTTTAACCTGCGATCTGCCGCAGGTTAAACCGCTCAATATCGTGATTAAGCTGGTGGAATGTAACGGCAAGCCGGTGGCGAAGCTCTCCGACAGCCCGGGGAAAACCATCTGCCACGATAAGGCCTTCGTCCGCGCCCTGCGCGAGGCGTTCGACCTGCCGCCGATTAAAAAGGCGAGCTAAAAAACATGGCCCGACGGCATTCTGCTATCGGGCCAATCAATATCACTCCTGCGGCAGACGGGTTCTGACGACCTCGGCAAAATACTCCGCGCCAGTTAGCAATATCTCATCATTAAAGTCGTAGCAGGCATTATGCAACGGTGTATTGCCCTGAGCATCTGAACCATCGCCGTTGCCTAAAAAGATGAAACAGCCGGGGATTTTTTGCAGAAAAGCGCCAAAATCCTCCGAAATCATCATCTGTGCGACGTTGCCGTCCACCTTCTCAGCCCCTACCACGTTAATCGCAGCGGTGACCGCCACATCAACGCATTTCTGCCAGTTCACCGTTGGCGCAAATTCATGGGTATAGCTGAACTGGCACCTCGCACCGTGCATCGCGCAAATTGCTTCGCTAATGGTACGCATTCGTTCTTCGAGCAGCATTTGCACCTCCGGTACAAAGCTGCGCGTATCCCCTTTGATTTCAACATGCGTCGGAATCGCATTGCGGATGCCATCGGTGTGCAGTTCAGTACAGGAAATGACCGCTGGCACGTTCGGATCAACATTTCGCGAAACAATTGTCTGCAAAGCCAGGATGATTTCCGCCGCAATTACCAGCGGATCTTTCGCCATATGCGGCCGCGCCGCATGCGCTCCCCGCCCTTGAATACGAATAATAAAGTTATCTTCACTGGCCATAATGCCACCGACTCGCGTGGCGATAGTCCCGGCTTTCATACCCGGCATATTATGCAGACCGTAGATTTCCTCAATGCCAAAGCGTTCAATAACGCCATCGTCCATCATCGCTCTGGCGCCATAGCCAGGCTCCTCAGCAGGCTGAAAAACAAAGATGACCGTGCCGTTAAAATTCTGCCGCTGCAATAGCAACTGCGCCGCGCCCAATGCAATGCAGGTATGACCATCATGCCCGCAGCCGTGCATCCGATCGGCGGTCATGGAGCGGTAAGACCGGTCTCCCTGTTCGGTCAATTGAATGGCATCAATATCGGCACGAATAGCGATAACGCCCTTGCCGTCGCCGCATTTCAATCTCCCCACTACCCCGGTTTTGCCAATATCGCGGTGTACCTCAATGCCCATGGCCTCGAGCTTTTCGGCAATAAACCGTGAAGTATTCTGCTCTTCGAAAGCGCTTTCCGGATGGGCATGCAAATAGTGACGCCAGGCGATAAGCTGCTGCTTTAACTGTTGCTGATTCATTCTCTGCTCCTGTAAACATTAGTCCATACGCTGGGCGCGCTGTAAAACCACCTGCAGCAGCACATTGGCGCCAGCAATCAGGTCTTTGGCCGCACTGTGTTCTTTGACGTTGTGACTGATGCCATCAACGCAGGGGACAAAAATCATCCCGGCTGGACATACCGACGCCATAAATTGTGCATCGTGTCCAGCGCCGCTTGGCAAACGTCGGTAACTGAGCGCCTGACGCTCCGCCTCGGCTTCCACCGCATTGACGATCTCATCGGCAAAAATGACCGGTTCAAAGCGCACCAGTGAGCGGCTGGTTATCTCCACGCCCTCTTCCTGCGACGTTTTTGCAACAAATTCTGCCAGTTGCTGCTCCGCCAGACATAAGATCGCATTATCGGTATTGCGAAGATCCACTGACATAACGACATGGTTGGGAATGACGTTGATCAGATTAGGCTTCACGCTGAAATGCCCAACGGTAGCTACCTGATCACCACCAAGGCTTAGCGCCAGCTCACGGGCAAAAACAGCGATTTTCGCAGCCGCCAGCCCGGCATCGCGTCTCATGGACATTGGGGTAGTACCCGCATGATTCGATACGCCTCGCAGGGTAAATTCCTGCCACGAAATACCCTGTACGCCGGTGACAACGCCAATATCAATTTGCTCTTTATCAAGAATCGGTCCCTGTTCGATATGCAGCTCAACGTAGCTATCTACCGCCATATCTCCCGGCTGACGTTCGCCCTTATAACCAATGCTACGCAGCGCTTCATCGAGCGTGATACCGTCGAGATCTTTTGCCGCGAGCGCCTGCGCCAACGGATACTCGCCGGCAAACACCACGCTGCCCATCATATCGGGCTGAAATCGCACCCCCTCCTCGTTAGTAAAGAAGGTTACCGCCAACGGTCGTCGGGGGCGGATCCCGGCATCCTGGAGGGTGGCAATCACCTCAAGGCCGGCCATAACGCCGTAGTTGCCATCGTATAACCCACCGGTAGCGACGGTATCGATATGTGACCCCATCATCACCATCGGCAACGTCTCCTCGCCGTGATAAACACCGGTGACATTACCGATAGCATCAATAGACACACTCAGGCCCAGGGCCTTCATGCGGGCTACAACAAAGTCCCTGCCGGCTTTATCTTCGGCCGTCGCTGCCAGGCGGCATACGCCGCCGCCTTCCAGCGCACCATATTCGCCAAGCGCATACAGGGAATCGATAAGCCGTTGGCCGTTAATCTGCAGAAAATGACTCATAAAACATCTCGCTAGTGATGGTGGTTATTGGAACATGCCGTAAAAAATGGCAGAGACGGTGATAAGCCCGATCAGGGTGACGAAAACGTTGCTCGCTTTACCGCGCCAGGGGGCAAGCACCGGTAATTTATGAATGGCGTACATAGGCAACAGCAGAAGAATTGCCGCCCCGGTGGGACCGCTGATGCATTCGATAATACCGAGGATACTGGGGTTCTTGTACGCGGCGAACCAGCAGGTAAACACCATAAACACCAGGATGACCGCGTCGACGAGGCGAATGCCAGGTTTTTTCCCGCGTGCGGCGGCGGCCTCCAGAATCAGGTCGCGCAGCGATTCATAGGCGCCGATGTAGTGGCCAAGAAATGATTTAGTAATAGCGACAAAGGCGATAATCGGCGATAGCCAGGCAATAATCGGTGTATCGTACTGATTGGCCAGATAGGACAAAATCGACAGATTCTGGGCTTTGGCTTCCGCCAGTTGCTGCGGCGACAGGCTTAACACGCAGCTGAGAACAAAAAACAGCACCACCACCGTCATGAGCAGGATACCGTAGCGCTGGATCTGCGCGCATTTCCCCTCAGCGAGCGCCAGACCGTAACGCTGCTTCTGGCGCACCACCATCGGCGAAATGATGGGATAGTGGTTAAACGACATCACCAGTACCGGGAAGGTCATCCAGAGGGATAACATGATCCCCTGCCCATCGCCTGTGGCGCTGAAGCTTGCGGTTTGCAAAATTGCGCCGTTCCAGTGCGGAATCAGAAAAAGTGCCATAAAAATAAGCGAGATAATGAAGGGATAAACCAGGGTGCTCATCACCCGCATTATCAAACGCTGTCCAAAACGGACGATAAACATCAGCCCGAGGATCAGAACGATGGCCACCAGCGACCGGGGAGGCTCGGCCATTGCCAACTGGTGGGTGATAAAGCTCTGCGCGGTGTTGGTGATTGCCACCGCATACATAATCAAAATGGTATAGACAGCGAAGAAATAGATGACGGTAAACACTTTTCCCGCCAGCGCGCCAAAATGCTCGCCAATAACATCGGTAATACTGCTTTCCGGCGTATTGGAAGAGTAAATGAATCTCGCCAGACCGCGGTGAGCCAGATAAGTAATAGGAAAAGCGAGGACACAAACAATCAGCAGCGGCCAGAAGCCGCCAATTCCGGCATTAATCGGCAGAAACAGCACCCCGGCGCCAATTGCGGTACCGAAAAGGCCAAGGACCCAAACGGTATCTTCGCTATGCCACTTTGCGGGATCGGAACATCCTTTATTGATAATTATATTTTCAGTATTCATCGGTCAGGTTCTCTCTGTGCATGACGCGAAAGCGCGTATGTTTTCGTTATGAGTCAGAACGCTTGTCACACCGAGGGCTCGTAGGGTAGGTAAGATGGCCCCCTTGTTATTGTCGATAGCGCTCAACCATTACGGCCAAACCAGACGATGTCTTCATAGACATCGGGTGATGTATCTCCTTCCGTGCTGATTAACAGAACCTGTGCATCGGCATTCAGGCGCAGAGATTCGGCAAGCTCGCGATACTCCGGCTGAGTCATCAGCGCGTAAAGCACGCCAGTGCCGATAGCGCCGGATTCCCCGGAGACAAAAGGTTCGTCAGTACCTGGTCGCGGAGCGGCCAGCAGGCGCATGCCATTGGCGGCCAGACAATCGTTGGCGGAAATAAAACAGGTGGCATGGTCGCGGAGCATTGGCCAGCTGGTGATATTAGGTTCACCACAGGCAAGCCCGGCCATCAGGGTTGACATATCCCCGCCGACGCTGTGCGGCAGCCCGTCATTAATGGTTGCCGAGCGATACAGGCAGTTCGCCTTGTGCGGCTCAACGATGATGATGGTGGGAGCCTGCTGCTGCATCTTTTCGATGAAATATCCCATGATGCTGCCGGCAAACGACCCGACACCGGCTTGTAAAAACAGATGCGTCGGCATCGGCGCCCCGCTTTCTACCAATTGCTGCCAGATTTCAACAGCGAGGGTCATATAGCCTTGCATGATCCATGTGGGGATCTGCTCGTAGCCCTGCCAGGCGGTATCCTGGAGTAAAACCCATCCCTGCTCGCGCGCGGTTTTGGCCGCCAGCCGAACTGTGTCGTCGTAGTTCAGTTCAGTAATCGTGCATTCGGCGCCATGCCGGCGAATATTCTGCGCGCGTACCGGTGAGGAGCCCTTTGGCATATACACCACCGCACGCAGCCCAAGCTGCTCAGCCGCCCACGCCACGCCACGTCCATGGTTACCGTCGGTAGCAGTCACAAATACGATGTCCTTGATACGCGCCTTAATCGCTGGTGAATTAAGCTCGGCAAAGCTCAACGTAGTAATATCTCGCTCAAGCAGAGCGGCGAGATATTTCCCCATCGCATAAGATCCGCCTAATCCTTTAAACGCATTCAAACCGAATCGCTGGGCTTCATCTTTTATATGGATCGACCCCAGGCCCAGCCGCTGGCTTAAAAATTCCAGCTTACGCAGCGGCGTGACCCGGTAATCAGGAAATTTTTGATGGAATGCCAGCACTTCGTTCCCCACGCTTTCATTGAGCAGACTCAAGTCTGCTCCCTGGCCATAGGGCTGCCGCCGGGCGTTGAGTTGAAATTTAATTGTGTCCACTATTCAGGCACCTCTATTTTCATATCGTCCTGGGACGATAACGTTATTTGCGACCATTCCGCCTAAACGACGGGTGCACGGATCCGTGCGGCCTGAGACAGGACGGTCGCTTTAAATTGGTTAAGTCAGAGTGTGAGAGGCTTTTTGTCGCGATATGCCGCTTTCCCACTGCCTGTGATGGTACACTGCGCCCGGCGGTTAATTGGCGCAAAGTTGCCCATCGCGCCGCAATTTTCACTCTGTTTTATGATTCTCACGCAACAACGTTGCATGAGTGAGATTGATCACAGGCTTGCAGGACGAGATATATGATGAAACTTGACGCATGGGATAAAAAAATTCTTACGCTCTTGCAGCGTAATAATCGCTTGTCGCAACGGGAGATCGCCGATCGGATCAGCCTGTCTCCTTCGGCAGTCAATCGGCGTATCGCTGCACTTGAGGATGCAGGGGTGATTAAAGGCAGTGTTAGCTTAGTGGACGCCAGTAAAGTGGGAAGACCCATCACCATTATGGTGCAGGTGACCATTGAGAATGAACGTCTCGATCTGCTTGAGGAGGATAAACAGCGTTTCGTAACCTGTCCGCAAGTGCAGCAGGTCTACTATGTCACTGGCGACTTCGATTTTCTGCTCGTGATCAACGTCCGTGATATGGCGGAATACGAAGCGCTAACCCGTGAACTCTTTTTTGCCTCGGGAAATATCAAGTCTTTCCGGACCATCGTGTCGATGCAAAATGCGAAGCAGGAAATGACGGTCATTATCGAGTAAGTCGTGTAAAAGTCGAAATGGGGAGTCAAAGAACGTCCCGGAGGTGTATTTATTTCCGAAATCCACCCTTCCCTGTGCGAAATCTACTTGTCTGATGGAAGATGACAGGTAACATAGATATCCCCCCGCTGTAGGGGGAAGAGACTTTTTTATTGGACTATATAGAGAGATTATTATGAGCGTTGTGCCTGTAGCCGACGTACTCCAGGGCCGCGTTGCCGTTGACAGCGAAGTCACGGTCCGCGGATGGGTGCGTACCCGCCGAGATTCAAAAGCTGGCTTTTCATTCCTCGCCGTCTATGACGGTTCCTGCTTTGATCCTGTACAGGCCGTTATTAATAATTCTCTGCCCAATTACAATCAGGAAGTGCTGCGTCTGACCACCGGTTGCTCGGTGATTGTCACCGGTAAAGTCGTGGCTTCCCAGGGCCAGGGTCAAAGCTTTGAGATCCAGGCGACCAACGTGGAAGTGACCGGCTGGGTGGAAGACCCGGACACCTACCCGATGGCGGCCAAGCGTCACAGCATCGAGTATCTGCGTGAGGTGGCCCACCTGCGTCCGCGCACCAACCTGATCGGCGCGGTTGCCCGCGTGCGTCACACCCTGGCGCAGGCGCTGCATCGCTTCTTTGATGAGCAGGGCTTCTTCTGGGTCTCCACCCCGCTGATTACTGCCTCCGATACCGAAGGCGCCGGCGAAATGTTCCGCGTGTCGACGCTGGATCTGGAAAACCTGCCGCGTAACGATCAGGGCAAAGTCGATTTCGACAAAGACTTCTTCGGTAAAGAGTCGTTCCTGACCGTTTCCGGCCAGCTGAACGGCGAGACCTATGCCTGCGCGCTGTCGAAGATTTACACCTTCGGCCCGACCTTCCGTGCGGAAAACTCCAACACCAGCCGCCACCTGGCGGAGTTCTGGATGCTGGAGCCGGAAGTGGCCTTCGCTAACCTGAACGATGTTGCCGGCCTGGCGGAAGCGATGCTCAAGTACGTCTTTAAAGCGGTACTGGAAGAGCGCGCGGACGACATGCAGTTCTTCGCCGAGCGCGTTGATAAAGACGCTATCGACCGTCTGCAGCGCTTTATCACCGCTGATTTTGCGCAGGTGGATTATACCGACGCCGTCACTATTCTGGAAAACTGCGGCAAGCAGTTCGAGAACCCGGTGTACTGGGGCGTGGATCTCTCCTCCGAGCACGAACGTTACCTGGCTGAAGAACACTTCAAAGCGCCGGTGGTAGTGAAAAACTATCCGAAAGATATTAAAGCCTTCTACATGCGCCTTAACGAAGACGGTAAAACCGTCGCGGCAATGGACGTCCTGGCGCCGGGTATTGGCGAGATCATCGGCGGTTCCCAACGTGAAGAGCGCCTCGACGTGCTCGACGCGCGTATGGCCGAGATGGGTCTGAATAAAGAAGACTACTGGTGGTATCGCGACCTGCGCCGCTACGGCACCGTTCCACACTCCGGCTTTGGCCTGGGCTTCGAGCGTCTGATTGCCTACGTGACCGGCGTGCAGAACGTCCGCGATGTCATCCCGTTCCCGCGGACCCCGCGCAACGCGACATTCTAAATTTTTCTGACATAAACCTGAAAGGCCAGCGCAAGCTGGCCTTTTTTTATGTCAATTACTGTTATCAAAATTCAACAAACTTAAACATCAAGGCCTCGCATTCACATTTATGTTACGCACTGTTTCGGTGCATCCGGGTGATGCAGATCGCACTTTATGTTCATAACAGAGCAAAACCTCTGATAAATTTGCTCATTTTTTAACCACTCGCCGCACGTCTTGCCAAGACAAAGGCTGAATAAAAAGAAGGCGAATTCAACACACAAAATGAGCAAATTTACGCTTATCCAAATTAATCATAAATAATTCATATAGATAGATATGGGAAGGCGATTTACCTCACCATGTGGAACGGAATTTTGATTAAGTTCACAAAGTTCCCATAAATACATATTTAGTTACATGTTTTTTCTTTTTGTTACTCATATGAGATATTAGTAGCATTTTCCGGCTAGCGAAACGTTGTCGCGGATGGAAAGATGCCTTCAGACACCAAACTCTCATCAATGGTTCTGTAAGTTTTTATTGACAGAACTTATTGACGGCAGTGGCACGTGTTCATATAAAAAATATTAATGAGGGTAATAAATAATGATGAAGCGCAATATTCTGGCAGTGGTGATCCCTGCCCTGCTGGTAGCCGGTGCAGCTAACGCTGCAGAAATCTATAACAAAAACGGCAACAAACTGGACTTCTACGGAAAAATGGTCGGCGAGCACGTCTGGACCACCAATGGCGACACCAGCAGCGACGATACCACCTACGCCCGTATCGGCCTGAAAGGCGAAACCCAGATCAACGATCAGCTGACCGGCTACGGTCAGTGGGAATACAACATGGACGCCTCCAATGTTGAAGGTTCCCAGCCGACGAAAACCCGTCTGGCGTTCGCAGGTCTGAAAGCGGGCGAGTATGGTTCATTCGACTACGGCCGTAACTACGGCGCGATCTACGACGTCGAAGCAGCAACCGATATGCTGGTTGAATGGGGTGGCGACGGTTGGAACTACACCGACAACTACATGACCGGCCGTACCAACGGCGTGGCAACCTACCGTAACTCTGACTTCTTCGGTCTGGTTGACGGCCTGAGCTTCGCGCTGCAGTACCAGGGTAAAAACGACCACGACCGTTCTATCAGTAAGCAGAATGGCGACGGCTTCAGCACCGCGGCGACCTACGCGTTCGACAACGGTATCGCGCTCTCCGCAGGTTACGCTAATTCCAACCGCAGCAGCGCGCAGAAAGCTGACGGTAATGGCGACAAAGCCGAAGCCTGGGCGACCTCTGCTAAGTATGACGCCAACAACGTCTATGCAGCCGTCATGTACTCCCAGACCTACAATATGACTCCTGAGAGCAACCCGTCTGATGCACCTGCCACCGCTAAAAAGTATTTTGCAGGTAAAACTCAAAACTTTGAAGCGGTTGTACAGTATCAGTTCGACTTCGGCCTGCGTCCGTCCATCGGCTACGTGCAGACCAAAGGTAAAAATCTGCAGGCACGTCCAGGTACTGATTTCGAAGGCGGCGATGCGGATCTGGTTAAATACATTGAAGTGGGAACCTGGTACTACTTCAACAAGAACATGAACGTCTACGCTGCGTATAAATTCAACCAGCTGAGCGACAACGATTACACCAAAGCAGCTGGCGTAGCGACCGACGACCAGGCGGCCGTGGGTATCGTTTACCAGTTCTAATCTGCAGTACACCCCTTCGTGATATGCCTTCAGAGCAGGACTTCGGTCCTGCTTTTCTCTATTACTGAGGCAAAGATCGTATCTTTCGAAAACCTTCGCGCTTTTTATCGCAAACGGTTGGCAATTCGTTGTTCTCCCGTTAACCTGATAGCGGATTTCCCTTCAGTAATCACAATGGAACCTCGTCATGTTTGAGAACATTACCGCCGCCCCAGCCGACCCGATTTTAGGTCTGGCCGATCTGTTTCGTGCCGATGACCGCCCTGAAAAGATTAACCTCGGAATTGGTGTTTACAAGGATGAAACCGGTAAAACACCCGTTCTGACCAGCGTCAAAAAAGCAGAGCAGTACCTGCTGGAAAATGAAACGACTAAAAACTATCTGGGCATCGATGGTATTCCTGAATTTGGTCGCTGCACCCAGGAGCTGCTGTTCGGTAAAGGCAATGCGATTATCGCCGATAAACGCGCCCGCACCGCGCAGACCCCGGGCGGTACCGGTGCGCTGCGCGTCGCCGCAGACTTCCTCGCCAAAAATACCGACGTGAAACGCGTGTGGGTAAGCAATCCAAGCTGGCCAAACCATAAGAGTGTGTTTACCTCCGCCGGGCTGGAAGTACGTGAATATGCCTACTACGATGCGGCTAACCACGCGCTGGACTTTGATGGTCTGCTGGCTAGCCTGAACGAAGCCCAGGCGGGCGACGTGGTACTGTTCCACGGCTGCTGCCACAACCCGACCGGTATCGATCCGACGCTCGACCAGTGGCAGACGCTGGCGCAGCTGTCGGTCGAGAAAGGCTGGCTGCCGCTGTTCGATTTCGCCTACCAGGGCTTCGCCCGCGGTCTGGAAGAAGATGCTGAAGGGTTGCGCGCCTTTGCTGCTCTGCATAAAGAGCTGCTGGTCGCCAGCTCCTACTCGAAAAACTTTGGCCTGTACAACGAGCGCGTCGGCGCCTGCACCCTGGTCGCCGCCGATCAGGAGACCGTAGACCGCGCGTTCAGCCAGATGAAGTCGGTGATCCGCGCTAACTACTCCAACCCGCCAGCGCACGGCGCGTCCGTGGTCGCGACCATCCTGAGCAACGATGCACTGCGGGCAATCTGGGAGCAGGAGCTGACCGATATGCGCCAGCGCATCCAGCGTATGCGCCTGCTGTTCGTCAACACCCTGCAGGAGAAAGGCGCGAGCCGCGACTTCAGCTTTATCAGCAAGCAGAACGGTATGTTCTCGTTCAGCGGCCTGACTAAAGAGCAAGTGCTGCGTCTGCGTGAAGAGTTCGCCATCTATGCGGTCGCGTCCGGCCGTATCAACGTGGCCGGCATGACGCCTGACAACATGGCGCCGCTGTGTGAAGCCATCGTCGCCGTGCTGTAAGCGATATTATTCGCTATAAAAAAGGCCGCGAATGCGGCCTTTTTTACGTTCGCGTCAAGTCGGTTACCAGACCGGCATCTCATCCTGCAGGAACGGGTTGTTGCGGCGTTCCTCACCCAGCGTCGACAGCGGACCATGGCCGGGAATAAAGGTCACGTCATCGCCCAGCGGCAACAGCTTATCCTTAATGGCCGCGATCAGCTGTCCATGGTCGCCGCGTGGAAAATCACTGCGCCCCACCCCGCCTTTGAAAATCACATCTCCGGAAATGAGCAGTCGGGAAGCGTCATCAAAGAAGACCACGTGACCCGGCGTATGGCCCGGGCAGTGCAGTACCCGCAGCGCCACATTCCCCACATTAACCACATCGCCTTCATTGAGCCAGCGATCCGGACGCAGCGGCTGGCAATCCTCCAGGCCGAACATCCGGCTTTGCGCCGGTAATCCTTCCAGCCAGAACTCATCTTCTTTTTCCGGACCAATAACCGGTACGCCATAGTGCTGCGCCAGTTCCGCAGCGGCGCCGACGTGATCGAGATGGCCATGCGTCAGCAGGATCTGCATCAGCGTGACGCCAGCCTCCGCCACCACCGCTTTGATACGTTCAGCATCGCCGCCAGGATCGACCAGCGCCGCCAGCCGGGTTTGTTCGCACCAGATAAGAGAACAGTTCTGCGCGAACGCGGTAACCGGAATAATACGATAGTTCATGACGCTCCTTTCGTTACCAGTGCCTTACGGGACCGGTATCAATATGCACAAAGTTACTACGTGGGTAATATCCTACACCACCTGCGCGCATAGATAACGCCGCTTTGCGAATATTGCTTAACGAAATACCTTCAATATGGAAATCCATTGCCTGCCCCTTGGTGTGATAGCTGTGCTTTGCTACACCACGGCTTCGTGCGCGTAGCTCATCATTGGTATCGAGGGAACGATAGCCAGAGATAAGCTGGACAGGTTTGTTGGTGCCAAGTAGTCCCTGCAACCGATAAAGATGATCGAACAGATTTGGATCGATGGACTTAATTTTATTCGCGCGGTAATCACGGAAAAAATGGTTAAGTCTTGCTAATTCATCCTGAATATAGCCTCTGCCATCGAAAAACTCCGCCTTGAGTGATTCACCAGTATGCAGGTTATTCAGCGTCAAAATACGCGGACGGGGGGTCGAGAGGGTGGCAAATGCCGGCGCAGGGAGAATGGCGGCAGCACCCAGCGCAGCACCACCCAACGCCAGCAATCTGCGGCGATTAGCGTCAAATTTGTCCATGATAATCAGGTCTACAGTCAATGAATCGTTATATACTTTTTCCGCCTTGCGCGATGCTGAACCTCAGCACGCCATCGCTCGCCACAGCCGTGATGCTGCCCGGCAAAAGAGAGCGTTCGCGCTGACTGCGTCACGCATTGAGCGGAATGATATGTATATGCACTTCTGGCGCACGAAAGGCACCTTACCGGGCATTATTGCCAACGTCAAGGCAGCCTCACACCAGGAAAATCGGGCGCTGCAGAGGAGCAGCGCCCTTTTTTACCCAGTGCTAGGACAACAAAATCCATTGAACTACTTCATTTACCTGATTAATTGCTCAGCTTTCGTCAGAATTTGTGCGCTGGATCGCGCGGTGATATCGTAATTGTAAATATCTGTTCGATATTGTGTACGTCCATCAGCGTCCACAAACGCCGTTAAGTAATATAAATTCACCGGTATATTTTGCCGAATATTGACATAGCGCGTGTCCCCTTGCTTCAGGGCATCGGAAATACGCGTGTCGTTCCAGCCCGCATCCTGCAGCAGCATATTGGCCAGCTCCGAAGCCTTATTCACCCTCACACAGCCGGAACTGAGCGCACGAACATCCTTCTGGAACAGGTTATGGTTCGGCGTATCGTGCAGGTAGATGGCATCGGAGCTCGGCATATTGAACTTGTAGCGTCCGAGCGAGTTACGCGCTCCGGGCGCCTGCTGAAAACGGAACGGTAAGTTGTTCTCGGTGATGGTCGACCAGTCGACCCGATAAGGATCGATGGTCTCTTTACTGTTCCAGCCGCGCATGACGGTGTAGCCATGCTGCTCAAGATAGCCCGGATTGTTACGCACCTTCGGCAGGATATCTTTGCGCGCCAGGGTTGGCGGCACGTTCCATGGCGGATTGACCACCACGTTATTCAGCGCGCTGCTCATCATTGGCGTTTTGCGATCCGGACGCCCCACAATTACCCGCGAGGCCAGCACCTGGCTGCCGTCCTGGTAATAGACCAGCGAGAACGCCGGAATATTGACCATAATGCCGGTGGACAGTTTGCCCGGCAGTAAGCGTAAACGCTGAATGTTCAGGGCCAGCACCCCTGCGCGCTGCGCGGAAGAGACGTTGAGCCAGTCGCGAGTCGACTGGCCGATGACGCCATCCGCCCCCAGCCCCTGCATCGCCTGGAAGCGCTTAACCCCCTCCACCAGCTGGCGATCGTAAACGCCGCGCGCCGCAGGTTTGCTCTTTTTCTTCGCCGACGGGCTCACCACATCGCCGGGCAGAACGATATTGGCGGTATCGTCCAGCATTCCGGTACGCTGGAGGATCTCGCGCAGGGCGCCGATATCATTGCTCCATTCGCCGGGGCGCAGCGAGCCGCTGCCGGTCATCTGCGGCCATGGGCGAGAATCAGCCACCAGCGCCAGCAGCGACTGATGCATGGCTTCATACTGCGGATGATGCGGCGCCAGGCCGGTGATAAACGCCGGCAGGGAGCCATTGTCCAGCGCCAGCTGCCACTGGTTAATCACCGACAGCGGCGGGGTCGCCATCTTGTACGGCGTTGAACTGTACAACCAGCGGGTCCCCTGGGTGGGGATGCCGCTGATAAAGTGCAGATAGCCCATCATGGCGTCCGACAGCACCACATCGCGCGCCATGCCGCTGACGGCGGGATCGGTCAGCAGGCTGACCCAGGTGGTAAACTGCGGCTGAAAACCGGCGATGGCGATCTCCGCCAGCTGCTGCTGGAACGCCTGCACTGCCTCGCGGTTTTCCCACATCGGTTTCATATCCCTGGCGGCGTACAGCGACACCAGCGGATTCATAAAGACGGGTTTGTACCCTGCCGGCAACAGCGCCTCGATCTGGGCGCGGCTGTTTGCCGCCGCCTCCATCGACAGCGGCTGCTCACCGGCCAGCTTCGCGACCGCCGGCGATTGCCCATCGCTTTGCGCCAGCGCGGCGGAAACCTCGGCGGGCGCCGCAGAACTGTCGCCGGGTACGACTTCAGGCTCTTCGGCCTGGACATTGAACAGCGGAGCAAATGCCAGTGCCAGGCTCAGGCTGAGCGCTGACAATGGACGACCATACCGTTTCTTTAGCAACATCCCTTGCCCCCTGTTGTCACACATTGCTGCCCACAAAATTGGGGCTCTTTTTTCAGTATATAAAGACGAAAAGGCTTTTGCCTTACCTAATGTAAAGAAGTTTAAAGATTATACCACCCTCGCATACCGGGCTGGATAGAAAAAAAGGGCAACATAACGTTGCCCTCTTCACCGCTTAGCCGCCAGAATGTAGCCGCAACCTCAGGAGGCGTCGGCTGTTCCCGGCAGCGCTTCCGGCAGCGGCGCGGCAAACCCGCGCAGCCCCACCACGTGGACGTGTTCGTGATTATTGAACACCTTACGCACCAGTTTATAGGTGGTGCCTTTCTCCGGACTGATGTTCTCCGGCGCCGCGATAATCAGCTGCATCTCCAGACGTTCGCACAGCTCGAACAGCGTGGCGATGGAGCGGGCGTCGAGACGCGCCGCTTCATCGAGGAACAGCAGACGGCAAGGCGAGATATCCTTGCCGCGCAGGCGGCGGGATTCATCTTCCCAGCTCTGGACGACCATCACCAGAATCGACATCCCGGTACCGATCGCTTCCCCAGTGGACAGCGCGCCGGACTCCGCGCGCAGCCAGCCGTCGGAGCCGCGGTTAACTTCCACTTCCATCTCCAGATAGTTGCGGTAGTCGAGCAGCTCTTCGCCGATGGTTTGCGGCGTGCGCTGCCCCATGTCGATCTGCGGATTCAGGCGCTGATAGAGCTTGGCCAGCGCTTCCGAGAAGGTCAGGCGGTTGCTGTTGAACAGATCCTGATGCTGTTCATGCTGCTCGGAGAGCACATCAAGCAGCGTCGAGTGGGTCTCGCGCACGTTGACGTTCAGACGCACGCTGTTGACCTGGCCGAAGGAGACGCTCTGCAATCCCTGGTTGAGCATTCGGATACGGTTCTGCTCGCGCTGAATGGTTTTGCGAATGATGTTGGCCACGCTGCGGGAGCTGATGGCCAGCTTCTGTTCGCGGTTTGTCAGCTCTTCGGTCAGGCGGCTGAGCTCAATCTCCATCTGCTCGATCGCTTCCACCGGATCATCGGTGCGGATAATATCCTGGCGGATACGCTCGCGCAGATGCTGGTAGACGGCAACGAAGAACTGAATTTTGCGCTCCGGGCGCTTCGGATCTTCCGAGATACGCAGCACGTCGCGCAGATGTTCGTTATCCGCGACCGCCAGACGCAGCGCACCGAGCGCCTTATCCGACATGGAGCGCAGCTCGTCGGCGGAGAGATAGGCCAGCTCGCGGCGGTGCAGACGACGCTCGACGCCGTTGTCTTTCACCAGGCGCATCACCGCGCACCAGCCCGCCTTGGCGGTCACCACCTGCTCGCGCATTTCGCAGTAATCGCGCTCCAGCTTGCGCAGTTTGCGGGTCAGGTTGTCCATTTCCGCTTCGCAGAAGGTCAGCGCTTTCTCCAGCTGATTGCGACGGGAGCGGTTATTGCTCAGCTGCATGTGCAGCTCATCGCGACGCGCACGGGCACGCTCTTCCGCGCCGGCATCGGCGCGCACGCCAATGTCCTGCAGCTCTTTATACAGATCGTTGAGCAGCTCTTTCTTGGTGTCATAAGAGCTCTTCAGCGAGGCCAGCACCTGATTGTACTGGCTAAGCTGCGCCGCATGGGCACGCATCGCGTCGCGCGCGCGGCTGCGTTCGGTTTCCGCCTGCTCCAGGCGCTGGCGCAGTTTCTCGTTGAGATCGCTGTTGCCGCTGAGCATTTCCGCCGAATCGGAGTAGCTGAAGTGGGCCCGGCGCTGGACGACTTCCGCCAGGGCAAAAGCCTGCTGGCGCGCATCGCGCTGGGTCTGCTGCGCATAGGCGTAATCTTCTTTCAGCTGCTCAAACTGCTCCGGATCGCTCTGCAGCACCGAAACAATCGGCTCCAGCTTCGCCAGTTGGTTGCCGTGCTGCTGAATAAAGCGCGCGGCCTCCTGCGCTTCGTCCAGACGTTCCTGGATCTCGTCCACGCGGTCGGCCAGCGTATCATCCGCCAGCAGATTCAGGCGCGGCAGTAGGCGGTTGAGCGCCGACACGCCCTCTTTCGCCTGCTCATACTGCACGCGGTTCTGTTGGTTATCGCTTTCATGGGCGCTCAGCGCGCGCTCCAGTTCGCCGCGGCGGCTGTTGAGTTTGCGGATCTCTTCTTCCGGATCGTCCTCAAAGGCCACTGCCAGATGGCTGCCAATGAAGCGGCTAAAGGCCTGATGCAGACGCTGAGTTTTCTGCACGTCAAACGACAGGGTCGCAAAACGCTCGGACAGCGATTCACGCTCGGCATGCAGGGTTTCAATGCGGTTTTCACGCGCGGCGCGGCCAAACAGCGGCAGCGACGGGAAGCGCGAATAACGCCACTGGCGGTCGGCGATCTTCACCACCACCGCTTTTTCCAGCTCATCCACGCTGAATACGCTATCGTCAAAGGACTGCGGATCGCCTTCGATCAGATAGAGATCTTCCGGACAATCTTCCAGTCCTTCAAGCTGCTCGGCAACCTGCGACAGATCCGGCACCACGATGGCATGGCGCGACGGACCGTACAGCGCGGAGAAGTACGGCGCATCGTCAAGGCTGACATCATCGTAGATCTCGGACAGCAGAACGCCGCCGAACCGTTCCGCCAGCGCGTTGAGGCGCGGATCTTCCGAACCGCCCGGCTGGCTGAGACGCTCAATTTCTTCGTCGATGGCGCGCTTGCGGGCGCCGACCTCGTCACGTTCAACGATAGCTTCGCGCTCGCGCTCCAGCAGCTGCTGCAGGTATTCGGTAACCTCCTGGCCGGACTCAAACTGCTCGCCGCTCTGCTCGCACAGCTGGTTAAGGCTGTTCTGCGCCGCCAGCCAGACCGGCGCCCGGCGCATCAGCGTCTGAGTGCGCGACTGCAGCTGCTCCAGTTCCTGGCGCAGGGTCATGCGCTGTTCCTGCGCGTTAGAAACGCTGTCGGCCAGCGAAGCGATGCGCGCTTCCAGCTCCTGATGCCGCGTTTCCAGATCGTCGATATCGTAGCGTTTACCCTGCCGTTTGCAGAACTCAGCCAGCTGGCGCTCGGCGTCCTGCTGCTCGCGCAGGCGCTGCTCCAGCTCGTTGAGGCGGCTACGCAGCCCCTGCGCCTGCTCGGCCTGGTGACGCTGGTTCACGCCGTCGCGCAGCAATTCGCGCGCCACGTCCCAGGCTTCATTGCGCGCCAGCGGGCCGTTAATCGCCGCCACCAGCTGGTAGGCCTGTTCAAACTGGCTGTGCGCGGTTTGCGCCACGCTCATTTTCTGTTCCAGCGACAGCATTTTCTCCGTCGCTTCCTGCTCTTTCGCCTGGAAGGTTTCCAGCCACTCGTCGGCGCTCTCCGGCGTCAGATCCGGCAGATGGCACAGCGCCTTCGCGCGCTCCAGCGCCTGCAGCGCCTGGTTATACTGAATGGCGCGGGTCTGCTGCACGTCGAGCGCCTGCTGATAGTCGGCGAGCTGGTTTTTCAGCTCATCCACTTCCAGCTCGGCGGCCTCGGCGCGGGCTTCGTTCTCTTCCTGGCGATCGATGGCTTCCGCCACCACTTCGTTCTGCTCTTCCAGACGGATCTGCAGCTCGTCGAGATCCGCTTCGTAGCGCTCGATTTTTTCCTGCTGACGCAGTGCGGTCTGCACCAGGTTCAGGTGATCGCTGGCGGCCTGGTAATCCGCTTCCAGATCGCCTTCTGCGCCGTTATGCTCCTGCAGCTCGCGCGCCATGTCGACGTGCTTATACTGCTCTGCCGCCAGCTGCGAACGCGAGGTAAAGAGATCGCGACGATACTCCAGCGCCTTATCAAGATGAATGCGCCGCTCGTTGGCGTGACGCATATAGTCCGCCGCCACGTAGTTGGTGGCTTCGCTGATCAGGTGTTTGAACAGATCGCGATCGGACTGGGTGACGCGGATCGCCTCGAGGGTCATGCGGTTTTCCCGCAGCGCCGCTTCCATATCCTGGAATGCCTTACGCACGCCGCTGTTTTCCGGCAACAGGTAGTCGCGCAGCGAGCGGGTAATGGTGCTGGAGATCCCGCCGTACAGCGAGGCCTCGATCAGGCGATAGTATTTACTTCGATCGGAGGCCGAACGCAGACGACGCGCCACCACGCCCAGGTCGAACATCAGCGAGTGATACTCGGTGATCGAGTTGAACTGCTTAAACTGGACCCCTTCCATCGCCTCGAGCTTGTCTTTCAGCTCATTGAGACTGACCACGCGCGCCTGGCGATCGTTCAGCGTTTCGGTTAACAGCTGGGTCGGCAGGATAGCGGTGGGCAGCCCCTGAATGGCGAAAGGCTTGATATCGACTTTGCGATCGCGCCCGGCAACCTGCTGCAGACGCACGCCGACCACCACGCGCTGATGGCGCGAGTTGATGACGTCGAGCACGGAGTAACAGACCCCGGCGCGCAGCTTCCCGTGCAGGCCTTTATCGCGTGAGCCGCTGGTGGCCCCCGCTTCGGTGGTGTTACGGAAGTGCAGCAGGGTTAAATCGGGGATCAGCGCCGTGACGAAGGCCGCCATGGTCGTCGACTTACCGGCGCCGTTCCCCCCGGAGAGGGTGGTGACCAGTTCATCAAGATCAAAGGTCCGGGCAAAGAAACCGTTCCAGTTAACCAGCGTCAGCGAGCGAAACTTACCGCGTTCAATCATTACTCTTCCTCCCCGCTATCCGGCTGGTTCTCTTCATTCTCATCATTGAGCTGCAGGTGATTTTCCAGGGCCATCGCTTCCCCGTCGCGGATCAGGCGGCGCTGCGCCTCGCGTGGGTCGTCGCCGGCGCGCACATCGGCGCCAAAGCGGAATACCGATTCGGTAATACGGAACTTGCTGCTGTCATGGCCCATAAACCACACCATCCCCAGACGGCGCAGGCGGTTAAGCGACGCGCGCATTTTTTCCTGCAGCTTCTGGCGGTCCAGATCCGAACCGGTGGAACGGTTGTTGACCAGCTTCAGCAGCCTGGATTCATCCGCCAGGGTCAGCAGCTCGTCATACAGCTCCTGCTGGGTGAAAATCCCTTCATTTGCCAGGCGCTCCGGGCTGAGATAGAGATAGCAAAGAATTTTGCCCACCATCATATCCAGTTCGGACAGCACCGAGCGTGAAATCAGGGTTGTGGAACGCGGGCGAAGGTAGAAGAAGCCCTCCGGCGCGCGGATCAGCTCGACGTTATAGCGAGCATAAAACTCTTCCAGATAATCCTGGAAATCCATCAAAAATGCGTGATTATCCAGCTCGTCGAGGCCGATATGTCGGCCCGCGCGCAGGGCGCTGTCCAGCGCCGGAAATAACGGATTGGCCAACGCCTGCGCCAGCTTAACCGGCATCACTTGTTCAATATTTGTCAATGACATGCGCCTGTACCTTGGCTCCGTAATCATTAATCGGCTGCCATTTGGCTGGCAGTCCGGTGAAATCTGCCTGGGCGACGCCCAGCTGTACCGCCTGATCCACGACGATCCGCGCCACGTCAAAGTGACGCCCGCGCGGATATTGCGCCAGGAACTCCCGCGCCACCAGGCCGAGATCCAGCGGTATTCCTTTCTCTTTATAGACCGCCAGCTGCGCTTCGATCAGCGCCGCCAGCTGCTCGCGAATTTCGTTAAACTCTTCAAATTCAAGGTCCGCAGGCAGCTCGCCGGTGACCTCTTCATCGCGCAGGGCCATCTCCTCGTCGCGCATATCCAGCAGACGGTCGGCGTTGGCGTAAGTCAGCGCCCACGGCTCATCAAAATAGGTCTGTACCGACTGGCGCAGACGCTGTGCGAAGACGCGGTTCTTATCCATATCGATAGCGGTACGGATAAACTTGTGCACGTGGCGGTCATAGCCGATCCACAGGTCAATCGCCTGCTGGCCCCAGCTGACGATGCGGTCGAGCTTGCTTTGCAGATCGAACACCAGCCGGTCGACAAAATGGAGATCGTCGCGCGCCATGGTCGAATCCTGAATGCGCAGCAGATTCGCCTGCAGCTTATCTCCCGCCGCATCCAGCGTATCCTGCAGTTCACGCAGGGTACCGGAAGTTTCCGACAGCAACAGTTCACAGCTGGAAATCGCCGCGCGCCAGTCTTTGTTCAACAGCTGCGCGATATCGTCTTTCACCAGCTGCTGCTGCTCATCCATGATGCGCTGCGTCAGGTCGATGCTGTCGAAAATTTCCGCCACCGAATACTTCAGCGGGGCAAAAACGTTGCGATGCCAGTGAAACTCATCGCCGCCCTCTTCTGCCGCGTCCGCCGCGCGCTTCAGCTCGCCAGCGACGATCGACAACTGCATCGAGAGACGCAGCGTCGAAAATTCGCGCTGCCGGATATAATAATCGGTGATCCCGATCCCCAACGGCGTCAGACGATAGATTGCATTGCCTTCGGTAATTTCGCTGGTAAAGCGGTTCAGCAGACGCTGGCGCACCAAATCGTTGATGGCGTTATTGGCGCGCTGGCTGATGGTTTCGCTGGTCTGCTCAAACGCATCACTCACGTGGCGGAACGCATCCACCAGTTCTCCCTCGCTCATTTCTCCTTCCAGCCGTTCGCCATTCAGGGTGGCGATCGCCAGCAGGAAAGAGAGCCTGTCGACCGGCAGCGAGATAGAAAAATCATTTTTCCTGGCCCAGGCAACCAGTTCGGGGACTGTCTGGGAAAATTCACTCATACTTTATCCTTGCATCTGCGGCTATGAGCCTGGCTCTTAAGCGCGGTGACATGAATATAACGGCCCAGGCTGAGGTACGGCTCCTGACGACAGTAGCGCGTCTCCAGCTCCAGCAGCGCCGCATAGCTGTCATGCTGTTGGCGTTTTTCACGCAGATAATCATGAAACACCCGCACGCCGGTTTTGCTGACAATCTGCCAGCCAATCTCTTCCAGCCAGTGATAAACCTGCTGCGGCTCACGCGGATAATCCGGCGACAGCGTGCGTTTTTTCTTTTTTGGCATGCCCAGTTGTACGTAATCGAAATTACCGGCAACCATATTGTGCATCAGCAGGCCGTTAGCATTGTAGAACATCAACGACAAGCCGCCGCCAGGACGCAGCGTCGACCACAGGGTACGCAGCACCGCCTGGGGCTCCGCCACCCACTCCAGCACCGCATGAAACAGTACCAGATCGACCGGGCTTTCCAAGTGCTGCGCAATATCCTGAGCCGCGCATTGTACAAAATGCATGTTGTCGATCACACCTTTATCGACAGCAGCCTGGCGGGCGCGGGCCACCATTTCAGCGGAGAGATCGCACAGCGTCACGTGATGGCCCAGTTGCGCCACTTTAATGGCCGTTTGCCCTTCGCCGCCGCCGGCATCTAGTACCCTCAGCGGTCCCGGTCCCAGCTGCGCCAGCAGCGGCTCCAGATCCTGCCAGAGGATCTCCTGGCGCAGCTGGCCTTTTGTGGTGCCGTAAATATTGCGCGAAAACTTTTCAGCAATGTCATCGAAATTGCGATCCTGCACGGGCGACTCCACAAGCCAACACAAAACCGCTATTTTGTCATACCCGCGCCGAGAATGAAGCGATCTGTTATAAGATCCGAACATAACTTTGGTTATATGGTTAAAAAAGGAACCATCTGGCATGCTTTTCACGCTAAAAAAGATCGTCGGCGGTCTGCTGCTGCCGCTTCCTGCCCTGCTGTTGCTGATCGGTATCGGGATCGCCCTGTTATGGTTCAGCCGCTTTCAACGTACCGGGAAGCTGTGCGTGAGCCTCGGCTGGCTGCTGCTGGCGCTGCTGAGCCTGCAGCCCGTGGCAGACAGCCTGCTTAAACCGATAGAAGATCGCTATCCCACCTGGCGCGGCGAGCAGCCGGTGAGCTACGTGGTGGTGCTGGGCGGCGGCTATACCTGGAACCCGGAGTGGGCGCCAAGCTCTAACCTTATCAGCAACAGCCTGCCGCGCCTGACGGAGGGCATTCGCCTGTGGCAGGAGAATCCGGGATCGAAAATGATCTTTACCGGCGCGGCGGCAAAAACCAACCCCGTCAGCACGGCGGAGGCCGGGGCGAGAGTGGCGGAGAGCCTCGGCGTACCGCGCAGCGATATCATCGTGCTCGATAAGCCGAAAGATACGGAAGAGGAAGCGCTGGCGGTGAAGGGCGCCATCGGCGACGCGCCCTTCCTGCTGGTCACCTCGGCGTCACACCTTCCGCGGGCGATGATCTTCTTTCGCCATGCCGGTCTGGACCCGCTGCCCGCACCGGCTAATCAGATGGCGATCACGTCACCGCTCAATCCGTGGGAGCGGGTCATTCCTTCTCCGGTGTGGCTGATGCACAGCGACCGGGTCGGCTATGAAACGCTCGGTCGCGTTTGGCAATGGCTGAAAGGCAGCTCAGGCGAGCCAGGGCAGGAGTGATTTTGCGGCGAGGTCGAAACGGGCGCGGTCAAAGCGCCCGGTATTGACCAGACTATCCACCTCATCCCACAGCAGATAAAGCCAGCGCCGCCAGACAAAGGCCTCGGAAACCGGCGCCTGCTGCAGGTAGCGCCATAGCAGCTGCTCGGCCTGGCCCCCCTCCGCGAGACGGAACAGTTCGTACTCCCGCGGCGCCCACAGCATCATCCCCGGGCCGACCATCGCCAGCAGCTGGTCGCTGCGCGGATCTTTCAGCATGCTGCGCAGGGTGAAATTGCCGTGCACCAGGACGGCATTATCATTGAAGTCGCGGAACAGCTCCGGCAGACACTCGCGAGAGCGGAACAAAACCCGCTTATCCTGCATGGTCAGGCCGGTGTCCTGATACAGGTTCAGGGTGCTCCACAACATCGCCACCCGTTGCCGGTACCAGTTCGGCCACAGATTGTCCTGGGTATTATCGACCATCCCCACGCAGCCGCCGCTGTCCTGACGATGCCAGGCCAGCAGCGCCTCGACGATCTGCTCCTGCAGCTGCTCCCAGCGCGCCGGGGTGCGGGTGGGCGCCTCCACCGGGACGCCGCGCAGGCGCTCAAGCAGCAGCACATCCGGCCCAGGATGCTCTTCGTGCGTCATCACGCCGTAGACCACCGGCATGCGCACCGTACCGCTGCGCGCCAGAGTGGAGATCTTCCAGGCCAGCTGCCGCGCCACCCCGGGCGTGGTGAAACTTCGCGCCAGCAGCGGCATCGGATTTCCCTGCGCGTCATACAGGGACCACAGCGCCGTAGCGGCTTTTTCACTGACACACTCCACCCGGCTCAGCTTTTCGCCAAGCAGGTGACTGAGTTCGGTTCGCAACTGTTCCATTGTCGATTACCCCTATGAACACTACTGATTTCATAATGAGCGCCCGCATCTGGGTTGTCATCGGATAAGATCAAAAATGGGCAAAAAAAGCATAAAACTGGAGGGGATATCCCCTCCTGCAAGGAGGGGATATCCCCTCCTGCAAGGAGGGGACAGAGGACTAGCGTAGTTCAGCGCGGACGCGCGCCAGATCTTCAGGGGTATCGACGCCGGTGCCGGGCACTTCGGCCGCCACGGCGACGTGGATCTTCTCGCCATACCACAGCACCCGCAGCTGCTCGAGCATTTCAATCTGCTCCAGCGGGCTTGGCGCCCAGCTGACGTAGCGGCGAATAAAGCCGGCGCGATAGCCATAGATGCCGATGTGGCGCAGCAGAGAATCACCAATGGCGTCGCGGGAGTGGGCAAAGCGATCGCGATCCCAGGGAATGGTGGCGCGGGAGAAATAGAGCGCATAGCCCTGCGCATCCATCACTACTTTGACCGCATTTGGATTAAACGCCTCTTCCGCATCGTGGATCGGTACCGCCAGTGTCGCCATTCCGCTGGTGCTGGCAGCCAGATTCTCCGCCACCTGGCGGACGATAGCCGGGGGAATCATCGGCTCATCGCCCTGGATATTGACGATGATGGTGTCATCGCTGAACGCGCACTTCTCCACCACCTCCGCCAGCCGTTCGGTGCCGGACTGATGGTCGGCGCGGGTCATGCAGACCTCGCCGCCGGCGGCTTCAACCGCCCGGGCGACATCTTCGTGATCGGTGGCGACAATAATGCGTTCCGCGCCGGATTCGCGGGCGCGCTCCAGCACATGGACAATCATCGGCTTACCGTTAATGTCCTGCAGTGGTTTTCCCGGCAGGCGCGTGGAGGCGAAACGCGCAGGAATAATGACCACGAAACTCATGAGTGACTCTCTTCTACCGCCAGCGGACGCGCTTCTGTCTCCAGCAGCACAGGGATGCCGTCGCGGAGCGGAAACGCCAGACTATCAAGTTTGCAAATAAGTTCTTGCTTATCCTGACTGTAATACAGCTTACCGTTACAGACCGGGCAGGCGATGATTTCAAGTAAACGGTGATCCATGTTTCCTCCTGATGGACCGGATAGATTTCTCAGCAGCATAACACAGGAAGGTCGGCGCCGGGATCAATCGGCATCGATTTCCCACCCCTGCGTCTGGCCGACAAACAGCCCTTCCGGCAGGCGTCGGCACAGGATCCGCTCTGCCGATTGCCAGCGTGCGAAATCGTTGATCGCCTGGCGCAGCCCCTGCTCCAGACCACGGGTGATCTTCACCCCATCCTCCAGCCACAGGGCGAAGATCTCCAGTTCCCGGCTTTTGCGATGTATTTTACTGTCCATCCGCCCGACCAGTTTTCCCCGGTGCAGCAGAGGCAGTACGAAGTAGCCATACTGACGCTTCGGCGCAGGGGTATAGCACTCCAGGCGATAGCTGAAGTTGAACAGCTGCTCAGCGCGTTTCCGATCCCAGACCACCGGGTCGAAGGGCGAGAGCACGGCGCTATGGCTGGCGGTAAGTTTACCGCCGGGCGCGGACTCCAGCTGCGCCAGCGCATCGCGATGTAGCCACATCTCGCCAAGCGCTTCCACGTTGGCCTGGGTCACCAGACCCTCTTCCTGCCAGGCCGCCAGCAGACCCGGTAGCGCCGGCTGACGTAAACGATAGTAATCCGCCAGCCACTGGGGACGAAAGATGCCGAGGCTGCGGGCGCTGTTGCGCAGCATGATGGCCTCTGCGGCGTCGCGGGACAGCGCATCGCGCTCGTCGTCCCAGTGCGGCATCACCCGCCGGGTTAAATCATACACGCGGTGAAAGTTGCGCCGCTCCACCACCATCACTTCCCCGGCGGTAAACAGCCCTTCCAGGTGGCGCTTATGCGGTTTCCACTCCCACCAGCCGCTGGCGCCTTTGCGAGGGTGGGCAAAATCCGCCGAGCGAACCGGCCCGTTTTGGCCGATATGCGCCACCAGCTCTGCAATACTGCCGGCATGCTCCTCCATCCACGCGCGATGATATTTCCAGCCCATCTTGTCGGGGTTCAACATCCGGTGGCGTACAAGGGCGAAATCGCTGCGCGGCAGAAAACAGGCTTCATGCGCCCAGTATTCCATCAGCTCGCCGTTGCGCAGCGACTCATCCAGCCAGTGCTGCGGATAGCTGCCGAGACGGCTGAACAGCACCAGGTAGGGGCTGCGGGCCACCACGTTGATGGTATCGATTTGAAGCAGCGACATCTGCTGGACTGTGGAAAGGATGTCATTTGGGCGAGCGCGACGCCGGGGCTTTTTTAATAACCCCTGCGCCGCGAGATGGAGGTGGCGCGCCTCATTAAGCGATAGTTGCAATACCGACATGCAGGTTCTCCGTCAGGATTTCCAGCACAGCGGCGAGCAAAGCCGGCGCGTCGGTTAACGTTGCGCCAACGTCGCTAAGTCCGCAAGCAACCGCTGTGCGCGTTCATCGGCCATTATGGCGTCGACCGGTAAATACCACCAGTTCGCAGCGGCGAAATCGCGACATTTCACGGCGTCTTTTTCGGTCATCAGCAGCGTCTGCCCGGCGGTTACCAGGGCGGCGACATCGGCCTGGCTCAGCGCCTGATGGTCCGCCAGAGCCACGGTTTTGACCGGTTGGACGCCACAGCTTTCGAGGGTGGCGAAAAAGCGCGGCGGATGGCCGATGCCGGCCATTGCCACCACGTTAGTCAAGGTAGAGACATCGCGACGTTCGCCGGTGAGCAGGTTGACCGCCATCCCGGGACGCAGCTGCATCGGGATCTCTCCCGGACGCGCCACGCCGCCGTTGACGATAACCGCATCAACGCTTTGCAAGCGCGACGCCCGCTCGCGCATCGGCCCGGCAGGCAGCCACCAGCCGTTGCCAAAGCGGCGCACGCCGTCGATGACGACAATTTCCCGGTCCCGCGCCAGCTTATAGTGCTGCAAACCATCGTCGGTCACGATAATCTGCAGATCGTGCGCGCTGAGCAGCGATTTCACCGCGTCGCTGCGCAGTGGAGAGACAGCCACCGGCGCGCCGGTGCGCTGATGGATAAGCACCGGTTCATCGCCTGCCTGCGCCGTACTGGTCCGGTCAGTTAACACCAACGGGTAGCGTTCGGCTTTACCGCCGTAGCCGCGGGAGACCACCCCAACGCGAATGCCGCGCTGTTGCAGCTGCTCCACCAGCCAGATCACCACCGGCGTTTTACCATTGCCGCCGGCGGTCAGGTTACCGACCACCACCACCGGCACCGGCGCGCGCCAGGCTTTTTTCCACCCCAGCTGATAACTGAGGCGAATCACCGCACTCACCAGGCCATACAGCCAGGAGAGCGGCAGCAGCAGGCGCCACAGCGGCGATTCACCGGACCAGATGCGCGCGATCATTCGCCGAATTGCATCTTATGCAGCTGGGCGTATACGCCTTTATGCTCCAGCAGGTCGTGGTGCGTTCCGCGCTCCACGATCCGCCCGTCTTCAACCACCACGATCTCATCAGCCTGCTCAATGGTTGACAGGCGGTGGGCGATAACCAGCGAGGTGCGGTTTTTCTGCAGCTCATCCAGCGCCGCCTGAATCGCACGCTCGGACTCGGTATCCAGCGCCGAGGTGGCTTCATCGAGGATCAGGATCGGGCTGTTACGCAGTAGCGCACGGGCGATAGCAATACGCTGGCGCTGGCCGCCGGACAGCATCACGCCATTTTCGCCGATGATGGTATCCAGGCCATTGTCCATCTTGTTGATGAAGTCCATGGCGTAGGCCATCCGCGCAGCCTCTTCAATTTGCTCGCGGCTGTACTCTTCGGTACGGGCATAGGCGATGTTATTAGCAACGGTATCATTGAACAGGTGCACGTTCTGTGAAACCAGCGCGACCTGGTCGCGCAGCGAGCTCAGCTTGTACTCGCGCAGGTCGTGGCCATCCAGCAGGATCTGCCCGTCGTCGACATCGTAGAAGCGAGTGATCAGGCTGGCGATGGTCGATTTACCCGACCCGGAGCGTCCCACCAGCGCCACGGTTTTCCCTTCCGGGATATCGAGATTGATATTGCGCAGCGCGGCCACTTCGCGACCCGGATAGGTAAAGGTGACGTTCTCGAACTTGAGATTGCCTTTCGCCCGCTCAATGACGCGCGTACCTTCGTCTTTTTCCTGCTCGGAATCGAGGATCGCAAACAGCGTCTGGCATGCCGCCATCCCGCGCTGGAACTGGGCATTGACGTTGGTCAGCGACTTCAGCGGACGCATCAGCGCAATCATGGAGGAGAAGACCACGGTAATGGTCCCGGCGGTCAGGGTATCCATCACGCTCGGGAAGCTGGCGGCGTACAGGACAAAGGCCAGCGCCAGGGAGGCGATAAGCTGAATGATCGGGTCGGAGATTGACGAGGCGGAAACCATCTTCATCCCCTGCAGGCGCATTTTATTGCTGACCTTATCAAAACGTTTGGTTTCCACTTCCTGGCCGCCAAACATCAGCACCTCTTTGTGCCCTTTCAGCATCTGCTCGGCGCTGGTGGTGACCTGCCCCATCGTGTTCTGCATATTCTTACTGATATTGCGAAAACGCTTGGAGACCACGCGGATTGCTACCGACACGATAGGCGCCAGTACGATCAGGATCAGCGACAGCTGCCAGCTGTAATAGAACATCATCACGAACAGGCCGATAATCGATGCCCCTTCGCGGACCACGGTGATCAGCGCGCTGGAAGAAGAGGAAGCGACCTGCTCGGAATCATAGGTGATACGTGACAGCAGCGTCCCGGTAGACTGCTTGTCAAAGAATGCCACCGGCATACCCATCATGTGGCCGAACAGGCGACGACGCATGGTCATCACCACCTTGCCGGAAACCCAGGAGATACAATAGCTCGAGATGTAGCTGGTGATCCCACGCAGCACCATCAGCCCGATAACCACCAGCGGCATCCATAGCAGCACTGAGCGATCCGTTTTACCAAAACCATCATCCAATAACGGTTTAAGAAGCGATAACATGAAGGTGTCACTGCCCGCGTTAAGCACTAACGCCACCGCCGCTACGATTAGCCCGGCTTTAAACGGTGCAATAATCGGCCAAAGTCGGCGGAAGGTCTGCCACGTGGAGAGATCTTTATCGTTCTGCATTCAATAAACCAGCTTGTGTTGAAATAGCCGCATATTCTACCCGTTATCGGCGGGCGCGCCAAACCACTGATGATACCAACGTGGTAAAACTTGATCCCGTAAGCTATGGATTTGCCACCCTTCTGCAGAAAAAACCACCGTTATCTGCCCCTGCTGCGGCGTGGCGAACCAGCGATACCCCCGCTGGCGATAACGCTGAACGACCTTCTGCGAGGGCATCCGCCACGCATTGTAGCGCGAAGCGGAAACCAGCGCGGCCGCGCCATCCACCCGCCGGATCAGCAGTTCGCTGGAGGAGGTGTTGCTGCCGTGATGGGGAACCTGAATAAGTGTAGACGCCAGATGCTGCCAGTAGCGGCTGATCATCGCCTGCTCCGCCTGACGTTCTATATCGCCGGTCAGCAGGATGCTGGAGCGACCGTCATCGATCCGCACCACGCAGGAGTGATTGTTTCCCTTTGCCGTGCTGCCCGGCAGCGGCCACAGCGCCTGGAAAGTGAGTCCCTGCCACTGCCAGCGCTCGCCGCGATGGCACGGCAGATGATGCGACCAGCCTGGCGGGCTGCGCACCCACGCCTGCGGCCATGCCTGCAGCACCGATTCGAGGCCGCCGCGATGGTCAAGATGCTCGTGGCTCAGCATAATCCCCTGCAGCTGCAGATGGCGCCAGCGCAGCCACGGGATAATCACCTGTCGACCGCTGTCGCCCTGCGGCCATGCCGGCCCGGTATCGTACAATAACGCCTTGCCGTAACGCTCGATCACCATCGCCAGCCCCTGCCCGACATCCAGCATCGTCACCTGCCATTGGTCCGCGGGCGGTTGCCGGCTGAATGGCCGCGTCAGCAAAAACAGCACGCTCAGACACAGCGCCGGCGAATGTCGCCAGCTCTGAAAACGCCAGCCCATCACCAGCAGCCACGGCAGGCTACTGATCCAGAGCCAGCGGGCATCCAACGTCAGCCAGCCGTCCGGTAAACGTCGTAACCCCCAGAACAATACCGCCAGCACGCGATCGGCTGCCAGCCAGATCAGCGACGCCACCATCTCCGGTCCAGTGAGATGCAGCAGCATTCCGGCGAGAATGAGCGGCACCGCCAGCAGGGTCACTAACGGTACCGCCAGCAAATTGGCGGCCATCGACGTCAGGCTTATACCGTGGAAGAGCAGCAGTTGCAGCGGCATCAGCAGCAGCGTCACGCCAGCCTGCAAATGCGCGAGGGCGAACAGGGCTTTCCACGGCCAGCGCCAGCGGCTGTCAGGCAGCGGTAACCACTGGTACCAGAATATCAGCCCCGCCACGGCGAAGGCGGATAGCCACAGGCTTTGCGACAACACCGCTAACGGATCGGCAACCAGTATCGCCCCCAAACAGCAGAGCCACACCTGCCACGCCGTCCAGCGTTGACCCGACAAACGTAAAGCACAGCAGACCGCAAGCCCTACGCAAGTGCGCAGGGCCGGCGGCTGCATACCGGTCAGCCAGGCATAGCCGACGGCGCCCGCCAGCCCGGCCAGCAGCGGTAGCCGCCAGCCGATCCAGCGCCCCGGTAAAAGTGACTGTAATCCGCGCAGCAGGAGCACGATCAGGGAAGCCGCGAGGGCAATATGCAAACCGGAGATAGCCATCAGATGGGAGGTGCCTGTGTTCTGCATCAGGACCTTTATCTCCGCCGGCAGCGCCAGCCGCTCCCCCATTCCCAGCCCCAGCATCACCGGATGCCAGGGATAAGTCTGCAATCGCCGGGTCAGCGACGCCAGGTAGCGGGCGCGCAGACTGCAGCGGGTATCCAGCGCGGAAGCGGCGACGATCCCCCCGCTCAGCGGCCGATGCTGAGCCAGCGCATAGCGCTGGCTGTCGAAGCCCCCGTCATTGAGCTGCCCATGCACCGGCCGCAGGCGCAGCGTCATCATCCAGCGCTGCCCCTCGCAGACGGGCGCAGGTGCAAGTTCCCCGTATAAAGTCACACCAACCGGAGGGAACAGGAAGCGACCCGCCAGGCGCACAATCTGCCCGCGGTGCAGGGTCTGACCATCCGTCTCGTGGAGGATCACTTCCGCCTGACGGACGGCGCCGGTGAGGTGCTGCGTTGGCCACAGCGCCTGATACGCGCTTAAAACTCCCCAGACCATCAGCAGAAGCGTCACCGCCACAACGGCGACGACCGTCCCGCGCAGACGGGTCAGAAACATCGCCAGTACGCCGGCGACCGCCAGAATGCCCGGCCCCGGCAACGCGGGTAGCCAGAGTAGCGGCAGTATTGCGATGATGGCGCATCCGGCAAGCCATGGTAGACGCATAAACACCTCCCTGTGAGCGGGCAGTGTTACGCAAAGCGAGGCTGGCGTCCTGGGGCAGTATTCAGGCGCGCGTGCAGCGTTCCAGACAATCGTCACGCTTGCAGTCAGGCACTTTTGTTTTGCGAGGCGGGACGTAAATGGCGGGTACAAAAAAAGCACCCAAAGGTGCTTTTATCGTCAGGCAGGTTGCACGTCGTGCAACTCACCCTTCATAAATATTGGCGCGGTCACGTAATTCTTTCCCGGGCTTAAAGTGCGGAACGTACTTACCTTCCAGTTCGACTTTATCACCAGTTTTCGGGTTACGTCCGGTGCGAGGTGCTCGATAGTGCAGAGAGAAGCTGCCGAAACCGCGGATTTCAATGCGCTCACCTTGAGCAAGCGTTGAGGCCATATGTTCCAGCATTTCTTTAACAGCATCTTCCACCGCTTTCGCCGGAATGTGAGATTGCTGGCTGGCAAGTCTTTCAATCAATTCTGACTTGGTCATTATTCCTCCGGTTTCCTTCAAGGCAAAAATTAGCTAACAGCTTAAACAAGGGCGGCCGTAGCCGCCCTTTGTGCTTGATTACAGGACGAATCCTGCAATCTGTCAAGTAAACTCGTCACTATTCAGGTTGTTATTACCTGAATGACAAAGATTACTCGCCTTTCGCTGCTTTGAACGCTTCAGCCATGGCGTTGTTGGAGAAGTTCGCGTCTTCCTGCTTGTTCACGGTAGCGATAGCGTCTTTTTCTTCCGCTTCGTCTTTCGCACGTACAGACAGGCTCACTACGCGGTTCTTACGATCCACGCCAGTGAATTTCGCTTCAACTTCGTCGCCAACGCTCAGAACCAGAGTTGCGTCTTCAACGCGGTCACGGGATGCTTCAGAAGCACGCAGGTAACCTTCTACGCCGTCAGCCAGTTCTACGGTTGCGCCTTTAGCGTCAACTGCAGTCACTTTACCAACAACGATAGCGCCTTTCTTGTTCAGAGCAACGTAGTTGTTGAACGGATCTTCCGCCAGCTGTTTAACGCCCAGGGAGATACGCTCACGCTCTGCGTCAACCTGCAGAACAACTGCTGCGATTTCGTCGCCTTTTTTGTATTCACGAACTGCTTCTTCGCCTGCAACGTTCCAGGAGATGTCAGACAGGTGAACCAGGCCGTCGATGCCGCCGTCCAGGCCGATGAAGATACCGAAGTCAGTGATAGACTTGATTTTACCTTCAACACGGTCGCCCTTGTTGTGGGTTTCCGCGAACTGCTGCCATGGGTTAGATTTGCACTGCTTCAGACCCAGGGAGATACGACGACGCTCTTCGTCGATATCCAGAACCATTACTTCCACTACGTCGCCAACGTTAACAACTTTGGACGGGTGGATGTTTTTGTTGGTCCAATCCATTTCGGAAACGTGAACCAGGCCTTCAACGCCTTCTTCGATTTCAACGAAGCAGCCGTAGTCGGTCAGGTTGGTCACGCGACCGGTCAGTTTGGTACCTTCCGGATAACGTTTAGCGATAGCTACCCACGGATCTTCGCCCAGCTGTTTCAGGCCCAGGGATACACGGGTACGCTCGCGGTCGAACTTCAGCACTTTAACAGTGATTTCGTCGCCAACGTTTACGATTTCGCTCGGATGCTTAACGCGTTTCCAGGCCATATCGGTGATGTGCAGCAGGCCGTCAACGCCGCCCAGATCAACGAATGCACCGTAGTCAGTGAGGTTCTTAACGATACCTTTGACTTCCATGCCTTCCTGCAGGTTTTCCAGCAGCTGATCGCGCTCTGCGCTGTTTTCGGATTCGATAACGGCACGACGAGAAACAACAACGTTGTTACGCTTCTGGTCCAGCTTGATGACTTTGAACTCAAGCTCTTTGCCTTCCAGGTGCAGCGTGTCGCGCACCGGACGAACGTCTACCAGGGAACCCGGCAGGAACGCACGAATACCGTTCAGCTCAACAGTGAAGCCACCTTTAACTTTGCCGTTGATAACACCGGTAACAGTTTCAGCGTCTTCGTAAGCTTTTTCCAGCGTGATCCAAGCTTCGTGACGTTTAGCTTTCTCACGGGACAGCAGAGTTTCACCGAAGCCGTCTTCTACTGCATCCAGAGCAACGTCAACTTCGTCACCAACCTGGATTTCCAGCTCGCCCTGGGCGTTTTTGAACTGCTCAGCCGGGATGGCGGACTCAGATTTCAGACCGGCGTCAACCAGTACTACGTCTTTGTCGATAGCAACAACAACACCACGAACGATGGAACCCGGGCGGGTTTCGATTTCTTTTAAGGATTCTTCAAACAGTTGAGCAAAAGATTCAGTCATGTTTAATCTTCAGGTTAATATTAACGTCCACCTGGCTCCGTGCCGGATGGGGTTGTTTCACATACCCGCTGACCATCCATTGCCGCGGGGTACTGCTATAATTCGGAGGCTTCGGCGCGTGACCGGTTAAGGCTTACGCAACGGCCAATTTTTCGCGCGCATATTGTAGCGCTTTTTCAATCACTTGCTCAATGTTTAGTTCGGTTGAATCGAGAACTAATGCATCGGCAGCCGGGACAAGCGGCGCCACGGCGCGATTTCTATCGCGATCGTCACGCTCTTTTATCTCGGACAAAAGACGTTCAAAGTTAACATCAAAGCCCTTTTCCTGCAACTGCCGCATGCGGCGATGCGCCCGCTCATCGGCCGAGGCATCGAGGAAAATTTTCACCGGCGCGTCCGGGAAAACCACCGTGCCCATATCGCGCCCGTCGGCAATCAGCCCCGGCAGTTCACGAAAGGCGCGCTGGCGACGCAGCAGCGCTTCGCGAACGCGAGGGAAAGCCGCCACTTTCGAGGCGGCGTTCGCGACCTCCTGGGTGCGAATTTCGCCGCTAACATCTTCCCCTTCCAGCACCACTTCGAGGTTGCCGTCAGTAGAAATAAAGCGCACGTCAAGATGGGCAGCCAGGGGCACCAGCGCCTCTTCGGACTCCACGTCAACATGATGATGCAGCGCCGCCAGCGCCAGAACGCGGTAGATCGCGCCTGAATCTAACAGATGCCAGCCCAGCGCTTCCGCCATTGCCTTGCATAACGTACCTTTACCCGCACCGCCAGGCCCATCAATGGTGATTACCGGAACTGTTGCCGTCATCTTTTTCTCCTTCAGCAAGGCGCATAAATATCTAAACGCCGCGCATTATACGCATCTCTTCGGCGGAAAGTGAGTCTTGCTTTTAAATTACAGATAACTGGAAATCTCATGCGGAAGAATTGAGCAATTATAGCGGGCTGATAGAGCATCAGCCCGGAAGATGAGGCAGTTTTACTTTTTATCTGCAGCGATACGGTCGCGGATATGCTGCGCGCGTTCAGCTGAAGGCGGGTGTGAATCGAACAGAGATTTACTGTGGCCGGCGTCAAGGCTGGCCAGTTTGTCGAAGCTGCCCACCAGCCCCTGAGTGCTGATGTTGCGTTTTTTCAGCAGATCGTAAGAGAAATCATCAGCATCCGACTCCTGCGAGCGGGAGAACGCAGAGTTGATCATTCCCTCAGCGATATCGCCCAACTGAGATTTAGACAAGTTTGCAGCCGCTTCGCTGGTCGCTGAAATTGCATCGCGTGCGGCAATAGTCGCATACGCGGTTTGCATCGCTTTGCGCGAGTGTCCGAGCGCTACGTGACCCAGCTCATGGCCCAGAACCGCTTCAACTTCATTATCGGTCATCATGTCCATCAGGCCGCTATAGACGCGGACGCAGCCGTTGGCCATTGCCCAGGCGTTGACGTCGGATGTCATATAAACCTTATAGGTTACCGGCGTGCCGTTGATATTATTTCCTAACGCTTTGGCAATTTTGTTCAGACGTTTGGTGTACTTACTTGATGCACTAGCCAGTTTATTTTCACTATCCATTTGCTTACAGGCATCGTCGGAAAGCGTTTTGACTTCAGAGTCAGAAAGCGTCGCCGCTTTGTAAGCCGTCATTCCTGAATTGACGAGGGCGTTGGTGTCCATCCCCTGCATATTTTTACAACCTGCCAACAACGTGGCGGAAACGGCCAAAGCCAGCATTACTTTTGTATTTCTCATATCAATCATCCATTGATTAGCATAATAAATGCTTATAAATCCTATATTTACAAGCAAGCAAGGCTAGCATTTAGTTTCGTATCCGACAAGCAGAGATAAAAAAAACGCCGACCTGAAGGTCGGCGTTGTTACCTTAAATTCGCGTCATTCAGGCCGGCGTACTGATCCGCGCCAGTTGCTCAAAATAGTCGGGGAAAGTTTTCGCCGTACACTTCGGATCAAGGATGGTCACCGGCGTATCAGACAGCGCCACCAGCGAGAAGCACATCGCCATCCGGTGGTCGTTATAGGTGCCGATTTCAGCATACTTCAGCGTCGCCGGCGGGGTGATGCGAATATAATCTTCACCCTCTTCCACCTCGGCGCCCACTTTACGCAACTCGGTCGCCATGGCGAACAGACGGTCCGTCTCCTTGACCCGCCAGTTGTAGATATTGCGCAGCGTGGTGGTTCCTTGCGCGAACAGCGCGGCGGTGGCGATGGTCATCGCGGCGTCCGGGATATGGTTCATATCCATATCGATAGCCTTGAGCTCGCCACGGGTACAGGCGATGAAATCGTCGCCCCAGGTGACGGTGGCGCCCATTTTTTCCAGTACGTCGGCGAAACGAATATCGCCCTGTACGCTGCCGCGGCCGATACCGGTGACTTTCACCGTGCCGCCCTTAATGGCGCCAGCGGCAAGGAAATACGAGGCCGATGAAGCATCCCCTTCCACCAGGTAATCCCCCGGCGACTGATACTGTTGCTTGCCGCGCACCACAAAGCGCTGATAAGACTGGTTGTCCACCTCAACCCCGAAGGTTTTCATCAGGTGCAGCGTAATGTCGATATAGGGTTTTGACACCAGATCGCCCTTAATGGCGATCACGGTATCCTGCGGCGCCAGCGGCGCGGTCATCAGCAGCGCGGTCAGGAACTGGCTGGAGACGCTGCCGTCAACTTCAACGTTGCCCCCCTGGAACCCTCCGCGCAGGCGCAGCGGCGGATAATTTTCCTGCTCCAGATAGTCGATCTGAGCGCCGCCCTGACGCAGGGCATCCACCAGATGGCCGATCGGGCGCTCTTTCATTCGCGGCTCGCCGGTCAGCACGATATCGTTGCTGCCAAGGCACAGGGCTGCCGCCAGCGGGCGCATCGCGGTACCGGCGTTGCCGAGGAACAGCTCCAGTGCCGCTGCGGCATGCAGCGGGCCGCCGTTGCCGGTCACTTCACAGCGGGTACGGTCAGCAGACAGGGTGTATTGAACCCCCAGCGCACTCAGGGCATTCAGCATATGGCGCACATCGTCGCTGTCCAGCAGGTTGGTCAGCACCGTCGTGCCGCGGGCCAGGGCGGCCAGCAGCAGCGCGCGGTTGGAGACGCTTTTCGAACCTGGCAGGTTCACGGTGCCCTCTACGCGTGCGATGGGTTGTAACGTCAGGGAATCCATCAAACTTCACTCTCAAACAAACAGAATAAAAACCCCGCAGACAGGCCGCGGGGAGGAAGAAAGAAACGGGCGATTAACCGTGACGGCGTTCGAAGTCCAGCATAAAGTCGGTTAACGCCTTCACGCCGTCCAGCGGCATCGCGTTGTAGATGGAGGCACGCATGCCGCCCACCACCCGGTGGCCCTTAAGCGCGTGCAGCCCGGCGGCAAACGACTCTTCAAGGAACAGTTTATCCAGCGCGCTGTCCGCCAGCTGGAACGGCACGTTCATACGGGAGCGGTTGGCTTGCGCCACATCGTTACGATAGAAGCCGCTGTTATCGATCACGCCATACAGCAGTTCGGCTTTCTGCTGGTTGATCTTGTCCATCGCGGCAACGCCGCCCTGCTGTTTCAGCCACTTAAACACCAGACCGGCCAGATACCAGGCGAACGTCGGCGGCGTGTTAAACATCGAGTCATTCTCGCTTAACACGGTGTAGTCGAGGATTGACGGGCAGGCCACGCTGGCTTTACCCAGCAGATCTTCACGTACGATGACCAGCGTCAACCCTGCCGGGCCGATATTCTTCTGCGCGCCGGCATAGATCACGCCGAAGCGGTTGACGTCAATTTCGCGGGACAGAATGGTGGAGGAGAAATCGGCGGTCACGATGACGTCGTCGCCGAAGTTCGGCGTATCATCAATCGCGATACCGTCAATGGTTTCGTTCGGGCAGTAGTGCAGATACGCCGCGCCCGGCGTCAGCTGCCACTCGCTCATTGGCTTGACCGCGCGCTTGCCGTCGACGGTGATTTTCGCGTCGATGACGTTAGGCGTGCAGTATTTCTTCGCCTCTTTGACCGCGCTGGCGGCCCAGTAGCCAGCGTCCACATAGTCAGCGACGTTTTTATCGCCGAGGATGTTCAGCGGGATCCCGGCGAACTGGCCGCGGCCGCCGCCATGACAGAACAACACTTTATAGTTGGAAGGGATATTCAGCAGAGAACGGAAGTCCTGTTCTGCCTCTTCTGCCACCTGGATGAACTCCTTACCACGGTGACTGATTTCCATGACCGACGTACCCAGACCGTGCCAGTCGCACAGTTCCTGCTGAGCCAGTTTGAGTACTTCCGCCGGCAGCATTGCCGGGCCCGAACTGAAGTTATAGACCTGAGCCATTTCCCCTCACCACGTTGCTATGTTGTTTTGCCCGCGAACCGCCGCGGGCATAAGTTATTCCTGTGGCTATCGGTTTTATCATTCAGTGACACGGTCCGCAATGGCTAAAACTCGCCGACGGCAAAACGCGGCAGCCGTCACACAACAGAATCTATCGGCTTGACGTAATAAAACCGACATATTTGCTGTCAGGTGAGCCGTTTCGCCCGGCTGGCCTTCGACCATTCTGCATTTGCGCAGCGGGAACATATTCGCTTTTCTCCCGCCTGCATCGCCATCACGATGCTGCAGCGTACGCAGGCGTAGATCCCCTCCTGAGGAATAGTGGTATAGCGCGTGGTGCAGTGCGTCGGGAGAATCGACAACCCGGCCCTCACTTCGTCATCGGGATAATAAAACACGCTGATCTGGCCATTGGTTTCAAGGATCGCCAGCCGCACCTGGCCGAGCTGCTCGACGCTGTTGACCCGTAGCTCCATAAAAAATTCGAATTCGGTCATATTTTCCGCATGCAGTTTCTCCCATGCCAGTTGCCCCTCCTCCACCACCACGATAGGCTTGCCCTCCAGCAGATCCTCCAGCTTTTCACTATGCCCCATCAGCCACATGATGCCGCGATAAAGCAGCGCCAGCGTAACGAAGACCACCAGCACCGGCAACAGCGGGACATCGTCATAAAACGCCACGTCCCCCGCCGCCGAGCCGAGGGTCAGAATAATCAGCACCTCAAACAGCGACATCTGCCGCACGCCGCGCCGTCCGGTAATTTTGAGGAAAATAAAGACCAGAACGAAGGTGTAGAGGCTGCGCAACGCCACCTCGCCGAGAAATTCCACCGGCACTTTATCGAGCGCCATCCTCTGCCAGTCAAAGGCTTTCATTATCATCTCCCTGAGCATTAAAAGATGTCTCTAAGCATAGCCAGATGATGGAGATAGCACCTGTCAGATAAAAGCCGTATCATTGCGCGCTTTCCGTACGACAAAAGTGATCGCCATGACCCAAACGTTTATTCCCGGCAAAGATGCCGCCCTGGAAGATTCCATCGCTCGCTTCCAGCAAAAATTGCTCGACCTCGGATTTGATATCGAAGAGGCCTCGTGGCTGAACCCGGTGCCGCACGTGTGGTCCGTTCACATTCGCGATAAGGAATGCGCGCTGTGCTTTACCAATGGTAAAGGCGCCACCAAAAAGGCAGCCCTCGCCTCCGCGCTGGGCGAATATTTCGAGCGCCTGTCCACCAACTATTTTTTCGCTGACTTCTGGTTAGGCGACACTATCGCTAACGGCCCGTTCGTTCACTACCCGAACGAAAAGTGGTTCCCGCTGACCGAAAACGACGACGTCCCGGAAGGTCTGCTGGATGCCCGCCTGCTCGCGTTCTACGATCCGGACGATCAGCTGACGGCCAGCATGCTGGTGGATCTGCAATCCGGTAACGATGAGCGCGGCGTGTGCGGCCTGCCCTTTACCCGCCAGTCCGACGGCGAAACGGTCTATATTCCTATGAATATCGTCGGCAACCTGTATGTCTCCAACGGCATGTCCGCTGGCAACACCCGTAATGAAGCTCGCGTGCAGGGCCTGTCCGAAGTCTTTGAGCGCCATATCAAAAACCGCATCATCGCCGAAAGCATCAGCCTGCCGGAGATCCCGGCGGAGGTCATGGCGCGCTATCCGGGCGTCGTAGAGTCGATCGCCAAACTGGAAGCCGAAGGTTTCCCGATCTTTGCCTATGATGGCTCGCTGGGCGGCAAGTATCCGGTTATCTGCGTCGTGCTGTTTAACCCGGCAAACGGCACCTGCTTCGCCTCTTTCGGCGCCCATCCGGACTTCGGCGTGGCGCTGGAACGTACGGTCACCGAACTGCTGCAGGGCCGCAGCCTGAAAGATCTCGACGTCTTCACGCCGCCGACCTTCGACGACGAAGAAGTCGCCGAGCATGCTAACCTCGAAACCCACTTTATCGACTCCAGCGGCCTGATTTCCTGGGATATGTTCAAGCAGGATGCCGACTATCCGTTCGTTGACTGGAGCTTCTCCGGCACCACAGAAGAAGAGTTCGCCACCCTGATGGCCATCTTCAAGGCCGAAGATAAAGAAGTGTATATCGCCGACTACGAGCACCTGGGCGTTTACGCCTGCCGTATCATCGTCCCGGGGATGTCGGATATTTACCCGGCGGAAGATCTGTGGCTGGCGAACAACAGCATGGGCGCTCATCTGCGCGACACCATTCTGTCCCTGCCGGGCAGCGAGTGGGAAAAAGAAGATTACCTGGCGCTGATCGAGCAGATGGACGATGAAGGCCTGGATGATTTCACCCGCGTTCGCGAACTGCTGGGCCTCGCCACCGGCAAAGACAACGGCTGGTATACCCTGCGCGTCGGCGAGCTGAAAGCCATGCTGGCCCTGGCCGGCGGCGATCTGGAGCAGGCGCTGATCTGGACCGAGTGGACCATGGAGTTCAACGCTTCGGTCTTCAGCGCGGAACGCGCTAACTACTATCGCTGCCTGCAGACCCTGCTGCTGCTGAGCCAGGAAGAGGAGCCTCAGCCGCTGCAATACCTGAACGCCTTTATCCGTATGTACGGCGCCGAAGCGGTCGAAGCCGCCAGCGCGGCGCTGAGCGGGGAAGCGCCGTTCTATGGCCTTCAGGCTGTCGACAGCGATCTGCAGGCCTTCCCGGCCCATCAGTCGCTGCTGAAGGCTTATGAAAAACTGCAGCGAGCGAAGGCGGCGTTCTGGGCAAAATAAGCCCTAAGCGCGCCATCGAGGTGGCTAACAACGGAGCCCAATGCGGCTCCGTTGATTTCACCTGACGAGGCGGCCACTATAGTTTGTAGTTGCAAAGTTAATTAATAGTAAATAATGCGCTTATAACATTTACCATTCGTTAATTTTAAATAAAATACTCCATATTAATTAACTCAAAAAATGGCGTGAAAACGAAAAAATTCAACATAACTTATAAATTTTAAAATTTATTTTCTTCATAATATTCAAACAGTTAAACACTAAAAACACAAAAACCACACACTAAAAAGGCATATAGTTCCGGTGAGATATGATCTATATCAATTTACCTTCTATAATGCTTTGTTAGTATCTCACCGCCAACTTATATAAAGAGAGAGTTAGTGTGAAAGCTGACAACCCTTTTGATCTTTTGCTCCCTGCCGCGATGGCGAAAGTCGCCGAAGAAGCAGGTGTCTATAAAGCAACGAAGCATCCGATGAAGACCTTTTATCTGGCGATCACCGCTGGCGTTTTCATCTCCATCGCTTTCGTATTCTATATCACCGCGACCACCGGCACTGCCGCGATGCCTTATGGGATTGCCAAGCTTATCGGTGGGGTCTGTTTTTCCCTGGGTCTGATTCTGTGCATTATCTGCGGCGCTGACCTCTTTACCTCTACGGTATTGATCGTGGTGGCGAAAGCCAGCGGTCGAATTACCTGGGGGCAACTGGCAAAAAACTGGCTCAACGTCTATTTTGGTAACCTGGTGGGCGCACTGCTGTTTGTGCTGCTGATGTGGTTATCAGGCGAATATATGACTGCCAACGGCGGTTGGGGGCTCAATGTCCTGCAGACCGCTGACCACAAAATGCACCATACTTTTGTGGAGGCCGTGAGCCTGGGTATCCTCGCTAACCTGATGGTTTGTCTCGCCGTATGGATGAGCTATTCCGGTCGTAGCCTGATGGATAAAGCGATGATCATGGTTCTGCCGGTAGCGATGTTCGTTGCCAGCGGCTTTGAGCACAGCATCGCCAACATGTTTATGATCCCGATGGGTATCGTAATCCGCAACTTTGCAAGCCCGGAATTCTGGACCGCAATCGGTTCGACTCCGGAAAGTTTCTCTCACTTGACCGTTATGAACTTCATCACTGATAACCTGATTCCGGTAACTATCGGGAACATTATCGGCGGGGGTCTGCTGGTCGGGTTGACATACTGGGTCATTTACCTGCGTGGCAACGACCATCACTAAGGGTTGTTTCAGGCAGTAAATAAAAAATCCACTTAAGAAGGTAGGTGTTACATGTCCGAGCTTAATGAAAAGTTAGCCACAGCCTGGGAAGGTTTTGCGAAAGGTGACTGGCAGAATGAAGTCAACGTCCGTGACTTTATTCAGAAAAACTACACCCCATATGAAGGCGACGAATCCTTCCTGGCTGGCGCGACTGAAGCGACCACCAAGCTGTGGGACAGCGTAATGGAAGGTGTAAAACAGGAAAACCGCACTCACGCGCCTGTTGATTTTGACACTGCCCTGGCTTCCACCATCACCTCTCACGACGCAGGCTATATCGAGAAAGGTCTGGAAAAAATCGTTGGTCTGCAGACCGAAGCGCCGCTGAAACGTGCGATCATCCCGTTCGGTGGTATTAAAATGGTTGAAGGTTCCTGCAAAGCGTACAATCGCGAGCTGGACCCGATGCTGAAAAAAATCTTCACTGAGTACCGTAAAACTCACAACCAGGGCGTTTTCGACGTCTATACTCCGGACATCCTGCGCTGCCGTAAATCCGGCGTGCTGACCGGTCTGCCGGATGCTTACGGCCGTGGTCGTATCATCGGTGACTACCGTCGCGTTGCGCTGTACGGTATCGACTTCCTGATGAAAGACAAATTCGCCCAGTTCAACTCTCTGCAAGCGAAACTGGAAAGCGGCGAAGATCTGGAAGCGACCATCCGTCTGCGTGAAGAAATCGCTGAACAGCACCGCGCGCTGGGCCAGATCAAAGAGATGGCGGCTAAATATGGCTACGACATCTCCGGTCCGGCGACCACCGCTCAGGAAGCTATCCAGTGGACCTACTTCGGTTACCTGGCTGCCGTTAAATCTCAGAACGGCGCGGCAATGTCCTTCGGTCGTACCTCCAGCTTCCTGGATATCTACATCGAACGTGACCTGCAGGCGGGTAAAATCACCGAGCAAGACGCGCAGGAAATGGTTGACCACCTGGTCATGAAACTGCGTATGGTTCGCTTCCTGCGTACCCCGGAATACGATGAACTGTTCTCCGGTGACCCGATTTGGGCAACAGAATCCATCGGCGGTATGGGCATTGACGGCCGTACTCTGGTGACCAAAAACAGCTTCCGCTTCCTGAACACCCTGTACACCATGGGGCCGTCTCCGGAGCCGAACATCACTATCCTGTGGTCTGAAAAACTGCCGCTGAGCTTCAAGAAATTCGCTGCTAAAGTGTCCATCGATACCTCTTCTCTGCAGTATGAGAACGATGACCTGATGCGTCCGGACTTCAACAACGACGACTACGCTATCGCATGCTGCGTAAGCCCGATGGTTGTTGGTAAGCAAATGCAGTTCTTCGGTGCTCGCGCCAACCTCGCAAAAACCATGCTGTACGCTATCAACGGCGGCGTGGATGAAAAACTGAAAATGCAGGTGGGTCCGAAATCTGAACCGATCAAAGGCGACGTTCTGAACTTCGACGAAGTGATGGAACGCATGGATCACTTCATGGACTGGCTGGCTAAACAGTACGTCACTGCGCTGAACATCATCCACTACATGCACGACAAGTACAGCTACGAAGCCTCTCTGATGGCGCTGCACGACCGTGACGTTATCCGCACCATGGCGTGTGGTATCGCGGGTCTGTCCGTTGCTGCTGACTCCCTGTCTGCAATCAAATATGCGAAAGTTAAACCGATTCGTGACGAAGACGGTCTGGCTGTCGACTTCGAAATCGAAGGCGAATACCCGCAGTTTGGTAACAACGATGCTCGCGTCGATGACATGGCCGTTGACCTGGTTGAACGTTTCATGAAGAAAATTCAGAAACTGCACACCTACCGCAACGCGATCCCGACTCAGTCTGTTCTGACCATTACCTCTAACGTGGTATATGGTAAGAAAACCGGTAACACCCCAGACGGTCGTCGCGCTGGCGCGCCGTTCGGACCAGGTGCTAACCCGATGCACGGCCGTGACCAGAAAGGTGCTGTTGCCTCTCTGACCTCCGTAGCGAAACTGCCGTTTGCTTACGCGAAAGATGGTATCTCTTACACCTTCTCTATCGTACCGAACGCGCTGGGTAAAGATGACGAAGTTCGTAAGACCAACCTGGCGGGTCTGATGGATGGTTACTTCCACCACGAAGCGTCCATCGAAGGTGGTCAGCACCTGAACGTGAACGTGATGAACCGCGAAATGCTGCTCGACGCGATGGAAAACCCGGAAAAATATCCGCAGTTGACCATCCGCGTATCTGGCTACGCTGTACGTTTTAACTCCCTGACTAAAGAACAGCAGCAGGACGTTATTACCCGTACCTTCACTCAGACCATGTAATTCCCTGTCTGACTGAAAAAGCGTACAATAAAGGCCCCACATCAGTGGGGCCTTTTTAACAAGCAATCCCCGCCCTAGCCTGCTTTGCCAGTTATCTATACTTTGGGTATCTGTCAAAACAGACTCGACACAGCCGCTGAGCTGTGCACCAACACGGCCCCGGATGGGCCACATCTGGAGAAAACACCGCAATGTCAGTTATTGGTCGCATTCACTCCTTTGAATCCTGTGGCACCGTTGATGGCCCGGGCATCCGCTTTATTACCTTTTTCCAGGGCTGCCTGATGCGCTGCCTGTATTGCCATAACCGTGATACCTGGGATACCCACGGCGGCAAAGAAATCACCGTTGAAGAGTTAATGAAAGAGGTGGTGACCTATCGTCACTTTATGAATGCTTCCGGCGGCGGCGTCACCGCATCGGGCGGCGAAGCGATCCTGCAGGCGGAGTTTGTTCGCGACTGGTTCCGCGCCTGTAAGAAGGAAGGTATTCATACCTGTCTCGATACCAATGGCTTTGTTCGTCGCTACGATCCCGTTATCGACGAACTGCTGGAGGTAACAGACCTGGTGATGCTGGATCTCAAGCAGATGAACGATGAGATTCACCAGAACCTGGTCGGCGTCTCTAACCATCGTACGCTGGAATTCGCCCAGTATCTGGCGAAGAAGAATATCAATGTCTGGATCCGCTACGTGGTGGTTCCGGGCTGGTCAGACGATGATGATTCCGCGCACCGCCTGGGCGAATTTACCCGCGATATGGGCAATGTCGAAAAAATCGAGCTGCTGCCCTACCATGAGCTGGGCAAACACAAATGGGTAGCGATGGGCGAAGAGTACAAGCTGGACGGCGTCCATCCGCCGAAGAAAGAGACCATGGAGCGAGTCAAAGGCATCCTTGAGCAATATGGGCACAAAGTGATGTACTAATCCCACCGGGCCGGTGATGCGCTTATGCCGGCCTGCAACGGCGTGGGAAGCTGTTACCGTCCAGCCGTTGCATTCTTATGCAAGACGGCTCTACTGCAGTAAGCACAAGCTATTAAAACGGATGACGCGCAGCATGCGCTGCGCGCTACAGGGTCAGGCGTGCGCCACCGGCGTTGGATGATGTCCGGCTTTGCGCAGCAGGGTCAGCAGATAGATAAACGACACGCTGGCGATCATAATAAACAGCAGGTTATCCGAGAAGTTCTGCATCAGCATCGCCGTCAGCGTCGGGCCCAGCAGGCTGCCGATGGTATAGCTCATCAACAGCGCCTGGTTCATTGCCACCAGCTGATGGTGCTCCACTTTTTCACAGGCCCAGGCCATCGCCACCGGATAGAGGGTAAAGCCCGAAGCGCCCAACACAAACAGCGCCGGCGCCATCGCCGCCTGGCTGAGCATCGCCATACATCCCAGAATCACCACAAACACCTGCACCCGCAGCACCAGCAGGCGACCGTAGCGGTCTGCCAGCCGCCCTACCGGCCACTGGCCGAGGATCCCGGCGCTAACCATCACCGCCATCCAGAAGCCAATGCCGGCGTCGCTGACGCCCTGATGGTTCAGCCACAGCGGCATCAGACCATACAGCGAGCCGAGGACAATCCCTGAGATAATGCAGCCATTGACCCCGTGGCGCGCCTGGCGCAGCTTCAGCATCGGCCAGATACGTACCGTTTCATGTGGCTCTTCGGCCTGCCCCATGATGCGGGTAAACAGCAGCGGCAGGATCGCCGCCAGCGCCAGACCCGTCACCCACGGCAGGACGCTCATTAAATCGGTGGGGAGTTTACTGACCATCAGCTGGCCCAGTACGGTACCGACGTAATAGACCATCATGTACGCCGCCAGCAGACGACCGCGGCTGCGTGAAGTGCCGCTGCAGACCAGCGCGCTTTCCACCACCACCCAAATCATCGCGCAGCCTACGCCGGCGATAAAACGCCAGCTCAGCCACGTCCAGAAACCCACGGTGATCCCCAGCCCTACGCAGCCGACGGCGAATATTAACGACGCGAGATAATAGCTGCGGTTAAACCCCAGGCGCTTGATCACCCAGCCGGCAAGCAACGTACCGGCCAGGTTGCCGGTAAAATAGGATGACCCCACCATGCCGACCTGCCAGGTTGGCATATTTTCATGGGCGAGCCAGAGCGGGACGAGCGTATTCAGCACCGCTATCGCCAGGGTCAGTAAAAGCAGGCCACAGAGCAGCATTTGCACTGGCCGGGTGTAGATGGTCATGGGTAAAAACCGTGAGGAATGTTCAGATCGCGAGCGCATCATGCCACCGCTAAAAACATTGTCAATCCACCTGAAATCAGGCCTGACGCGGTTTTGCCGGGCACGATAGAAGTTTTTTATCCACAGAAGGGATAAAGATGAGGCAACAGATAATACGCTGTTGTTTTTCTTAATTTATTAATAAATGTCGACGTTGATTTCAGTTGAAAAATTTCATCTATCGACAGCACGTTTTCATCATGCCGGCACGCCTGCGCCGGCATGATGACGCTGATTAACTGGCGATAGCCATCCCGACGGTCATATGCAGACCATAGAATACGCCGCGGCCAATCATCTCTCCCGCCAGCACCAGAACAAACGCCAGGCCGAGCAGCGAGACCGTCGGCTTGCGGCCGCGGATCTGCGGCACGCACCAGCAGGCCAGGGCCAGCGCCAGCAGCACCACGCGCCAGGCCATAAGCAGCCCATAATCCGGCACCAGGGCGGAGGCCTGCTGAATTGAGCTGCGGATAGTGGCGAGTTCACTCCCCTGCATCAGGACCACCACGATACTCACCAGCAGCGCCAGTAAAGTGACCACCGGCAGCAGGCGCAGCGCCCAACCGTCAACGCCTGCGACGCGCAGCAGCAGGTAGCCCAGCAGCGGACCGCCGATAAACAACGTCAGGAAGAAGCTCAGCGGCGTCCAGAGGGTATACCAGGTCGGCACCGTGTCGATGGTGTTATAGACCCGCACCATCATCCAGACGAAGATCACCCCAAGCGCCATGGTCGCGACCAGCCACAGGCTACGCAGTCCGGCAGGCAGCTTTTTACACACGGCCAGCAGCCAGCCAATCCCGCCGACGGCGAAGAAGATCGCCCCGCTGGCTATCTCATTACTCAGCGATGAGGCCCCTACGCGATTGAGCGAGTTAAAGGCCCGCAGCGGCGAACCGAGGTGCATTGTCGAGGCGATAAACCCGATCCCCATCAATACCCACAGGCCGAACATGCTACCCACCACGCGCTGCTCCTGCTCACGGGAAAGCTTGCCCGTCATGAGCGCCAGCGCCAGGACGATGAAGCCGCCCGCGACGCACTGGCCGAAGACCGTAAAGATCATCAGCGGCCATTCATGCCATCCGTTTCCCATCTTACACCTCCTTCGGGTTTGCCAGGTAACCGGTGGTATCGCCACACGGCCGGGCATTGGCGTTAGGTTTGATCACGATGCTCGGCCGGGTAAAGTGCGCCGAAGGCAACGGCGCCACCGCCGCCAGCTGGCCGTGCTTAGCGCGCAGTTCGGCAATCGGCCCGAAATCCAGCGCCCGCAGCGGGCAGGACTCGACGCAGATCGGCTTTTTCCCGTCGGCGACGCGCTCGTGGCAGCCGTCACACTTGGTCATATGGCCTTTGTCGGCATTATATTGCGGCGCGCCGTAAGGACAGGCCATATGGCAGTAACGGCAGCCAATGCACACCTCTTCGTTGACCACCACAAAACCGTCTTCGCGCTTGTGCATCGCTCCGCTCGGACAGACCTTGGTGCAGGCAGGATCTTCGCAGTGGTTACAGGCGATGGAGAGGTAATAGGCGAACACGTTCTGATTCCAGACGCCGTTATCCTCCTGCCAGTCGCCGCCGGCATATTCATAAATGCGGCGGAAGCTGACCTCCGGGGTCAGATTTTTGTAGTCCTTACAGGCCAGTTCGCAGGTCTTGCAACCGGTGCAACGGGCGGAATCAATAAAAAATCCATACTGAGTTGTCATCGGTTACTCCTTACAGCTTCTCAACCTGGACGAGGTTGGTATGCGACGGGTTCCCCTTCGCCAGCGGCGAGGGGCGCTGGGTGGTCAGCACGTTAATGCTGCCAGCCTGATCCACGCGCGAGGCGTCCGGGTTATACCAGGCCCCTTCCCCCAGCGCGACCACGCCCGGCATCATGCGCGGGGTCACCTTCGCTTCGATATGCACTTCCCCACGGTCATTGAAGATGCGAATGCGATCGCCGTTGGCAATACCGCGCTGGCGGGCATCGATCGGGTTAATCCACATCTCCTGCCGACAGGCAGCCTTCAGTACATCGACGTTGCCGTAGGTTGAGTGGACGCGCGATTTATAGTGGAAGCCGGTCAGCTGTAGCGGGTATTTCGCCGTCAGCGGATCGTTGTAGTTTTCGAAGCCCGGGGTGTATATCGGCAGCGGATCGATGACATCGCCTTCCGGCAGCTCCCAGGTGGCGGCGATTTTCGCCAGCGCCTGCGAATAGATTTCAATCTTGCCCGAAGGCGTGGTCAGCGGATTAGCCTGCGGATCCTCGCGGAAGGCTTTATAAGCCACATGGTGCCCTTGCGGATCGCGCTGCTTATAGATGCCCTGCTGACGGAAGGTGTCGAAATCCGGCAGGTCGGGAATCGCTGTGCGCGACTGCTCATACAGATAGCGCATCCAGCCTTCCTGGGTACGGCCTTCGGTAAATTTTTCCTCGACGCCGAGGCGCTTCGCCAGCTCGCTGGTCATCTCATAGATAGTTTTGCATTCGAAACGCGGCTTGATGGCCTGGTCGGCAAAGATGACGTAGGACATGTTGCCGCAGGAGGCATCCAGCGCGAAATCCATCTGCTCAGAGGCGGTGCAGTCCGGCAGCAGAATATCGGCGTATTTCGCTGACGAGGTCATATGGCAGTCGATGACCACAATCATCTCGCACTTCTTGTCGTCCTGCAGGATCTCGTGGGTGCGGTTAATCTCTGAGTGCTGGTTGATCAGGCAGTTGCCCGCATAGTTCCAGATCATTTTGATCGGCACATCGAGCTTATCTTTGCCACGCACCCCATCGCGCAGGGCGGTCATTTCCGGGCCGCGCTCAATCGCATCGGTCCACATAAACATTGAGATGCTGGTCTGAACCGGATTCTCCAGCGTCGGCATGCGCTCAAACGGCAGGCTGTAGGAGCCCTCGCGCGCGCCGCTGTTGCCGCCGTTGATCCCGACGTTACCGGTCAGAATGGCGAGCATCGCGATAGCCCGGGTGGCGATTTCGCCGTTGGCGTGACGCTGCGGCCCCCAGCCCTGGCTGATATAGGCCGGTTTGGCGCTGGCAATTTCGCGCGCCAGTTTAACAATGCGTTCGCGCGGAATACCGGTTATGGTCGAGGCCCACTCCGGCGTTTTGGCGATACCGTCAGCGCCCTGGCCAAGGATCCAGGCTTTATAGTGGCCATTGGCCGGGGCATCGGCAGGCAAGGTTTTCTCGTCGTATCCCACACAGTATTTATCGAGGAACGGCTGATCGACCAGATTCTCGGTGATCATCACCCACGCCAGACCCGATACCAGTGCCGCATCGGTACCGGGGCGAATCGGGATCCATTCATCTTCGCGTCCGGCGCCGGTGTCGGTATAGCGCGGATCGATAATGATCATCCGGGCATTGGATTTCTGGCGCGCCTGCTCAAGATAGTAGGTCACCCCGCCGCCGCTCATCCGCGTTTCCCCGGGGTTGTTGCCGAACAGCACCACCAGCTGGCTGTTTTCAATATCCGATGGACTATTGCCGTCGGCCCAGCCGCCGTAGGTATAATTGAGGCCCTCGGCAATCTGCGCCGAAGAGTAATCGCCATAGTGGTTCAGATAACCGCCGCAGCAGTTCATCAGACGGGCAATCAGCGTTTTTCCTGGCGGCCAGGAACGAGTCAGCGTGCCGCCGAGCGTACCGGTGCCGTAGTTCAGATAGATGGATTCGTTGCCGTATTCTTTAATCAGCCGCTGCGTCGTGCTGGCGATGATATCGAACGCCTCTTCCCAGCTGATTTGCTCGAATTTACCCTCACCGCGTTTGCCTACGCGCTTCATCGGATATTTCAGCCGATCGGGGTTATAAACCCGGCGGCGCATAGACCGCCCGCGCAGGCAGGCGCGCACCTGATGCAGGCCGTCATAGTTATCGTCACCGGTATTATCGGTTTCGACGTATTTAATCGCGCCATCCACCACGTGCATGCGCAGCGGGCAGCGGCTGCCGCAGTTGACGGTACAGGCACTCCAGACCACCTTCTCGTTGGCGGGTGCCGGCGTATCGGCGGCATGCGCCAGTCGGGTAAAGGGTAACGTTAGTGCGTTGCTGGCCAGCGCCAGGCCGCCTATTGCCGTCCACGGCGGCTTACCTCAGCAGCCAGTAAAGCATCGGGGGCTTTAATTTTCATGGATACTCGCTTTGGTTGCTCACAATAAACTGACAAGCGCTATATAGTCATATATATATTGCTTTGAAATATTATTGGTTTTTTATGCTGGTTTAATCCAAAGGGAGTATCACTGCATTCGCGGATGGGATTATTGCCCGGTATCAATAAGGATGTAAAAAAAGCGCCCGCAGGCGCTTTTAAGGGAGAAGGTAAAAATTAACCGATATATTCGAGGCCGCGCATATACGGGCGCAGGATTTCCGGGATCTCGATACGGCCATCGGCCTGCTGATAGTTTTCCATCAGCGCCACCAGGGTACGACCGACCGCCAGGCCAGAACCATTCAGGGTATGAACGAGACGGGTCTTCTTGTCGGACTTGCTGCGGCAGCGAGCCTGCATACGACGCGCCTGGAAATCCCAGACGTTGGAGCAGGAAGAGATCTCACGGTAGGTGTTCTGCGCCGGGACCCATACTTCGAGGTCATAGGTTTTGCAGGCGCTGAAGCCCATATCGCCGGTGCACAGCGCGACCTTACGGTACGGCAGACCCAGCAGCTGCAGCACTTTCTCGGCGTGGCCGGTCATCTCTTCCAGCGCCGCCATCGAGTCTTCCGGACGGACAATCTGCACCATTTCAACTTTATCGAACTGGTGCATACGGATCAGACCGCGGGTGTCGCGACCATAAGAACCTGCTTCGGAACGGAAGCACGGCGTATGGGCGGTCATTTTTATCGGCAGATCGTCTTCATCGATAATTTCATCACGCACCAGGTTGGTCAGCGGCACTTCCGCCGTCGGGATCAGCGCGTAGTTGCTGTTGTCAGCCTCTTCTTCCAGCGGACGGGTATGGAACAGGTCGCCGGCGAATTTCGGCAACTGGCCGGTGCCATACAGGGTGTCCTGGTTAACCAAGTACGGGACATAGTTTTCGCTATAGCCATGCTGTTCAGTGTGCAGATCCAGCATGAACTGCGCCAGGGCGCGGTGCAGACGGGCCAGCTGGCCTTTCATCACCACGAAGCGCGAACCGGTGAGCTTAACGGCGGCGGCAAAATCCAGCCCCCCGTGCATTTCACCCAGCGTCACGTGATCGCGCACGTCGAAATCGAACTGGCGCGGCGTGCCCCAGCGGCTGACTTCAACGTTGTCGTTTTCGTCACGGCCAACCGGCACGTCATCGTGAGGTATATTCGGGATCGCCAGCGCGATATCGCGGATTTCCGCCAGCAGCGCTTCCAGCTCGGATTTTGCGGCATCCAGCTGTTCGCCGAGTTTGTTCACTTCCAGGCGTAATGGCTCGATGTCTTCCCCGCGCGCTTTCGCCTGGCCAATGGATTTCGATCGGGAGTTGCGCTCCGCCTGCAGGTTTTCCGTTTGCACCTGCAGAACTTTACGACGCTCTTCAAGCGCGCGAAGTTTATCTACATCCAGCTTAAAGCCCCGGCGTGCCAGTTTTTCTGCGACTGCGTCTGGCTCGGTACGCAGCAGATTGGGATCGAGCATGCTTATCCTGTGCTTATCGAATTAAAAAAAGAATAGTGGCCGCAGACTACGACCACGGAAATAGTGTAATAACCTTACCGCAACGCCTCAATTAGCGGTAGCGTTTTATCGGGCTATTTTGATCCTGTTCAGCGAGCCAGGCGAGCTTTTCGCCAATTTTGCCCTCAAGCCCCCGGTTTGTCGGGCGATAATAGCGCGTTTGCGCCATTTCCTGCGGGAAGTACTGCTCACCGGCGGCGTAGGCGTTAGGTTCGTCATGAGCGTAACGATACTCCTGCCCGTAGCCCATCTCTTTCATCAGCTTCGTCGGGGCATTGCGCAGATGCACTGGAACGTCATAGTCCGGACGGTCTCGCGCGTCGGCCAGCGCCGCTTTAAAGGCGGTGTAGACCGCATTGCTCTTCGGCGCGCAGGCCAGATAGACAATGGCCTGGGCAATCGCCCGTTCGCCTTCCGCCGGCCCGACGCGGGTAAAGCAGTCCCACGCCGAAATGGCCACCTGCATCGCCCGCGGGTCAGCGTTGCCGACGTCTTCCGAGGCAATCGCCAGACAACGGCGGGCAACGTACAGCGGATCGCCCCCGGCGGTGATGATCCGCGCGTACCAGTAGAGCGCCGCGTCCGGCGCGCTCCCGCGCACTGACTTATGCAGGGCGGAAATCAAATCGTAGAAACGGTCGCCTTTATTATCAAAGCGCGCGCTGCGCTCGCCGGCGATCTCGGTCAGCAGTTCCGCCTTCAACACCCGCTTGCCCGCATCATCGCTCTCGGCCATATCGGCCATCATTTCCAGGGTATTCAGCGCCCGCCGCGCATCGCCGTTCACCAGTTCGGCGATGGCCCTGCGGGTCTCATCCGGCAAAACGATATCCTGGCCGCCGTAGCCGCGGGTTTTATCGTGCATCGCCTGGTCAAGCACCTGCTCGATATCGTCGGTGGTGAGCGATTTCAGTAAGTAGACGCGTGCGCGGGAGAGCAGCGCCGAGTTAAGCTCAAAGGAGGGATTTTCGGTGGTCGCGCCAATAAAGGTGATGGTGCCATCTTCAATATGCGGCAGAAAGGCATCCTGCTGGCTTTTATTGAAGCGATGCACTTCGTCAACAAACAGAATCGTTCGTCGGCCGGCGTGGCGATTCTGCCGCGCGCGCTCAATGGCCTCGCGGATCTCTTTCACCCCGGAGGTCACCGCCGAGATCCTTTCGACATCGGCGCTGGCATAGCGGGCGATCACTTCCGCCAGGGTAGTCTTGCCGGTGCCCGGCGGCCCCCAGAGGATCATCGAATGCAGGTGCCCGGCTTCGATCGCCCGCGGCAGGGGTTTGCCCGGCGCCAGCAGGTGCTGCTGGCCAATATACTGCGCTAAATTTTCTGGCCGCATGCGAGCGGCCAGAGGTTGAAACGCGTTGTCGGAAAAATCGAGCGACAGATTGCTCACTTTCGCCTCTACTTACGTTGATCGTCCACCGTCACCCCTTTCGGCGGCGTAAAGGTGAACTTAGATGCGTCGACGGCGCCGTTCTGCTGCGATTTCAGCTGATAGCTGCTGCGCTGATCATCCTGCTCGACGGCGCTGAACTGATGGATGGTGCCGTCCCGACCGACGTTGATCGTGAACTGCTTCAGGTTGCCGCTGCCGCTTTTCGGCGTCAGCACAAAATCATCGCCGTTTTGTTTGATATTGTACTGCTGCCAGTCGCTGGACTGGTTGCGGGCAATCAGCATAAACGGCGTGTTGCTGGTCGCGTCTTTCAGCCAGGTCGCCGTGGCCTGCTCGACGAACGGGTTATAGAACCACAGGGTTTTACCATCCGAAACGAGGACGCTCTCATCCGGCTGGGTCATATGCCAGTTAAACAGATTCGGGCGTTTTACCCACAGGTCGCCCTGTCCGTCCTGCACGGCGTTGCCGCTGCCGTCGGTGACTTTTTGCGTGAAGCTGGCATGGAAGCTGCTCACTTTATCAAGACGGCTTTTTAAGTCACTGGCCGCATCTGCCCAGACCTGGCTGACGACCATACCAGACAGTAATGCACAGGTGATTGCGAGTTTTTTCATTGTTCTTCCTTAATGTGCGTCACTCCCGACGCGGGAGCCTCTTCTGCCCCTAATGTAGGACCGCCGACGGCGGCGGGACAGAAGAATTGGCTGATTTTGCGCTTATTTACCCAACTTTGCACTCATTCAAAGGGCGGCGGCGCCAGTACTTCGCGGTTACCGTTATGGCCCTGCTCGCTGACAATGCCCTGCGCTTCCATCTGTTCGATAATACGCGCGGCACGGTTATAGCCGATGCGGAACTGGCGCTGCACCCCGGAAATCGACGCTTTACGCTTCTCGGTCACAAAGCTGACCGCCTGATCGAACAGCGGATCCAGCTCTTCACCACCGTCGAAGCCACCGCCGCCGCCTTCGCTTTCGCTGTCGGAGGTAATGCCGTCTACATACTGCGGACGACCGCGGGCTTTCCAGTCCTGAACCACGGCGTGGACTTCCTGGTCGCGAACAAACGCCCCATGGACGCGCACCGGCGTGGTGGAGTTCGGCCCGGAGTAGAGCATGTCCCCCATCCCGAGCAGCGATTCCGCACCGCCCTGATCCAGAATGGTACGCGAGTCAATTTTGCTCGACACGGTAAAAGCGATGCGCGTCGGAATGTTGGCCTTAATCAGACCGGTAATGACATCCACCGACGGACGCTGCGTCGCCAGCACCAGGTGGATCCCCGCCGCACGCGCTTTCTGCGCCAGGCGAGCGATCAGCTCTTCCACCTTCTTACCGACGGTCATCATCAGGTCGGCGAATTCGTCCACCAGCACCACAATGTACGGCAGCTTTTCCAGTACCGGGTGCACGGCGTCCATACTGTCGCCAGGCTTCCAGTACGGATCCGGGATCGGACGCCCCATGCGCGCCGCTTCTGCAATCTTCTCGTTATAGCCCGCCAGGTTACGCACGCCCAGCGCCGACATCAGCTTGTAGCGACGCTCCATCTCGTTGACGCTCCAGCGCAGCGCATTGGCGGCGTCTTTCATGTCGGTAACCACTTCCGTCAGCAGGTGCGGAATACCTTCGTAGACCGACAGCTCCAGCATTTTCGGGTCAATCATGATGAAACGCACATCTTCCGGCTGCGCCTTGTAGAGCATGCTGAGGATCATGGCGTTGACGCCGACCGACTTACCGGAACCGGTGGTACCGGCCACCAGCAGGTGCGGCATTTTCGCCAGATCGGCCACCACCGGATCGCCGGCGATGTCTTTACCCAGCACCACGGTCAGCGGCGACGGGTTATCACGGAACTTGCTGTTGTCGAGCACTTCACGCAGGTAGACGGTCTGGCGCTTTTTATTCGGCAGCTCAAGCCCGACATACGGTTTACCCGGGATCACCTCCACCACGCGCACGGCGACCGTGGACAGCGAACGCGCCAGATCCCGTGACAGGTTAGAGATTCGCGCCGCTTTGACGCCAGGCGCCAGATTCAGTTCGAAGCGGGTGATCACCGGCCCCGGCGAGTAGTTCACCACATCCGCTTTAATGCGGAAATCGGCGAGTCGCGCTTCCACCAGTCGTGCCATCTGCTCGAGAGCAAAGGTATCCACCGGCTCGACTTCACTGGGCGGCGGCGTAAGCAGATCCAGCGACGGCAGCGGCGTCGTCGGCTTTTGCAGCGGTCGACTATCGCCATTGCGCATCAGCAGCGGGTGGATCAGGCTCTCCTGCGGCGCAGGCGCGGCAGGCTGATGCCCCTGCGGGGTAACCGGCTGGTGCTGCGGCACGGACTGCGGCGCAGTCTGGTAAGGCTGCGGCGGTACTGGCTGATGGTGTACCGGCTGGTGCTGCGCAGGTTGATAACCCTGCTGCGGAGCGGCGGCCGGTTGTTGATAGTGCTGGGCTGGCTGCTGCGGCTGTACTTCAGGTGTCGGCGTAAACAGCGGCTCGCTCGGCCCCTCATTGACCAGGGTTTTCATCGGCGAGAATTCGTAATCCGCCGGTGAGAACGGATTGGCGCCCGGCGGCTGCTCGGAGGCGTAGCGCTGCTGCTGGGTGGCGGCAAACTGGCGCGCCAGCTCCGCTTCCGCCGCGGCGTCGGCATCATCGTCATCAGTCGCGTTATCGTCTTCCCAGCGATGGCCATAGCGCTGCTGTTGAGTGGCGGCGAACTGGCGAGCCAGTTCATCCTGCTCCATAGCATCCGCTTCCTCATCCGAGAGCAGCCCATCATCATAATGGGGGTCTCGCTCTGCCTGCCGCGCGCGCTGTTCTGCTTCACGCTGCGACGGTAGCTTGATGCCGTAGGAGGCCAGTTCCCGACGCGTCGGGACGCGAACGCGATTAGGCCGCGGTAGTTTTGGACCAATGCCCTCTTTCACCTGTACCCGCGGTCCGCTGGAGGCCGGGCTGAACAATGGCGCCGTCGCTGCGGACGCGGCGGTCGCCGTCGTCGCGGCCGCTGAGCCGCCGCTGGCAGCCGTTGCCTGATGCACCCCGGCCGCCACCGCAGAAACCACGGTTGACTCCACGGGCGGTTTGGACGGGGCGGCTGGCGGCGTCAGCGGTTTGGTGGCGATCGGGCTTTCCGGCTCCGGAATAGGCTGATACCAGGAAGCCAGCAGCTCGCGTTCGCGCGCCCGTTTCTCTTCCACTTCCTCGAAGTAATAGAGCGGCGGACGTTTCACTTCTTCCTGCACGGCCTCAGGCTCTGGCTGCGCGGCAGGTACCGGCGCGGGCTCAGGCTGATACGCCTGCGGCGCGGGCTGACCGGCATGCGGATCGTAAACCGGCTGCTGATACTGTGCAGGCTCGGGTTGATACCCCTGCGGCGCGGGCTGGCCGGCATACGGATCGTAAACCGGCTGCTGATACTGTGCAGGCTCGGGTTGATACCCCTGCGGCGCAGGCTGTTGCCCGGCATATGGATCGTAAACCGGCTGCTGGTGCGGCGCAGGCTCGGGTTGATGCCCCTGCGGCGCGGGCTGACCGGCATGCGGATCGTAAACCGGCTGCTGATACTGTGCAGGCTCGGATTGATAGCCCTGCGGCGCAGGCTGTTGCCCGGCATATGGATCGTAAACCGGCTGCTGATACTGTGCAGGCTCTGGTTGATACCCCTGCGGCGCAGGCTGTTGTCCGGCATACGGATCGTAAACCGGCTGCTGATACTGTGCAGGCTCGGGTTGATACCCCTGCGGCGCAGGCTGTTGTCCGGCATGCGGATCGTAAACCGGCTGTTGATACTGCGCTGGCTCTGGCTGATACGCCTGCGGCGCGGGTTGCCCCGCTGGCGGCTGATAAGCAGCCTGCTGGAACGGGGCGGGTTCAGGCTGGTAGGCCTGCTGCGGAGGATAGCTGGCTTCTGGCTGATAAGCCGGCGCAGCGCCTTGATGGCCCGCCGTCGACTCGCCCCACGCCTGCGGCGCGGCAGTGGCCGCCGCCGCTGCGCCCACCGGCTCAGCGATACTGTGGCCGTTCAGCAACGGATCGTAAGGGTCGAAATCGCCCGGGCGCGCGGCGCTGGCGCCGGAAAATAGCACATCATTCTCTGCGGGACGCGCGGCGCTGGCACCGGAAAACAGTACATCGTCGGCGGCGACAGGCGCACCGCTGGCGCTGTACTGCACGGCCTCTTCCCCGTCGTCCATCCGTTTGCCGGAGAAAAGCGCCGCGTCGGTTTTACGCCCCATAGGGTTGGTAAACTTCTCGGCCAGACGTTTACGCCGCGCCAGCGCGCTGCGCAAGATACGGGCCCGACGCGACTCCTGGGGGGTTGCCACCTCTTCGTCGTCGTACTCTTCATCGTCGTCTTCGTATTCGCCTTCATCGACCCAGGTATCATCCCGACGGGTGCGGTTGCTGGCAAAGGTGAGTACGGACAGGATGCCGCCGCCCAGTTTTTCCGCAATGCTGACCCACGACCAGCCGGTAAACAGCGTCAGGCCGGCCGCCCAGATGCACAACAGAGCGATGGTGCCGCCGCTGCTGTGCAGCAGCGGTTGCAGGGTGGTGCTCAGCAGGCTGCCAATCACCCCGCCAGAGGCGAAGTACCAGATATCATCGGCGTTAATCGCCGCCAGACCGCAGGAGGTCAGGATCAGGGCTAACGCACCGATGAGACGCAGAGAAACGGCGAAATAATCAATGTATTCGTCGTTTTCCTGATGCCGCCAGGCAAACCAGCATCCGCCGATGATGATCACCGGGATGGTATAGGCCATGACGCCAAAAATGAAAAACAGGGTATCGGCAAGCCACGCGCCGGGGGCGCCGCCTAAATTATGAATAGGCTCATGCCATGCCGTTTGCGACCAGCTTGGGTCCGAGGGGTTAAAGCTCAGTAATGCCGCCATCAGCCAGATGGCGAAGAGGGAGCAAAGGATGAGCATCGCCTCAAGGAGTCGGCGCCCGCTGCTGAGTTTGGTAAGTTTGACTTCTTTGTCTTCGGTGTATTCCTGGCTCAAGAAAGGCTCTCCAGGTATCAGGCTGTTTCCTGCCTGCTGCTAAAACGGACAACAGCGCCGGGTCTCCCCGGCACTGTTGCTGTATGGATTAACAGGAGTGTAATCAAACTACGTCGAGTTTGCACCTGTTCCGTGTTAGCGCGTCTTAATAACCAGACGATTACTTTGCTTGACTTCTTCCATTACCACATAGGTACGGGTGTCGTTAACGCCCGGCAGGCGCAGCAAGGTCTCGCCCAGTAATTTACGATACGCTGACATATCCGGTACGCGGGTTTTCAACAGATAGTCGAAATCACCGGAAACCAGATGACACTCTTGAATTTCTTCAAGTTTTTGCACTGCGGCGTTAAATTGCTCAAACACATCCGGTGCGCCACGATTCAGAGTAATCTCAACAAATACCAGAAGTGATGCATCCAGATAATGCGGGTTGAGCAGCGCCGTATAGCCCTGAATAAAACCCTGTCTTTCAAGACGACGCACACGCTCAAGGCAAGGCGTCGGAGAAAGTCCCACCCGTTTAGAAAGCTCGACGTTAGAAATTCGCCCATCTTTTTGCAATTCATTCAGGATGTTACGATCAATGCGGTCGAGATCTTTGCCAGGGCGCTTCTTGCTATCTACCATTATTATTGTCTCTCTGTATTCCTTCCCTACTCCTGTTCCGGCTCTGTGCCTTCACTGCCAGAGCCCATCCTGTTATTACCCGTACGACATTAGGTAACCCAGGGGTACGTGAGAAGCCCGTTGCCTGACGGCAGTCACCGATATCACGCATGGCGTCTGTCCACACCATGCGTAGATTTCGTTAACCCGGATAAAAATGGCATTTGCGTGCATGAAAATTCGCCGCACGCCAAATACTGCTTTTTTTCTTCCTTGAATGTTTTCGCAAAAGCACAGGGGATTGTCAAAGCAAAACATCGATTTTTAGTACAAGATGCCAGATATTCATCATCCACCCTGGTTGATTCTCATTTTTTCGTCTTATAATTGTCCCGCCAACAGTAGAAATAGTTATATTCCTTGCCGGGAAAATCGCCAATTCATCGGCCGCTTCTATTGCACACATCGTTAACAAAATCGCTGCGCTCTTTTTTTACGACAACAAATTCCCTACAATCCCAGCCCAATGTATGCCAATTATTATGGGGATCTCATGGGCACAGCCAAACACAGTAAACTGCTTATTCTTGGTTCTGGACCTGCGGGATACACCGCGGCGGTCTATGCCGCGCGCGCCAACCTGCAGCCGGTGCTGATCACCGGGATGGAAAAAGGCGGTCAGCTGACCACCACGACGGAAGTGGAAAACTGGCCAGGCGATCCGAACGATTTGACCGGTCCGCTGCTGATGGAGCGCATGCACGAGCATGCCGCGAAATTTGAAACCGAGATTATTTTCGACCATATCAGCCGCGTCGACCTGCAAAACCGGCCGTTCCGTCTGACCGGCGACAGCGGCGAATACACCTGTGACGCGCTGATTATCGCCACCGGCGCTTCAGCCCGTTACCTGGGCCTGCCTTCCGAAGAAGCCTTCAAGGGCCGCGGCGTTTCCGCGTGCGCCACCTGTGACGGATTCTTCTATCGCAACCAGAAAGTGGCGGTGATCGGCGGCGGCAACACCGCGGTTGAAGAGGCCCTGTATCTGTCGAACATCGCCTCTGAGGTACATCTGATCCACCGTCGCGATTCCTTCCGTGCGGAAAAAATCCTCATCAAACGCCTGATGGACAAAGTGGCAAGCGGCAACATCGTGCTGCATACCGATCGCACCCTCGAAGAGGTGACCGGCGACCAGATGGGCGTCAGCGGCCTGCGTCTGCGCGATACCAAAAACAGCGACAACGTCGAGTCCCTGGAAGTAGCCGGTCTGTTTGTCGCCATCGGCCACAGCCCGAACACCGCCATCTTTGAAGGTCAGCTGGAGCTGGAGAACGGCTACATCAAAGTGCAGTCCGGTATCCACGGCAACGCGACCCAGACCAGCATCCCGGGCGTGTTTGCCGCCGGCGATGTCATGGACCATATTTATCGTCAGGCTATCACCTCCGCCGGCACCGGCTGCATGGCGGCGCTGGACGCTGAACGTTACCTCGACGGTCTGGCTGACGCGTGCAAATAATCTTTACAAGTCAGTAACAAAGGTAAAGAAGGCGACGAAAAGTCGCCTTTATTTTTGCCGCGATGTAACATTGCCGTGCCCAATATTCCCATAACGACACCTGCTAAGCGCGCAATGAATAAAACCCGTCAACAAGAGTTAACCCGCTGGTTAAAACAGCAAAGCATTATCTCCCGTCGCTGGTTGATGATTTCCCGCCTCCTCGGCGTGGCGAGCGGTCTGCTGATCGTGGCGCAGGCCTGGTTCCTGGCGCGGATCCTGCACCGGATGGTGATGGAGAATATTCCTGCGACCGCCCTGCTGCTGCCGCTGACCCTGCTGGTGCTGACCTTTGTGCTGCGCGCCTGGGTGGTCTGGCTGCGTGAACGGGTCGGCTTTCAGGCCGGACAGCATATTCGCTATGAAATTCGCCGCCAGGTGCTCGACCGTCTCCAGCAGGCGGGCCCGGCGTGGATCCAGGGTAAACCGGCCGGCAGCTGGGCGACGCTTATCCTCGAGCAGATCGACGATATGCATGACTATTATGCCCGCTACCTGCCGCAGATGACGCTGGCGGCCTGCGTGCCGCTGCTGATCGTTATCACTATTTTCCCGATCAACTGGGCCGCCGCGCTGATCCTCCTCGGCACCGCGCCGCTGATCCCCCTGTTCATGGCCCTGGTTGGGATGGGCGCCGCCGATGCCAACCGGCGTAACTTCCAGGCGCTGGCCCGCCTCAGCGGCCACTTCCTCGACCGTCTGCGCGGCATGGAAACCTTGCGTATTTTTCACCGTGGTCAGGCCGAAACGGATAATATTCGCGACGCCTCGCAGGACTTTCGCCAACGCACCATGGAAGTCCTGCGCCTGGCGTTCCTCTCCTCCGGAGTACTGGAGTTTTTCACCTCGCTCTCCATTGCGCTGGTAGCGGTTTATTTCGGCTTCTCATACCTGGGCGAGCTTAACTTCGGCCACTATGGCGCGGGCGTCACGCTGATGGCGGGCTTCCTGACGCTGATCCTCGCCCCGGAGTTTTTCCAGCCATTACGCGACCTGGGCACCTTCTACCATGCCAAAGCCCAGGCCGTCGGCGCTGCGGACAGTCTGAAAACGTTTATGGAAACCCCGCTGACCCAGGTGGAGCGTGGCGAAAAAACCTTAAATGATAACGATCTGATTGGCGTGGAAGCGCGCGATCTGCTGATTAAATCCCCCGACGGGAAAGTCCTCGCCGGGCCGCTGAATTTTTCACTGCCTGCAGGCGCGCGGGTGGTGCTGGTGGGACAGAGCGGCTCAGGGAAAAGTTCCCTGCTGAACACCCTGCTCGGCTTTTTGCCCTATGAAGGTTCGCTGAAGGTCAACGGCGTGGAGCTGCGCGAGCTGGACGCCGATCGCTGGCGTCGCCTGTTAAGCTGGGTGGGGCAGAATCCCCAGCTTCCTGCCGCCACGCTGCGGGAAAATGTGCTGCTGGCGTGGCCGGAAGCCAGCGATGCCCAGCTTCGGCTGGCGCTGGACAAGGCCTGGGTGAGCGAGTTTATCGCTCTGCTGCCGGATGGGATCCATACCGCCGTGGGCGATCAGGCGGGCCGTCTGTCGGTCGGCCAGGCGCAGCGTATCGCGGTCGCCCGCGCGCTGTTGGTGCCGTGCCGCCTGCTGCTGCTGGATGAACCCGCCGCCAGCCTCGACGCCCATAGCGAACAACGGGTCATGCAGGCGTTGACCCACGCCTCCACCCAGCAAACCACGCTGCTGGTTACCCATCAGCTTGAGGGACTGGCGGACTGGGATGCCGTCTGGGTGATGCAGAACGGACAGATTATCGAACAAGGCGACTACGCCACGCTGGCCCGCGCCGGCGGGGTCTTCTCGGCGCTGTTGGCCCATCGTCAGGAGGAGATTTAAATGCGTGCGCTCTTACCCTATCTGGCACTGTATAAACGCCACAAATGGATGCTGCTGCTCGGCATCGTACTGGCTATTGTGACCCTGCTGGCCAGTATCGGCCTGCTGACGCTCTCCGGCTGGTTTCTCTCCGCCTCTGCGGTGGTGGGCGTCGCCGGGATCTACAGTTTTAACTATATGCTGCCCGCCGCGGGCGTCCGCGGCGCAGCGATTATCCGTACCGCCGGACGCTATTTCGAGCGTCTGGTCAGCCACGATGCCACCTTCCGCGTGCTGCAGCACCTGCGCGTCTTCACCTTCAGCAAACTGCTCCCCCTCTCTCCGGCGGGGCTGGCGCGCTTTCGCCAGGGGGAACTGCTCAACCGCGTAGTCGCCGACGTCGACACCCTGGATCATCTCTACCTGCGGGTCATTTCGCCGCTGGTCGGCGCGCTGGTGGTGATTGTGGTGGTGACCTGCGGATTAAGCCTGCTCGATGTTACCCTCGCGCTGACGCTCGGCGGCATCATGCTGGTGACCCTGCTGGTTATGCCGCCGCTGTTCTATCGCGCCGGTAAACCGGCCGGAGAGAGTATGACCCAGCTGCGCGGTCAGTATCGACAACAGCTTACCGCCTGGCTGCAGGGCCAGGCGGAGCTGATGGTGTTTAACGCCAGCGACCGCTATCGCGCGCAAATGGAAAAAACCGAGCTCAGCTGGCAGGACGCGCAGCGTCGCCAGGCCGAGCTGACCGCGCTTTCACAGGCGCTAATGCTGTTAATTGGCGGAATCGCCGTGGTGGCCATGCTCTGGCTGGCCTCAGACGGCGTCGGCGGCAACAGTCAGCCCGGGGCGCTGATCGCCCTATTCGTCTTCTGCGCCCTGGCGGCTTTCGAAGCCCTGGCGCCCGTCACCGGCGCTTTCCAGCATTTAGGTCAGGTGATCGCCTCCGCGCTGCGGATCTCGCAGATCACTGACCAGCAGCCGGAAGTCTCCTTCGTTGAGGGCGAGGCCAGCAGGCCTGCGCAGGTGGCCTTAACCTTCAGGCAGGTCACCTTCCGCTACCCGCAGCAGCCCTCCCCCGCCCTGGAGAACATCTCCCTGCAGATTGCCGCCGGGGAACATATCGCTATTCTTGGCCGAACCGGCTGCGGAAAGTCGACGCTGTTGCAGTTGCTCACCCGCGCATGGGATCCGGCGCAGGGAGAGATATTGCTCAACGACCAGCCGCTGTCCGGGCTGAGCGAAGCCACCCTGCGGCAGTCAATGAGCGTGGTGCCGCAGCGCGTGCATCTGTTCAGCGCCACCCTGCGCGACAACCTGCGGCTGGCGGCGCCTGAGGCTGATGACACTCTGCTCTGCGCCACCCTTGAGAAGGTAGGCCTGGAAAAACTGCTGGAAGATGGCGGACTCAACGGCTGGCTGGGCGAAGGCGGACGCCAGCTTTCCGGCGGCGAACTGCGCCGGCTGGCCATTGCCCGCGCGCTGCTCCACGATGCGCCGCTGATGCTGCTGGATGAACCGACAGAAGGTCTGGATGCCGCCACCGAAAGCCAGATCCTGCATCTGCTGGCGGAAGTCATGCGCGAGAAAACCGTGCTGATGGTCACCCACCGCCTGCGAGGCCTGGCGCGTTTTAATCAGATAATAGTCATGGACAACGGCCAGATAATTGAGCAAGGTAGTCACGCGGAGCTGCTCGCTAAACAGGGCCGGTACTTCCAGTTTAAACAGCGTCTGTAGGCTATTATCTAATTTTTGCTGATGCGTATTGAGGTTAAAATGCGTCTGGTTCAGCTCTCCCGGCATTCTATCGCCTTCCCTTCTCCGGAAGGCGCCCTGCGTGAACCTAACGGCCTGCTGGCGCTCGGCGGCGATCTAAGCCCCGCGCGTCTGCTGATGGCCTATCAGCGTGGTATTTTTCCCTGGTTTTCCCCCGGCGACCCGATCCTCTGGTGGTCGCCCGATCCCCGGGCAGTGCTTTGGCCGGAGCAGTTCCATCTCAGCCGCAGCATGAAGCGCTTTCATCAGCGCTCCCCCTACCGCGTCACGCTCAATCATGCCTTTGGCGAGGTGATTGAGGGCTGCGCCAGCGATCGTGACGAAGGCACCTGGATAACCAGCAGCATCGTTCGCGCCTATCACCAGCTGCATGAGCTGGGCCATGCCCACTCTATTGAAGTCTGGCAGGAGAATACCCTTGTGGGGGGAATGTACGGCGTGGCGCAGGGGGCGTTGTTTTGCGGCGAGTCGATGTTCAGCCGGGCGGAAAATGCCTCTAAAACCGCGCTGCTGGTATTTTGCCAGGACTTTGCGCAGAGCGGCGGTAAATTAATTGACTGTCAGGTGCTGAACAACCACACCGCGTCATTAGGCGCAGTGGATATTCCCCGCCGCGATTATCTGGACTATCTCTCGGTATTACGCGGCTACCGTCTACCCGAGCGATTTTGGGTACCACGGGTGCTATTTCCGGGCGGATAATAAAATGTTTTCAGCACATTTTGCGTCAGGATGGTATAATTGCGCGGTAGAGTAGCTTCTGCCTGTTGCCCCGCCGCCGTTTGGGAATAATAAGAGTCAGATAACGCCCATCGTTCTGTCACTCCCCTTTACGTTTGCGCCTGTCACGCGGCATGGCCGTGTGTGTCCCGGGCAATGCGCCAAAACTACTTCGGCGATTCATACCCGTCATATTTCCATTGCCGGCGTGCTGACTGCGCGCCTTGCGGTAAGGTGAATGATTCAGGGTAGACACGTAAAACTTTACTTACATGATGAACTTCGGCATTATCTTGCCGGTTCAAAACTACGGTAGTGATACCCCAGAGGACTAGATGGCCAAAGAAGACAATATTGAAATGCAGGGCACCGTACTTGAAACGTTGCCTAACACTATGTTCCGCGTAGAACTGGAAAACGGTCACGTGGTAACCGCGCATATCTCCGGTAAAATGCGTAAAAACTACATCCGCATTCTGACGGGCGACAAAGTGACTGTTGAGCTGACCCCGTACGACCTGAGCAAAGGCCGCATTGTCTTCCGTAGTCGCTGATTGTTTTCGCCACTAAGGCGTCAGATGCTGAAGGCCGGGATAATTCCCGGTCTTTTCATTTCTACCGCCAGCCAGCAAAAAAAAACCGGCCAATGGCCGGTTTTTACATGCAAGATATCGCCTTAGTGGGCGGCTTCCGGTTTGTGCTTCGGCGCGCTCTGGAAGTCGTAAGTCAGCGTATTTTTCACGCTGTCCAGAGAGACCGTCACCTGCCCCCCGTCGACCAGCGAGCCAAACAGCAGCTCGTTCGCCAGCGGTTTTTTCAGGTTGTCCTGAATGACGCGTCCCATCGGACGTGCCCCCATCGCCCGGTCGTAGCCTTTTTCCGCCAGCCAGTCGCGCGCTTCCTGGCTGACTTCCAGGGAGACGCCTTTCTGATCCAGCTGAACCTGCAGCTCGACGATAAACTTGTCGACAACCTGATGGATCACCGTGGTGGAGAGGTGATCGAACCAGATAATGTTGTCGAGACGGTTACGGAACTCCGGCGTAAAGATCTTCTTGATCTCATCCATTGCATCCGGACTGTTGTCCTGCTGGATAAGGCCAATCGATTTACGCTCGGTTTCCCGCACCCCGGCGTTAGTGGTCATCACCAGCACCACGTTGCGGAAGTCCGCTTTACGTCCGTTGTTATCGGTCAGCGTTCCGTTATCCATCACCTGCAGCAGCAGGTTGAACACGTCCGGATGCGCTTTTTCGATCTCATCGAGCAGCAGCACCGCGTGCGGATGTTTAATCACCGCATCGGTCAGCAGCCCGCCCTGATCGAAGCCGACGTAGCCCGGAGGCGCCCCGATTAAACGGCTGACGGTATGACGTTCCATATATTCGGACATATCAAAACGCAGCAGCTCAATACCCAGCGCCTTCGCCAGCTGCACGGTCACTTCGGTTTTCCCCACCCCGGTCGGCCCGGCGAACAGGAATGAACCCACCGGCTTGTGCTCATGGCCCAGCCCGGCGCGCGCCATTTTGATGGCTTCCGTCAGCGCCTCGATGGCCTTATCCTGACCAAAGACCAGCATTTTCAGTCGATCGCCAAGGTTTTTCAGCGTATCGCGATCGCTGCGGGAGACGCTCTTCTCAGGGATCCGCGCAATGCGCGCCACCACTGACTCGATATCCGCCACATTGACCGTTTTCTTACGCTTGCTGACCGGCATTAAGCGCGCCCGCGCCCCTGCCTCGTCAATCACGTCAATCGCCTTATCCGGCAGATGACGATCGTTAATGTATTTCACCGCCAGCTCAACCGCGGCACGCACCGCCTTGGCGGTATAACGCACATCGTGGTGCGCTTCGTACTTCGGCTTCAGGCCGTTGATAATCTGCACGGTCTCTTCCACCGACGGTTCGGTAATATCAATTTTCTGGAAACGGCGGGCCAGCGCACGATCTTTCTCAAAGATGTTGCTGAACTCCTGGTAAGTGGTGGAGCCAATCACCCGGATCTTGCCGCTGGAAAGCAGCGGTTTGATCAGGTTAGCCGCATCGACCTGACCGCCAGACGCCGCCCCCGCACCGATGATGGTGTGGATCTCATCAATGAACAGGATGCTGTTGGTATCCTGCTCCAGCTGTTTGAGCAACGCTTTAAAGCGTTTTTCAAAATCGCCACGGTATTTCGTCCCGGCCAGCAGAGAACCAATATCGAGCGAGTAGATGGTGCAGTCAGCCATGACTTCCGGCACGTCGCCCTGCACAATACGCCAGGCAAGGCCTTCGGCGATGGCGGTTTTACCGACGCCGGATTCTCCCACCAGCAGCGGGTTATTTTTACGCCGACGGCACAGAACCTGGATGGCGCGCTCCAGCTCTTTTTCACGGCCGATCAGGGGATCAATGCCGCCGACGCGAGCAAGCTGATTGAGGTTGGTGGTGAAGTTTTCCATACGTTCCTCCCCGCCGGCTTGCTCTTCATTGCCAGGCTGGCTTCCGCTGTTATCGGAAGACTGGCTCGGCTCGTCTTTGCGTGTACCATGAGAAATGAAGTTCACCACATCGAGTCGGCTCACTTCATGTTTACGCAGCAGGTAGGCGGCCTGCGACTCCTGCTCGCTGAAAATCGCCACCAGCACGTTGGCGCCGGTCACTTCGCTGCGGCCAGAAGATTGCACGTGGAAGACGGCGCGCTGCAGCACACGCTGGAAGCTCAGCGTCGGCTGGGTATCGCGCTCTTCTTCCGTGGCTGGCAGGACGGGTGTGGTTTGTTCGATGAAGGCTTCAAGTTCCTGACGCAATGCCACCAGGTCCACTGAACACGCTTCCAGGGCCTCACGGGCCGAGGGGTTGCTTAGCAGAGCCAGCAGCAAGTGCTCGACGGTCATAAACTCATGACGGTGCTCGCGCGCTCTGGCGAAAGCCATATTTAAACTGAGTTCCAGTTCTTGATTGAGCATAGGCACCTCCCCCAATTTTCATGCCTGTATTCAGGCTTTTTCCAGCGTACACAGCAATGGATGCTCGTTCTCCCTCGCGTACTGATTCACCATAGCGACTTTGGTCTCCGCCACTTCCGCGGTAAACACGCCACAAATCGCCTTACCTTCATAGTGAACCGTGAGCATCAGTTGCGTTGCACGTTCAACATCATAAGAAAAGAATTTTTGTAACACGTCAATAACAAACTCCATTGGAGTGTAGTCATCATTGACCAATATCACTTTATACATAGATGGCGGTTTAATCGCATCACGAACTTCGTCGTCAACCAGGTGCTCGAAGTCCAGCCAATCTCTCTTACTCATCGTCAGTGTTCATCATCGGTTGCTGTTGCCAACAGGCGGAGGCCTGTCGATGACCAGAGGTTATGCTCATCACAAATCTACAACAGATCATAGATAACTATCATCTATCGCTTCTATCCGCGACGGCTGTCACATTCCCCGGCAATAGCGTTAACTGCTTCAAATTTTGACGCATTTTTCGCCGCTCCCCCTCCTCAATCGCTTGACGCGTTTTCGTATTTCTCTAAATTGTAGTGGCGAGAGTTGGCGAGCAATTGAACAACTCGTCACTCCACCACCGGTTCATTCCATCTTACTAATAAAGATTTACGAAGGATGTCGAAGTATGGAAATGGGTACTGTTAAGTGGTTCAACAATGCCAAAGGGTTCGGTTTTATCTGCCCTGAGGGCGGCGGCGAAGACATTTTCGCCCATTACTCCACCATCCAGATGGATGGTTACAGAACGCTAAAAGCCGGACAAGCCGTTCGGTTTGATGTTCACCAGGGGCCAAAAGGCAACCACGCCAGCGTGATCGTCCCTGTGGAAGCGGAAACGGCTGCATAACTCTTTTGCTTCATTGTGTACATCCTGCTAATAAAATGCCAGTCCTTCTGACTGGCATTTTTATTTCTCATCCCGACTACTCCCGCGCCAGGGCATCCACCGGATCGAGCCGCGCCGCATTGCGCGCCGGCAGCCACCCAAACAGCACCCCGGTTAACGTCGAACAGAGAAACGCTGTCACCAGCGCCAGCGGCGAAAAACCGATCTCCCAGCCGGGGAGAAACAGCTGCAGAATAAACGCAATCATCAGCGACAATGTCACCCCCAGCGCGCCGCCGACCAGGCAAACCAGCACCGCTTCGATGAGAAACTGCTGCAGCACATCGCTGGCCCGGGCGCCAACCGCCATGCGGATGCCTATCTCACGCGTTCGTTCGGTCACCGACACCAGCATAATATTCATCACGCCAATCCCGCCGACCACCAGGGCGATCACCGCCACCAATGTCAGGAACAGCTGTAAGGTATGTGTGGTCCTTTCGGCGGTTTTCAAGATGCTGTCCATATTCCAGGTGAATACATCTTTTTTACCATGCCGCAGCTCCAGCAAACGCAGCAGCTGCTTTTCAGCGGTGTCGCTGTCATAGCCTTCATGAACGCGGACGGTGATCGAGTTCAGCCACGACTGGCCCATCACCCTTCCCGCCATGGTGGTGTAGGGCAACCAGACGCGGAGAATTTTACTGCTGCCGAACATCGACTGCTTTTCATCCGCAACGCCAATCACCGTGGCCGGCATATTGCCCACCAGAATCACCTCGCCCACCACTTTCGCTTTATTGGGAAACAGCTGGCGACGGGTATTGCTGTCGAGCACCACCACCTGCGCCCGGCTGTTGAGCTGCAGCTCATTAAAGGTATTGCCCTCGCTAAAGGTCATGCCGTAAACATTAAAGTATTGCGGCCCCACCCCTTCCGCGCTGGCGGCTACGTCAATATTGTTGGCGCGCAGACGCAGGCTTTTTGACACCGCCGGCGTAGCGGAACGCACCCACGGCTGTTTCTGGATCGCCAGCAAGTCGTCATACTTCAGCGCCTGTTGATAGCGCGGGTCGTCATCGCCAAAATCCTTGCCAGGGTAGACGTCAATGGTATTGGTGCCTATCGCGCGAATATCTGCCAGCACCATCTGTTTGGCGGCATCGCCCACCACGACGATCGACACCACCGAGGCAATCCCAATAATAATGCCGAGCATGGTCAGCAGGGTGCGCATTTTATTCGCCGCCATCGCCCGCCAGGCCATGACCAGCGCCTCGCGAAAGCCGCTGGTGAACTGACGCCACGCCGAGGGCTCCTCCTGCTGACGGGCGCGCAGCCCACCGCCCTGGCGGCTGGCGGAGGGGTTGCGGACGATTTCGCCATCGCGGATCTCGACGATCCGCTCCGCCTGAGCGGCGACCTGCGGATCGTGAGTGACAATGATGACCGTGTGCCCCTGCGCTTTCAGCTGGTGCAGGATCGCCATCACCTCTTCGCCGGAATGGCTGTCCAGCGCGCCGGTCGGCTCATCGGCGAGGATCACTTCCCCACCGTTCATCAGGGCGCGGGCAATACTGACCCGCTGCTGTTGGCCGCCGGACAGCTGCGACGGCTGATAGTCGGCGCGATCGCCAAGCCCCAGGCGCGCCAGCAGCTCATGAGCGCGCGCCAGGCGCGCCCGCCGTTCACTGCCGGCATACACCGCCGGCACTTCGACGTTCTGCGCGGCGGTCAGATGCGACAGCAGGTGATAGCGTTGAAAGATAAAACCAAAGTGTTCCCGCCGCAGACGGGCCAGCGCATCGCCATCCAGCTGTGCAATATCGGTTCCCGCCACCCGATAGGTGCCGCTGGTGGGTTTATCAAGGCAGCCAAGGATGTTCATCAGCGTTGATTTACCCGAGCCGGAGGCGCCCACGATCGCCACCATCTCCCCGGCATGGATACTGAGGGTGATCCCCTTGAGGACCTCAACGCTGCCGTCGCCGGAAGGATAGCTGCGACGAATATCACGCAGCTCGAGCAAGGCCGTCATTTTGCCGCCCCGCTCGCGCTCTCGCCGACGATCACCTCATCCCCCTCTTCAAGTCCCTGCACCACCGCGACGTCGGTATCATTGCGCGCGCCAATGACAATCTCACGCTCTTTGACCTCGCCGGTACGCAACAGCCGGACGTGGTAGCGGTTATCACCGACCGCATCGCCCAGGGCGCTCAGCGGGATGGTGATCACGTTCTTCACCTCGGCCAGTTGAATATGCACCTGCGCGGTCATGTCGAGGCGCAGAATCCCCTGCGGGTTCGGGACCTCGAAGCGGGCATAATAGAAGATGGCGTCGTTGACTTTTTCCGGCGTCGGCAGAATGTCCTTCAGCTTGCCTTCATAGCGGGTTAACGGGTCGCCCAGCACGGTAAACCACGCCTTTTGCCCCGGTCTGAGATGGATGACATCCGCTTCGGAGACCTGCGCTTTAACCAGCATGGTGCTGAGGTCCGCCAGGGTCAGAATGTTCGGCGCCTGCTGGGCAGCGATCACCGTCTGTCCCTGCAGGGTGGTAATTTGCGTCACTTCGCCAGCCATCGGCGCCAGGATCCGCGTGTAGTCGAGGTTGGTCTTCGCGGTGTCGAGCGTCGCCTGGTTGCGCTTAATTTGCGCTTCAATGGTGCCGATTTGCGCCTGTTTCACCGCCAGGTCGGTGGCCGCGGTATCGAGGTCCTGTCGCGAGACCAGCTGGCGCTGCGCCAGCTGCTGCTGACGGGCCAGGGTCACCTGCGCCAGCTTACTCTCCGCGCGCGCCTGATTGAGCTGGGCGCGCAGCTCCATCAACGTCGCTTCCACCTCTTTGATCTGGTTTTGCGCCTGCTCAGGATCGATAACCCCCAGCAGTTGGTCCTTTTTGACCTTATCGCCGATATTCACGTGCAGCGTCTTCAGCTGTCCGCTGACCTGGGCGCCGACGTCAACTTTTCGCAGGGCATCCAGCTTGCCGGTAGCCAGCACGCTCTGCTGGAGGTCGCCTTTGCGCACCACCAGTGTCTGGTAGTGCGGCAGCGGCGCGTTGAGGATCTGCCATCCCCAGACCGCCAGACCCAGCACCACGATCGCCAACAGCCACCAGACGGTCCTGCGTTTTCCCTTCACTTTCATATTCCGATTCCTGCTGTTTCCCCTGCCGCTCCAGGCGGTGATTCTATCGAAACCCATTGGCAACAGAACATCCATTTTTCGCGCCAATGACGTTTTGTTTAGCTGCCGGAGAGCTTTGCGCCACCGAGCTCCCCGACGGCGAAGAGATTAATCGGCGCGACCGCGGGCCAGCCACAGTACCCGCGAGAACATTTTTTTCAGCAGCGTCGGCACTGCGTCCACCCCACGGCGGCCGGCTTCCATTGCCACCTCAATCGCCAGGTCCGGCTTGGATGAACGATGAATGGCCTTGGTGATCACCCGCCGCATATTCATGGGCACATTATCCGGGATCTGCGCCACCCGGTGGTAAACGTCATCAAATCCCTGACGATACATAAAGTGTTCCATATCCAGCGCCGGCAGAGTGGTCAGATGGTCGCGCTCCAGTTCGCGATCGTTATTCAGCAGGCCGCGTACGGTCGCGGCATATTTTTTCCCTGCCTCATCGCCGTCCACCAGCACGTGCCACTGGATCCCCATCCGGCGGGCGAATTTGATCAACGGCTTCAGGCCCGACTGGGCGAATTCAATGACTTTCACCCCTTCAGCATCAAAATGATGGCCGCACTGGCGGGCCAGTTCGTTGATAACCCAGGTTTCCGTCTCCCCCTCCACCAGCAACCAACAGCGGGCGAAGAGCGATGAGGCGCGATTGAAGCGGATATGAAAGGCAATGCGCCGACTCTCTTCGGCATTCATTCCGCCGGGCCCCAGCCGCCATGCCGACACCCGCGCCGATTCACGCACCAGCCGACACACCTGCTCCACCGGCGTCAGGGACAGCAGCTCTCCGGAGTTGGTGGTGGTCACCCGCTGCAACGGCAGCAAATTCAGCAGATGCCAGGCGACGGAGAGCATGATCGGATGCAGGCGGGTCTCGGGATCTTCAATCAACAGCAGCGGCCGCGCGTCGCGATCGAGGCGCACCGTCCCTTTCGCCTGCAGCAGGGTGGCGAACAGCCCCAGCAGGATCACCCGATGGCTGCGCCCGCCGGGCTTGTCGATCATCCGGTTGATAATATCCAGATAACGCCAGCTACGCTGTTCATCATGGGAACGCCGCCGCATCAGGCGATGTCGCGTCTGGGCGCTGCTTTGCTCGGCAAAATAATGCTCCAGCAGCTGCACCATGGCCGACAACCCCTCGCGGATCTGACCGTCGGATAAATTTTGCGGGTGGCTGACCAGTTCGCGGGACAGAAAATCCAGCTGGCGGGCGGTGATCTCTATCTGCGGCGAGTGCGGTACCGTTCCGTTATGAATGCGCCGCATAAAGCGCGCGTCGCGCAGACGCAGCACCGGCATCAAACGCACCAGGTGTCTGGCCAGCTCATCGATATCCTCCAGCGCCAGCGCTTCGCCTTCGCCATCGATAAAACTGCGCAAGGTCATCACGCTGTCGTCATCGGCGAGTTCGCCTTCCAGGCGGTAGAACACCCGGTGATACCCGTCATCACAGGGCACCCAACAGCGCTGAAGCGGACGGAAACGCCGCACCCGATGGCGTCCCGGCTCCGTTTCGCGGAAGGTCAGAATAATATGCAAATGGTGCTCGCGCCCCTGGATGTCGCCCGCGGGGAACCAAAAGTCATCGCGGACAAAGTGATAAAGATCGAACTCTGGCGACAAAAGCAGGGTCAGCGCATCAAGCAGACTGGACTTCCCCCACGCGTTCTCCCCGATCAGGACGTTATTTTGCTCGAGCATCAACGACAGACGATTGATACCGCGAAAACCGACGATTTCTACGCGCTCAAGAAGCATATCCCCTCCGCTACACCACCACTCTCCTTCAGTAATCAACAGTATAGCGAGGGCGGCGGCAAGATGACACTCCGCTTAGTCACCTCGCGCATCCTATTCAGGAGGTTAAATATATTCATAAAATTACACACTTACCGCCTATTAACCGCTGTTGATTATTCATCAAACAAAATAGTTTTATTTCAGACGTTATGTTCTACACTATTGATAATCTTGGATGGATATAGGAATAGTTAAACTGGCAAACGCAATCCCTTCACCTTGCCCTAAATCAAATAATATCAATATATTTAACTGGCTCTGGGATGGCGATTATCTCTAGAATAACGCCGCTTTATTTTTATCGTCGTCCCTTATCACGATAAATAAAGAACGGCACGGTCCGCTCGTGCGCGTAAACATTTAAATTGAGGTGGTTATGTTCAGAAAATTAGCAGCCGAATGCTTCGGCACCTTCTGGCTTGTATTTGGCGGCTGCGGTAGCGCCGTCCTTGCCGCAGCATTTCCCGAGCTGGGTATCGGTTTTGCCGGCGTGGCGCTGGCATTTGGTTTAACCGTATTAACCATGGCGTATGCGGTTGGCCATATTTCCGGCGGTCATTTCAACCCGGCGGTGACCTTAGGCCTGTGGGCCGGCGGTCGTTTCCCGGCGAAAGAGGTCATTGGCTATATTATCGCCCAGGTGGTCGGCGGAATTATTGCCGCCGCGGTGCTGTACGTAGTGGCCAGCGGTAAAGCCGGCTTTGATGCCGCCGCCAGCGGTTTTGCCTCCAACGGCTATGGCGAACACTCCCCGGGCGGCTTCTCTATGCTGTCGGCTATCGTTATTGAAATCGTACTGACCTGCGGCTTCCTGCTGGTTATCCATGGCGCTACCGACAAACACGCGCCTGCGGGCTTCGCGCCGATCGCTATCGGCCTGGCGCTGACCCTCATCCATTTGATCAGCATTCCGGTCACCAACACCTCAGTCAACCCGGCGCGCAGCACCGCGGTGGCGATTTTCCAGGGCGGTTGGGCGCTGCAGCAGCTGTGGCTGTTCTGGGTCATGCCGATCGTCGGCGGGATCCTCGGCGGCGTGCTATACCGCACTCTGCTGGAAAAACGCGATTAATCTTTTCTAAAGCCCGGGTCCCCGGGCTTTTTCTTTCTGGCGACAGCTTTACTCGGCCCGGCTATTTGGATAGTGTCATGAGCGCTATTCTCATCATGCAAGGGTTGCATCGTTCATGTTCTCGGGACTATTCATCATTCTGTTGCCGCTGGTCGTCGGCTATTTACTGCCTCTTCGTCACTCCTCCGCGTTAAAACTGATTAACCGGATGCTGAGCTGGATTGTCTATGTGATCCTCTTTTTTATGGGTATCAGCCTGGCGTTTCTCGACAATCTGGCCAGCAATCTGCTGGCGATATTGCATTACGCCGCGGTGAGCGTGGTCATCATTTTACTGTGTAATATTACCGCTCTGCTGTGGCTGGAAAGAAAAATGCCCTGGCGCAGTCTGCATCGTCAGGAGAAATTACCCTCGCGCCTGGCCATGGCCCTGGAATCACTCCAGCTGTGCGGTGTGGTGGTGCTCGGTTTCTTGCTTGGCCTGACCGGCCTGTCTTTTTTACAACACGCCACCGAAGCCAGCGAATATACGCTGATCTTTCTCCTGTTCCTCGTCGGTATTCAATTACGCAATAATGGAATGAGTTTGCGACAAATAGTCCTCAACCGGCGGGGAATGATCGTCGCCGTGGTGGTCACGGCCAGTTCATTACTCGGCGGCATCCTCAACGCCTTTATTCTGGATTTGCCGCTAAAGACCGGTCTGGCGATGGCCAGCGGCTTCGGCTGGTATTCACTCTCCGGTATTTTACTGACCGAATCCTTTGGCCCGGTGATCGGCAGCGCGGCGTTCTTTAACGACCTGTGCCGCGAGCTGCTGGCCATCATGTTAATTCCGGGCCTGATTCGCCGTAGCCGCTCCACGGCGCTGGGGCTGTGCGGCGCCACCTCCATGGACTTCACCTTACCGGTGCTGCAGCGTTCCGGCGGCGTGGAGATCGTCCCTGCCGCCATCGTGCACGGTTTTCTGCTGAGCCTGCTGGTCCCGATCCTGATCGCCTTTTTTGCCGCCTGAGCAGGCGCTGGCGGCAGACTTCCTGCCGCCAATTTTGCGCTAAATCAATCTCCCTTTAAGTTGTATCAGAAATACCTTTTCTCCTCACGCGCTCGGGCATAACCTTAAACATGTATATCAAATATAACTTTAAAGGTGTGACCATGTTTTGTGTGCAATGTGAACAAACCATTCGTACCCCGGCCGGCAACGGCTGCTCTTACGCGCAGGGGATGTGCGGTAAAACAGCGGAAACCTCCGATCTACAGGATCTGCTGATTGCGTCACTGCAAGGCCTCTCCGCCTGGGCGCTCAAGGCCCGCGAATATGGCATTATCGACCACGACGTCGATAGCTTTGCGCCGCGCGCTTTTTTCTCTACGCTGACTAACGTTAACTTCGACTCCCCGCGTATAGTTGGCTATGCGCGCCAGGCTATCGCCATGCGTGAAGCGCTTAAAGCGCAGTGCCTGAACATTGATGCCCACGCGACGGTTAACAATCCGATGGCCGCTCTGCAACTGGCTAGCGACGATCTGGGCGACCTGCAGCGTCAGGCGGCGGAATTTACCCCGAACAAAGACAAAGCGGCCATCGGCGAGAACATTCTCGGCCTGCGCCTGCTGTGCCTGTACGGCCTGAAAGGCGCTGCGGCTTATATGGAGCACGCGCACGTTCTCGGCCAGTACGACAACGACATCTACGCCCAGTACCATAAAATCATGGCATGGCTGGGTACCTGGCCTGCCGATATGAACGCGCTGCTGGAGTGCTCAATGGAGATCGGCCAGATGAACTTCAAAGTCATGAGCATTCTGGACGCCGGTGAGACCAGCAAATACGGTCATCCGACCCCAACCCAGGTCAACGTTAAAGCGACCGAGGGCAAGTGCATCCTGATCTCCGGCCATGACCTGAAAGATCTCTATAACCTGCTGGAGCAGACCGAAGGCACCGGCGTTAACGTCTATACCCACGGGGAAATGCTGCCGGCGCACGGCTATCCGGAGCTGCGTAAATTCAAACACCTGATTGGGAACTACGGCAGCGGCTGGCAGAACCAGCAGGTGGAGTTCGCCCGCTTCCCGGGCCCCATCGTCATGACCTCTAACTGCATCATCGACCCCACCGTCGGCGCCTACGACGATCGTATCTGGACCCGCAGCATCGTCGGCTGGCCGGGCGTGAACCACCTGGAAGGTGAAGACTTCGCGCCGGTTATCGCCCAGGCGCAGCAGATGGCTGGCTTCCCGTACAGCGAGATCCCGCATCTCATCACCGTCGGCTTTGGCCGTCAGACCCTTCTGGGCGCTGCTGATACCCTTATCGATCTGGTGAGCCGGGAAAAACTGCGTCACATTTTCCTCGTCGGCGGCTGCGATGGCGCCCGCGGGGAACGTAACTATTTCACCGATTTCGCCACCAGCGTGCCGGACGACTGCCTGATCCTGACCCTGGCCTGCGGTAAATACCGCTTCAACAAGCTGGACTTCGGCGATATCGAAGGCCTGCCGCGTCTGGTGGATGCCGGGCAGTGCAACGATGCCTACTCGGCGATTATTCTGGCGGTCACGCTGGCGGAAAAACTGGGCTGCGGCGTCAACGATCTGCCGCTGTCGCTGGTGCTCTCCTGGTTCGAGCAGAAAGCGATCGTCATCCTGTTGACGCTGCTGTCTCTCGGCGTGAAAAACATTGTCACCGGCCCGACGGCTCCTGGCTTCTTCACTCCGGATCTGCTGGCTATACTCAATGAGAAGTTTGGTCTGCGTTCCGTGACCACCGTGGAACAAGATATGCAGCAGCTGCTGAGCGCGTAAGGAGTCCCTGATGACCATGCCAACCTCACAATGCCCGTGGCGAATGCAGGTGCATCACATCCATCAGGAAACGCCGGATGTGTGGACCGTTTCATTGCTCTGCCATGACTATTATCCGTACCGTGCCGGGCAGTACGCCCTGGTCAGCGTACGTCATTCGGCAGAGACCCTGCGCGCTTACACTATTTCGTCCACGCCGGGCGTCAGCGAATATATTACGTTGACCGTTCGCCGTATTGACGATGGCGCGGGCTCACAGTGGCTCACCCGCGACGTAAAGCGCGGCGACTATATCTGGCTGTCCGACGCGATGGGGGATTTCACCTGCGAGGATAAGGCGGATGATAAGTTCCTGCTGCTGGCCGCTGGCTGCGGCGTCACGCCGATCATGTCGATGCGCCGCTGGCTGGCGAAGTACCGTCCGCAGGCCGACGTGCAGGTGATCTATAGCGTTCGTTCGCCGGAGGATGTGATCTTTGCCGAAGAGTGGCGCAACTATCCGGTTACCCTGGTGGCGGAGCACCACGCGACGCACGGTTTTGTCGCCGGCCGTCTGACCCCGGAACTACTGCAGAGCGTGCCGGATATCGCCAGCCGCACCGTGATGACCTGCGGGCCAGCGCCGTATATGGAGAAAGTTGAACAGGACGTTGCCGCCCTGGGTGTTACCCGCTTCTTTAAGGAGAAGTTCTTCAGCCCGGTGGCGGAGGCCGCCACCAGCGGGCTGAAATTCACCAAACTGCAGCCGGCGCGAGAATTTTACGCGCCGGTGGGCACCACCCTGCTCGATGCGCTGGAGAGCAATCAGGTGCCGGTGACCGTCGCCTGCCGCGCCGGCGTCTGCGGCTGCTGCAAAACCAGAGTCGTTTCCGGGGAGTATAGCGTCACCAGCACCATGACGCTGACCGACGGCGAAATCGCCGACGGCTATGTGCTGGCCTGCTCCTGTCACCCGCTGGGCGATCTGGTTCTGGCTTGACCTTAAAAGGCCGGATGACGCTAGGTTTATCCGGCCTCTGTTTCTGCTTTACGTCGTACGCAGTTGTTCCGCCTTTCGGCGCATGGCTATCGCCAGGCCGACTGACCGGCCAGCGAGTAACGCCCGGCGCCCAAAAGCGCAATCGCCAGCGCGCCAACAAAGAAATAGACCAGATTCTCAATCGCCCACGCGCCCACCGCATCAAGCGCAAACGTCTTGCCGAGACCGACCATCAGCCACGCCACTACCATGGTGAAAGCCAACACCAGCGCCGCTGGGCGCGTCAGGATGCCGACAATCAACAAACAGGGGGCAACCACTTCCCCCACCAGCACACCGTAGGCGATAAACCCCGGCAACCCCTTCGCCACCAGCATCCCGCTAATGCCGTCCACGCCATCCAGCAGCTTGTGCAAACCGTGAAACAGCATTAACCCGCCGACGGCGAGTCGTAACAAGAGTTTACCGGCATCTTCATGCGACAGCGTTCTGTTTACTGTGTTTAACAATCCCTTAACCATTTGATGTGCTTCCTGTTTTACACCCTGTGAGACCCCAGAGTATGCCCAATACTTCAGCAATAAAACCAGCGAAAAATTGAGGGAAATCGGCAACGTACGCTGCAGTTTCATCTAAGCTTGAAGGCGTTATCAAAAAAAGGAGATGGAGATCATGAAACAAACCGTGGCCGCATACATTGCCAAAACGCTGGAACAGGCCGGCGTGAAACGTATCTGGGGCGTCACCGGCGATTCCCTCAATGGATTGAGCGATAGCCTGAACCGCATGGGCACCATCGACTGGATGGCCACCCGGCACGAAGAGGTCGCTGCTTTCGCCGCCGGCGCGGAGGCGCAACTGACCGGCGAACTGGCGGTCTGCGCCGGTTCCTGCGGTCCGGGTAACCTGCACCTGATCAACGGTCTGTTTGACTGTCACCGCAACCATGTCCCGGTGTTGGCGATTGCCGCCCACATCCCTTCCAGCGAGATTGGCAGCGGCTATTTCCAGGAGACCCATCCCCAGGAGCTGTTCCGCGAATGTAGCCACTACTGCGAGCTGGTCTCCACCCCGGAGCAGATCCCGCAAGTGCTGGCGGTGGCGATGCGTAAGGCGGTGATTAACCGCGGCGTTTCGGTGGTGGTTCTGCCCGGCGACGTGGCGCTGAAAGCCGCCCCGGAGAGCGCCAGCAGCCACTGGTACCATGCGCCGTTGCCGACGGTCTCCCCGGCCGACGAGGAGCTGCGCAAGCTGGCGCAGCTTATCCGCTACTCCAGCAATATCGCGCTCATGTGCGGTAGCGGCTGCGCCGGCGCCCACCAGGAGCTGGTGGAGTTCGCAGCAAAAATTAAAGCCCCCATCGTCCATGCGCTGCGCGGTAAAGAGCATGTGGAGTATGACAACCCGTATGATGTGGGCATGACCGGGCTGATTGGCTTCTCTTCTGGCTTCCACACCATGATGAATGCCGACACCCTGATCCTGCTCGGCACCCAGTTCCCCTATCGCGCCTTCTATCCGACCGACGCCAAAATTATTCAGATCGACATTAACCCCGGCAGCATCGGCGCGCACAGTAAGGTTGATATGGCGCTGGTGGGCGACATCAAATCAACGCTAAAGGCGCTGCTGCCGCTGCTGGAAGAGAAAACCGATCGCCGCTTCCTCGATAAGGCGCTGGAGCACTATCGCGACGCGCGAAAAGGACTCGACGATCTGGCGAAGCCCAGCGAGAAGGCGATCCACCCGCAATATCTGGCGCAGCAGATCAGCCATTTTGCCGATGAAGACGCCATTTTCACCTGCGATGTCGGCACCCCGACCGTCTGGGCGGCACGCTATCTCAAGATGAACGGCAAACGCCGCCTGCTGGGTTCATTCAACCACGGCTCCATGGCCAACGCCATGCCGCAGGCCATTGGCGCCAAAGCCACCGCGCCGGAGCGTCAGGTGGTGGCCATGTGCGGCGACGGCGGGTTTAGCATGCTGATGGGGGATTTTCTGTCGCTGGCGCAGATGAAGCTGCCGGTGAAAATTATCATCTTTAACAACAGCGTGCTGGGTTTCGTGGCGATGGAGATGAAGGCCGGGGGCTATCTCACCGACGGCACGGAGCTGCACGACACCAACTTCGCCCGCATCGCCGAAGCCTGCGGTATTAAAGGTATTCGCGTTGAGAAAGCTGCCGAAGTGGATGAAGCGCTGCAGACCGCCTTCCGCACCGACGGTCCGGTGCTGGTCGACGTCGTGGTCGCCAAAGAGGAGCTGGCGATCCCGCCGCAGATCAAGCTGGAGCAGGCGAAAGGCTTTAGCCTGTATATGCTGCGGGCGATCATCAGCGGGCGCGGCGATGAAGTCATCGAACTGGCGAAAACCAACTGGCTCAGGTAAAACAGAAGCAATACTCTGAACCAGAACAAGGAAAAGCCGTGATCGATCTGCGCAGTGATACCGTTACCCGTCCCGGGCGCGCCATGTTGGAAGCCATGATGGCCGCCCCGGTCGGGGACGATGTGTATGGTGACGACCCTACCGTCAATGAACTTCAGCGCTACGCCGCCGACCTGGCCGGCAAAGAGGCGGCGCTGTTTCTGCCCACCGGCACCCAGGCCAACCTCGTCGGCCTGCTCAGCCACTGCCAGCGCGGCGAAGAGTATATCGTCGGCCAGGGGGCGCATAACTATCTTTACGAAGCCGGCGGGGCGGCGGTTCTCGGCAGTATTCAGCCGCAGCCGATTGACGCCGCGGCGGACGGGTCGCTGCCGCTGGATAAAGTCGCAGCGAAAATCAAACCTGACGATATCCATTTTGCCCCGACCCGCCTGCTGAGCCTGGAAAACACCCATAACGGTAAGGTGCTGCCGCGCGACTATCTCCAGGAAGCCTGGGCGTTTACCCGCCAGCGCGATCTGGCGCTGCACGTCGACGGCGCGCGCATCTTTAACGCCGTGGTCGCCTACGGCTGTGAGCTGCGCGATATCGCCCAGTACTGCGACTCCTTCACCATCTGCCTGTCAAAGGGGCTTGGCGCCCCGGTTGGCTCGCTGCTGGTCGGCAGTGAGGCGTATATTCGCCGCGCCGTTCGCTGGCGGAAAATGGTCGGCGGCGGGATGCGCCAGGCGGGCATTCTGGCCGCCGCCGGGCTGTACGCGCTGAAAAATAACGTGCAGCGCCTGCAGGAGGATCATGATAACGCCGCGTGGATGGCGGATCAGCTGCGCGCCATCGGCGCCGACGTCACCCGTCACGATACCAACATGCTGTTCGTTCGCGTCGGTGATGAACAGGCCCGGGCGCTCGGCGAGTTTATGCAGGCGCGCGGCGTGCTGATCAACGCCTCGCCCATCGTCCGTCTGGTCACTCACCTGGATGTCAATCGTCAGCAGTTGAGCGAAGTGGTCGCCCACTGGCAGGCTTTTTTACAACGCTAAGGAGTCAGGCGTGTCGCAATCGGTTTTGGTGCTCGGCGCCAGCGGCTATATTGGTCAACATTTAGTCCGCGAATTAAGCGCGCGGGGTTATCCGGTGCTGGCGGCGGCGCGCCATACCGACCGACTGCAAAAACTCGCTTTGCCCGGCGTCACCTGCCGGTCAGTCGATCTCAATCAGCCGCAGGCTCTGCCTGCGCTGCTCACAGGTATCGATACCCTTTACTATCTGGTACACGGCATGGGCGAAGGCGGCGATTTTATCGCCCATGAGCGTCGGGTGGCGACGCATGTTCGCGATGCCCTGCGCCAGACGCCGGTGCGTCAGATTATCTTTCTCAGCTCGCTGCAGGCTCCAGCGCAGGAGCAGTCCGACCATCTGCGCGCTCGTCAGGTCACCGGCGATCTCCTGCGCGAGTCGGGCGTGCCGGTAACCGAGCTGCGGGCCGGAATTATCGTCGGCGCCGGCTCCGCCGCCTTCGAGGTGATGCGCGATATGGTCTATAACCTGCCGGTGCTGACCCCCCCGCGCTGGGTGCGTTCGCGTACCACCCCTGTCGCGCTGGAAAACCTGCTCGTTGATCTCGTTGAGCTACTGAATCACCCTTCCGACGCGCACCGCGTCTTCGAAGCCGCCGGTCCGGAGGTGTTAAGCTATCAGCAGCAGTTCATTCACTTTATGGCCGTCAGCGGCAAACACCGCCCGCTCATTCCGATTCCCCTGCCGACGCGCTGGATCTCGGTGTGGTTCCTCAATGTCATCACCTCGGTGCCGCCGACCATCGCCAAAGCGCTAATTCAGGGGTTGAAGCACGATCTGATCGCCGATGACCGGGCGCTGCGGGCGCTGATCCCGCAAACGCTGATCCCCTTCGATCAGGCGGTTCGCCGCACCCTGAAAGAAGAAGAGCAGCTGGTAAACTCCAGCGACTGGGGCTACGACGCCCAGGCTTTCGCCCGCTGGCGACCGGAGTATGGCTATTATCCGAAACAGGCAGGCTGCACCATCACCACTCAGGCGAGCCGCAAAGCCCTGTGGCAGGTCGTTAACCAAATCGGCGGTAAAGAGGGATATTTTTTCGGCAATCTGCTGTGGAAAACCCGCGGCGCGATGGATCTGCTGGTCGGCCACCGGCTGGCCAAAGGGCGACCGCAGCGCGACTATTTGCAGACCGGCGATACGGTCGACAGCTGGAAGGTGATTATCGTGGAGGAAGAAAAACAGCTCACTCTGCTGTTCGGCATGAAAGCGCCGGGACTGGGCCGGTTAAGCTTTACCATTAACGATAAAGGCGATCGTCGTGAACTGGACGTCCGCGCCTGGTGGCACCCGCACGGTATGCCGGGCCTGGTCTACTGGCTGCTGATGATCCCGGCGCACCTGTTTATTTTCCGCGGTATGGCGCAACGCATCACCCGGTTGGCCGAACAAATCTCAGGCAGAGTCGAAGGATAAGCATTATTCTTTCATGATTCTCATTGCATAGTCGGGAGAATCACGGAAAAATGCGCACGAAATTCTTTTCTGGGACAGTAGAGTAATATGAAGGTACTGGTTACCGGTGCGACCAGCGGATTAGGCCGCAACGCAGTGGAATATCTGCGCAACAAGGGCATCAGCGTGCGAGCGACCGGGCGCAACGAAGCGATGGGTAAGCTTCTGAGCAAAATGGGGGCGGAATTCATCCCGGCAGATTTAACCGAGCTGGTCTCTTCGCAGGCTAAAGTGATGCTCGCCGGTATCGATACCCTGTGGCACTGCTCAAGTTTCACCTCGCCCTGGGGCACGCAGCAGGCTTTCGATCTCGCTAACGTCCGCGCCACCCGCCGCCTCGGCGAATGGTCGGTAGCATGGGGCGTACGCAATTTCGTCCATATCTCTTCGCCCTCGCTCTATTTTGATTATCACCACCATCGCGATATTCAGGAAGATTTCCGCCCGCACCGCTTCGCCAATGAGTTTGCCCGCAGCAAGGCGGCCAGCGAAGAGGTGATCAACCTGCTGGCGCAGGCCAATCCGCACACCCGTTTTACCATTTTGCGCCCGCAGAGCCTGTTCGGGCCGCACGATAAAGTCTTTATTCCCCGGCTGGCGCAAATGATGCAGCACTACGGCAGCGTCCTGTTGCCGCGGGGCGGCAGCGCGCTGGTCGATATGACCTATTATGAAAATGCCGTCCACGCGATGTGGCTGGCGAGCCAGCCGACCTGCGATCATCTTCCCTCCGCCCGCGCGTGGAATATCAGCAATGGCGAACCGCGCACCCTGCGCAGCATCGTGCAGAAACTGATCGATGAGCTGGGCATTAAATGCCGGATCCGTTCAGTTCCCTACCCGATGCTGGATATTATCGCCCGCAGCATGGAGCGTTTTGGCGATAAAACGGCCAAAGAGCCGGCCTTTACCCACTACGGCGTCTCTAAACTTAATTTTGATTTTACGCTCGATATCACACGCGCGCAGGATGAGCTGGGCTATCAGCCGGTGGTGACGCTGGACGACGGGATTGTGCGTACCGCCGCCTGGTTACGCGACCACGGTAAACTTCACCGCTAACCCTGGCCATATTTCTCTAACAGCGCCTCGGCTATCGCTTCGGTTTGCGCATCCGCTACGCCATCCCAGCGCTGGGGGCGGAAGTGCATCTGGAAGGCGATAATTACCCGTTTCTTCTGCGCGGGAGTCATCTCCGGCGTGACCTGATAGCCGTAGCGCGCCAGCAAATCCAGCACCACCTCAGGGTCCACTGGCTCACTGGGCGGCCGCCCGTTCAGATAAAAAGCCACCCGCTGCTCGTCCGGCCAGGCGCCAATCCCCTGCTGCGCCAGCTGTTGCCAGGGGAACAACGGCCCCGGATCGTCTTTGCGCTGCGGGGCGATATCGGCATGGGCCACCACGTTCTGCGGCGCGATGTGGTAGCGGGTGATAATATCGCGCGCCAGCGGGATCAGGGCCGCGATCTGTTCCGGGTGAAAGGGGGTAAAGCTTTTACCTCCCGCGGTCTTCTGCCAGCCGCGGTTTTCCAGTTCAATACCGATGGAAGTATCGTTGATGCGCGTGCTGCCGCGCCAGTAGCTGACACCGGCGTGCCAGGCCAGATCCTCTTCCGGCACCAGCTGCCAGATCCGCGGTTTATCATGGTGGCGCGGCGGCTGTTCAGGAATTAAATAGTGGGAGCTGACCTCTTTATCGGTCAGGGTCGCCAGAGAAGTATCAAAGTTGTCTGCCGTATAGTGGATCACCAGCACTTTTATTCGCGGATAGGCCGCCTGCGCCGGATGGCGGGTGTCCAGCTGGTATCCATCGCGATCGATAATCCCTTTTTCGCCGGCACAGCCGCTTAGCAGTAACGCCAGCAGCGCGATCAGCGCAATCCGTGTCATTCTTTCATCCTTGCCCGGCAGCGTCTCCGGGTTAATAAGACCATCGATTTCGTCCTTTATTTTTCGCCTGGTACAGCGCGCTGTCCGCCCGGGCGATCAGCGTCTCCATCGGAACCGTGCCGTCGGAGGCGACGACCCCCATACTGACGGTCACCACCGAGGCCACCGCCGAAGCCTCATGGGGGATCGCCGCCTCGCTAATTTTCTGCTGAATGCGCTCGGCAATGGAGGTGGCTCGCGCTAAGGAAACCCCCGGCAGGGCGATGACAAACTCTTCGCCGCCGTAGCGGGCGACCAGATCGCCCTCGGCCCGTACCGCCATTTTAAGCACCTGGGCGACAGTCGATAAGCAATCGTCGCCAGCCTGATGGCCATAGTGGTCGTTGTAACGCTTAAAGTAATCGACGTCGATCATCATCAGCGCCAACGGCGTTTTTTGCTGCCAAATCTCCGCCAGATAGGCATTCAACGCCCGGCGATTCGCGGTCCCGGTTAATGCATCCTGGTTGGCAATACTTTCCAGCCGCTGAATAAGCCGCATATTTTCCTGATGCGTATTCCAGGCCTCATCATACCAGCGCTTAAGAATACGCCTGCCATAGAGTAAAATCGCCGTAAAAATGCCCCACAGGATCAAAAAGCGGACCTCAGTGTGAGGGTGGATCTGTAGTCCCGCCAGCAGGGCGGTTCCCCATAGCGGAAGCAAAAAAGCGATAATGCCGGGCCAATGGTGATACAGCGCGGCGAGGCCGGTGGTCATTAATATCACCAGCAGCGGCCAGGCGAAGGGCAGTGTCCAGAAAAAGATGAAACAGTAATTACTCAGGGACCAGCACAGGCTGAGTGCCAGCTGCAGGCCGGTGATAATGCTCAACGTATAGCGCCCCTGCGCCAGGCGCGGCGTGACGGCAATAATGGCTAAAATTACCGAAATAATAATAACCGCGATCAGCGCGACTTCGACATAAGGAATAACCGCCTGGTGCGTTAACAGCTTCTTATCAAAATGAGTAAAGATAAAATTGCGGAAGAAAACCATTAACGCAAAAGCGATATTGACAAAGGCCAGCCAGGGCATACTCATGGATAGCGCATGGCGCTGGACATTATCTCTGGTGGCCCACAGCTCGGTTCGCAGCTGGCGGACGCCCTCTTGCTTATTTGTTAACATCTTATCTCCCTGGTGACCTGCATGACCATGGGCGCAGACCCTGCTTTGCTTTATGATAAACCATGTTTCCGGGAATGTCTGTCAACGCTTCCCCCCTTTCTGCCCCGGCGCCTTAAGCTGATTTTCTGCTAACGTCAGATGAAAAGGGTCTGGTCCTCTCCCTATGTGTATCCGGCAAAAAAAAGCAAGCATTATCAATACGAAATACGTCATCTTTTCTTTAAAAAAGAGTTAACTAACCGTCATAAAATTGCAGTATTCCACTTGAAAAAAAAACGGTGTTAGTACAATCTGAAACCGCTCATTGGTGAGATAAAACAAGAGCATGATGATAGCAAGATAAACAATGGAGTCTAAAAATATGAAATATGCAGCTTTAGTGGCAGGTGCAGCATTGTTTTTTACGGCGAACGCCTTCTCTGCAGAAATTTTAACGAAAGAAGCCTTCGATAAGGTCCATACGCAATATACTAAAATCGGTACCATTTCTTCTACCGGTCAGACTGCACCCAGCGATGCCCGTGAAGAACTGATTAAAAAGGCCGATGAGAAAGGCGCAGACGTTATCGTGCTCTCTTCCGGTAATACCGATAAAAAACTGCACATCTCCGCTAACATCTATAAGAAGAAGTAATTAATCTTATATTTCAAGAAACATTATCATATTGCCCGGGTAATGTTTCTTGTTTGACCAAAAAGTCTGTTTATTTTTAAACGGCCCCCAGATTTTCCTGCCTTAATATCATACAGCGATCTCCCCTGTCGATGTCCTGCCCTAAGGCCGTAGTCACATCAAGGTCTTAGCTCTTTGCGTCAAGTACAATCCGTACGCTATACGCTATGCTTTAACGGAAACTGAAAACGTAGTTCGCTTATAAGGAAATCATCATGCGCTACAAACTTCTTGCAGCACTTCTCCCTTGCGCGCTGGCGCTCAGCGCCTGTACGACCGTCACCCCGGCCTATAAAGATAATGGCACCCGCAGCGGCCCCTGTGTCGAAGGCGGCCCTGACGACGTAGCGCAAAAATTCTACGACACCCAGCTCCAGAACCGTACGCAGGATCCGGCGGCGCTGCGCCCCTATCTCAGCGACGGCCTGGCGAAGTTACTCAATGACGCCCGTCAGGATCCGGCCAACAGCAAACTGCTGCAGGCTAACCTGTTCTCGAGCAGCAGCACCCCGGCGGACAGCGCCGTCGTCGCCAGCGCCTCAACCATCCCTAATCGCGATGCGCGCAACATTCCGCTGCGCGTGGAGCTGAAGCAGGGAACCCAGAGCTGGAAAGACGAAGTGCTGATGATCCAGGAAGGCCAGTGCTGGGCCGTCGATGACGTTCGCTATCTCGGCAACAACAGCCACGCGCCGGCCGGGACGTTGCGACAGAGTCTGGAGAAACGTTAGTTCCGGAGTTGAAGCGACGTCGCTGAAACGATAACCCCGGTAAAATGTCGGTATTCGCCCCGAGAATGCCGACATTTACTCCCCCCTCACCCACCAGGCAATATTTTGTGCTAACTTTAAAGCTAAACGTGGTTTAGATTTAACTTTTAACGCATAAATATTGCATAACTATTCTGCCAAAGGTAGTATTTGCGGCCTCAATAGCTATTCGTATCAGACTGCCCAGATGAGTATTAAACTAAACGGCATTAATTGCTTCTACGGCGCGCACCAGGCGCTGTTCGACATCACGCTGGATTGCCCGCAGGGGGAAACGCTGGTGCTGCTCGGCCCCAGCGGTGCCGGGAAGAGCTCGCTGCTGCGCGTACTCAACCTGCTGGAGATGCCGCGTTCCGGTTCATTAACCATCGCCGGTAACCATTTCGACTTCACCAGAGCGCCGTCCGATAAAGCGATTCGCGAACTGCGGCAGAACGTCGGCATGGTCTTTCAGCAGTACAACCTGTGGCCGCACCTGACGGTACAGCAGAACCTGATCGAGGCCCCCTGTCGCGTACTGGGGTTAAGCAAGGATCAGGCGCTGGCTCGCGCAGAGAAGCTGCTGGAGCGCCTGCGTCTGAAGCCCTACAGCGATCGTTACCCGCTGCATTTATCCGGCGGTCAGCAGCAGCGTGTGGCAATCGCCCGCGCGCTGATGATGGAGCCGCAGGTTCTGCTGTTCGATGAGCCTACCGCGGCGCTCGACCCGGAAATCACCGCCCAGATCGTTAGCATCATCCGCGAGCTGGCTGAAACCGGCATCACCCAGGTTATCGTCACCCATGAAGTTGAAGTGGCGCGCAAGACGGCCAGCCGGGTGGTGTATATGGAAAATGGCCATATCGTCGAGCAAGGGGATGCCTCCTGCTTCACGCATCCGCAAACTGACGCGTTTAAAAACTATCTTTCACACTGATGTTTTTCGGGGAAATGACGATGAAAAAAGTACTGATTGCCGCCCTGCTCGCAGGCATGAGCCTCTCCGCTTCCGCCGCGCAAACCATTCGTTTCGCCACCGAGGCCTCCTACCCTCCGTTTGAGCTGGTGGATGCCAACAACCAGATCGTCGGTTTCGATGTGGATCTGGCTAACGCGCTGTGTAAAGAGATCGACGCCACCTGTACCTTTACCAACCAGGCCTTTGACAGCCTGATCCCGGGCCTGAAATTCCGCCGTTTCGACGCGGTCATGGCCGGGATGGACATCACGCCTGAGCGTGAAAAGCAGGTCCTGTTCTCCACCCCGTATTATGACAACTCGGCGCTGTTCGTCGGTCAGCAGGGCAAGTTCACCAGCATTGACCAGCTGAAGGGCAAAAAAGTGGGCGTACAGAACGGCACCACCCATCAGAAATTTATCACGGATAAACATCCGGAAATCACCACCGTGCCTTACGACAGCTACCAGAATGCGAAGCTGGATCTGCAGAACGGTCGTATTGACGCGGTCTTCGGTGATACCGCCGTGGTCACCGAATGGCTGAAGAGCAATCCGAAGCTGGCGGCCGTGGGCGATAAAGTGACCGACAAAGCCTATTTCGGCACCGGGCTGGGCATTGCCGTGCGTCAGGGCAACACCGACCTGCAGCAGAAATTTAACGCTGCGCTGGAAAAAGTGAAGAAAGACGGCACTTACCAGACCATCTATAACAAATGGTTCCAGAAGTAAGACTGAATGAACGAAATTTTTCCATTAGCAAGCGCCGCCGGGATGACCGTCGGCCTTGCCGTTTGCGCGCTCGCCATCGGCCTCGTCCTGGCGATGCTCTTCGCGGTACTGGAGTCAGTGAAATGGCGCCCGGTAGCCTGGCTTGCAACCGGCATTGTGACCATTCTGCGCGGCCTACCGGAAATTCTGGTGGTGCTGTTTATCTATTTCGGCTCGTCCCAGCTGCTGCTGACGCTCTCTGACGGTTTCACCATCCCGCTCGGGTTCACGCAGATCCCGGTGCAGATGCAGATTGAGAACTTTGACGTCAGTCCGTTCCTCTGCGGGGCGATCGCCCTGTCGCTGCTGTATGCCGCCTACGCCTCGCAAACGCTGCGCGGCGCGCTGAAAGCCGTTCCGCAGGGTCAGTGGGAGTCCGGCCAGGCGCTGGGGCTGTCGAAAGCGGCCATTTTCTTCCGCCTGGTGATGCCGCAGATGTGGCGCCATGCCCTGCCCGGTCTCGGCAACCAGTGGCTGGTGCTGCTGAAGGACACCGCGCTGGTGAGCCTGATCAGCGTCAACGATCTGATGCTGCAGACCAAAAGCATCGCCACCCGCACTCAGGAGCCCTTTAACTGGTATATCATTGCCGCAGCAATCTATCTCGTCATCACCCTGTTGAGTCAATACATCCTTAAGCGGATTGACCAGCGTGCGACGCGCTTCGAACGGAGGCCAGGCTGATGCTCGACTACTTACCCGAACTGCTGAAAGGCCTGCATACCAGCCTGACGCTGACCGTGGCGTCGATTATCGTGGCGCTGATCCTGTCGCTGATCTTTACCATTATCCTGACGCTGAAGACGCCGGGGCTAGTGTGGATAGTGCGCGGCTACATCACCCTGTTTACCGGTACGCCGCTGCTGGTGCAGATCTTCCTGATCTACTATGGCCCCGGGCAGTTTCCTTCGCTGCAGGAATATCCATGGCTGTGGCATCTTATCTCCGAGCCGTGGCTGTGCGCCCTGATCGCCCTGTCGCTTAACAGCGCCGCCTATACCACCCAGCTGTTTTACGGCGCCATCCGGGCGATCCCCGACGGGCAATGGCAGTCGTGCAGCGCGCTGGGGATGAGTAAAAAGGATACCCTGGCGATCCTGCTGCCGTACGCCTTTAAACGCGCGCTGTCGTCCTACTCCAACGAAGTGGTGCTGGTATTCAAAAGTACTTCTCTGGCCTACACCATCACCCTGATGGAAGTGATGGGTCACGGCCAGCTGCTGTACGGAAGGACCTACGACGTGATGGTGTTCGGCGCCGCCGGGATTATTTATCTCATCGTCAACGGGTTGCTGACCCTGTTGATGCGCCTGGTGGAGCGCAAAGCGCTAGCTTTTGAACGGCGTAACTAGCGCCTGGCGTATTTGCATAATAAGCGAACAACAAGACGGACAAGTCTAACACCTGTCCGTCTTTTTTTATATCAATTAAAATATTTAATCATTTTTATTGCATACAAATTCATTTAATGGCATTGTCACCCTATGCCGCAGACACGGCGAATAATCATAAGATTGACAGACGGGAGTTCCACGATGAAAAAGTTAGTTCTGGCTGCACTGCTCACCACGTTCACCTTCGGCGCCGCCGCCGCGGAGAAAATCAGCTTCGGCGTGTCCGCGACCTATCCGCCGTTTGAATCGATGGACGCGAATAACCAGATTGTCGGCTTTGATATCGATCTGGCCCATGCGCTGTGCAAACAAATGCAGGCAGAATGCACCTTTACCAACCACGCGTTTGACAGCCTGATCCCGGCGCTGAAGTTTAAGAAGTATGACGCGGTGATTTCCGGAATGGATATTACGCCGGAACGCAGCAAGCAGGTGGCCTTCACCGACCCGTACTACGCCAACTCCGCGCTGGTGATCGCCAAAAAAGACGCGTTCCACTCGTTCGATGATTTGAAAGGCAAACGGATCGGCATGGAAAACGGCACCACCCACCAGAAATATCTGCAGGATAAACATCCTGAGGTGAAGACCGTCGCCTATGACAGCTACCAGAACGCGATTATCGACCTGAAAAATGGCCGTATCGACGGCGTGTTCGGCGACACGGCGGTGGTCAACGAGTGGCTGAAAACCAACCCGCAGCTGGGGGCAGCCACGCCGAAAGTAACCGATCCGCAATACTTTGGCACCGGCCTTGGGATTGCCGTGCGCCCGGATAACAAGGCGCTGCTGGAGAAACTGAACGCCGCGCTGAAGGCGATTAAAGCCGACGGTACCTACCAGAAAATCAGCAACCAGTGGTTCCCTGAGTAATTTTTTTGCCGGGGGGGCGCTGCGCTTACCCGGCCTGCTCCGTCCCCGTAGCCGGGTAAGGCGTAGCCGCCACCCGGCAATTTCTCAAAGTGGCACGAAGAACCTGAACCGCGCCCCGCTTACCGACTCCACCAGCCGGATCCCGCCCCCGTGCAGCTCCAGCATCCGTTTCACAATCAGCAGCCCTAACCCACCGCGATCCTCCCGCGACGCCTGGGTAGACAACGCCGACGGCCGCTGGAACAGATCATCGCGCAGCGCGGCATCGACGCCCGTTCCGTTGTCTGCCACTTCGACCTGGATCTGTTGATTCTCCTGCCAGACCGCCAGACGGATCTCCCCGCCGACGGGAGTATGCCGCATCGCGTTATCGAGCAGGTTGGTCACCACCCTCTCAATCATTGACACATCGGCGTTGATCAGCGGCAACGGCCCCGGCACATCAATTTGCAGGTTCACCTCGCGCGTGCGGGCGGTGAGTTCAAACTTCTGCGCCACGTCGGAAATCAGCTCCGCCATCGCGAAACGCTCGCGCTGCGGTTTAATGCTCCCGTGCTCCAGTCGCGCCAGCTCAAACAGCTGCTGTGAAAGATGGCGCACCTTGTTGCCCTGGCGCAGGGCGATGGTGAGATACTGCCTTCGCTCCTCGGCGGTCAGCCTTTCGTCCTTCAGGGTCAGCGTTTCCAGATACCCCAGCAGCGAAGTCAGCGGTGTGCGCAAATCGTGGGAAATATTGGCCACAAATTCGCGGCGCTGGCGGTCGCTGTCGGCCAGCCGATCCCACTGACCGGCTATCTGCCGGGCAAGGTCAATAAAGCGGTTCTCAAGGACCGCTACCTCGTTACCGGGCTGTGGCTCCGGCGTGCGGGCCGCCAGGGTTTTGATGGCGCTGATGCTGTCCCGATCGTTCGCCGCCACCTGGGCGGTGAGCTGGCGGACAGGCCGGGTAACCCAGAACCATGCCAGGCCTCCCGCCAGCAGACCAAACAGGGCCACCAGCAGCAGGGTCCACAGAACAATGCTCCACAGCGTTTTTTGCCAGGCGTCGGCCGCCAGCTGATTAAAGGTCTCCCCCTGCAAAATGATATACAGGTAGCCGCGCAGCTGGCCGTCGACGCGCAGCGGGGCGGCGCTGAAGACTTTTCGCCCGTCAAGGCTGCGGGGATCGTCGCCATACACCGGCGACGTACTGCCGGTGAGAAAAACCTGTACCGGCGCCATGTCGATCCGCTGGCGTTGGATATGGCCCGGCGGCGCCGCATCGGCCAGCAGGTCGCCATCCGGCGACAGCAGATAGAGCTCCACGCTGGGATTAAAGGTCATCAGGCGGTCAAACAGCGACTTCAGGGTTTGCCGGTTGACCTCGCCGTGGGCGTCCAGCAGCGGTTCGCGGGCCACAATTTGCTGAGCCAGCCCGGCGGAGAGGCGCTGCACCATGGCGTTGCCATACTGCGCGCTGCTGTGTAACTGAACGGCGCACACCGCCGCCGCGCACAGCATCAGCAGGGAGACCACCACCAGCGCCAGCCGCTGGCTGAGGCTCAGGCGGCGGATCACGGGGCGGCCTCCTGGGTCACCGGGGCGAACTTATAGCCTTTTCCCCAGACGGTCAGAATGATGTCCGGCTCGGCCGGGTCACGTTCGATTTTACTGCGCAGGCGGTTGATATGGGTATTGACCGTGTGCTCATAGCCCTCATGCTGATATCCCCAGACCTGCTCCAGCAGCGCCAGCCGGGAAAACACCTCCCCGGGATGGCGGGCAAAGTAATACAGCAGCTCAAATTCGCGCGGGGTGAGGTCCACCATCTCGCCGCGCAGCCTCACTTCGCGGGACAGCGGATCGATGCTCAGACCATGGCAGGACAGGCGCCCGGCGTCCATCAGCAGGTTCTGCCCCATCGCCTCCTGGCGACGAAACAGCGCTTTAACGCGGGCGATAAGTTCCAGTAACGAAAAGGGTTTCGCCAGATAGTCGTCAGCGCCCATCTCCAGGCCCAGCACACGGTGCATTTCGCTGGTGCGAGCGCTGATGATGATCACCGGCAGATAGCGGGTCATCTGGCGGATGCGCCGGCAGATCTCCAGGCCATCGACGCCGGGCAGCATCAAATCGAGGATCACCGCATCCCAGACCCGCGTTTCCAGTCGGGCGAGGGCCTGGCCGCCATCGGCCTCATGCACAATCTGATAGCCCTCATCCTGCAGATTGAGCCGCAGCAGCGTGGCTATATCCTCATCATCTTCCACCAGCAGAATGGTTTTGGCCATTAGATTCCCCCCACCAATAACAAAACATGCTGCGTCAAGCTTACCCGATTTCGGCGGCGCAAAGCCTTCACATTTTGTTTAAACTTCGCGGACCAGCAAGGTCAGCACTTCGTAGTGGGCGGTATGAGGGAACATATCAAACAGCTGGACCCGCTCGACGCGATAGCCGCTAAGACGGGCAATGTCGGTCGCCATGGTGCGGGCGTTACAGCTGGAATAGATAATGTAGGGCGGCGCCATGCGGCTCAAATAGTCGCACAGTTCAGCGCCAATGCCGCGTCGCGGCGGGTTGACCAGCACCAGCTGCGGGATATCCGCTTCATGCGTGGCGAACCGCGTGGAGTCCAGCGCCTGAAAATGCAGATTGCCGAGCCCCAGCTGCGCGGCAGACTGCCTGGCGCAGGCGATCGCTTCCGGGGCTATCTCTATCCCGGTCAGGCGCATCGCCGGCGTCGCGCAGTGCAGGCCAAAACCGCCGACGCCGCAAAACAGATCCCACATATGCTGGACCGGCAGCGCGCGCACCCAGTCGCGGGCGGTGGCGTACAGCCGGCTGGCTACCGTCGGGTTAGTCTGAAAGAAGCTTTGCGGACGGATCCACAGCGGCACCTCATTAAAGACCTCGCCCAGCGCCTGCTGTTCGGTGAAGAAGATCTCCTGCTCGCCTTCCATGATTGCCATATGCACCGGCTGGATATTCGCCGTGATCACCTTGAGCTGCGGGAGCTGTGCCTGCAGCCAGGGCAGCGCGGCGCGCAGCTGGGCCACCTTGGCCTCTGAGCGCAGCACAAAGCGCAGCATCATCTCCCCCTGCTGGCTGGCGGTCAGCAGCAGATATTTCAGCTCCCCGCGCTTGCGCGCGACGTTGTAGGGAGTTAACCCGGCGCGGGCGATAAAGGGCTTCAGGCCGGCAAACACCGGCGCAAACTCGGCGGGATAGAGCGGGCAGTCGGTGAGGTCCACCGGGGTGCCATCGCGGTGCAGCATCCCCAGCAGCGGACGCTCCACGCTGCCGCTGACCACCATTTTGGCCTTGTTACGGAAAGCCGCCTCCGGCCCGCTGACCGGCTCGCCCCAGTCGGCGACGGGGATTGCCGCCAGCAGCGTGCGCAGGTCGGCCATTTTATCGGCGAGCTGTTGCGGAACCGACCGTTCCAGCCATTGACAGGAACGGCAGCGGCCGGCGTCGTAGAGTGCGCAATGCATAATTGACCTTCAAAATTCCAGGGGCGGGGATTGTATCACCGTTATTGCAGGCGGAAAAACCGACGGCAGGTCGCTGGCACAAACAGCAGCGTCAGGACCAGCAGATCCGGCAGTTTTTGCATCACCAGCGAGTGGAAGATCTCCCGTTTGGATTCGCCGGGAATACTGAACAGCTCCGGATACCCATAGCCCAGCGACGCCGCCCACAGGTAGCCGGCGGCTATCATCTGCGTCAGCAGATAAACCCAGCGCGCCCAGTTGCGCCCTTTCACCAGCGAGAAGGCGCACCAGATTTCGATAAACACCAGCGCCAGGCTGCCGAGGAAGACCAGCGTCAGGTTCCAGGTCTGGACGCTACGGTGTATGAATTCGTTCAGCCCCTGCAGGCCCAACAGATTGAGGATCATCAGCAGATCCAGACCGCGAATCAAAATAATCGCAAAGGCCGCCACCTGCACCAGCGCAGGGACGTTAAGGCGGGCATGCGATGAGCGAGTTTTCGTAAACAATCCCAACGTAATGTCTTCCATGAAAACGGCGCCACAGAGTGGCGCCGACCGGAGGCTGCTGTACCGATTTTAGGTGGTTCAGCCTTGTCTTGCACGCTGGATATCGCGCACTCGCTGCTTTTCTGCGCGGGCCATCAAATACCAGGCGATAAAACCAACAACGCCGACCACGCCGAGGATGAGCGTCGCCAGGGCGTTAATCTCCGGGTTGACCCCCATGCGCACGCTGGAGAAGACCAGCATCGGCAAGGTCGTGGCCCCGGGACCGGAGACAAAGCTGGCGATCACCAGGTCATCCAGCGACAGCGTGAAGGCCAGCAGCCAGCCGGAGATCACCGCTGGCATAATCATCGGCAGCGTGATGACGAAGAAGACCTTCAGCGGCGCGGCGCCCAGATCCATCGCCGCCTCTTCGATCGAGTGGTCCAGCTCACGCAGGCGCGAGGAGATCACCACCGCCACGTAGGCGGTACAGAAGGTGACGTGCGCCAGCCAGATGGTCAGCATCCCGCGATCCGACGGCCAGCCGATGGCATGTCCCAGCGCCACGAACAGCAGCAGCAGCGAGAGCCCGGTGATCACGTCCGGCATGACCAGCGGCGCGGTGATCATAAACGCGAAGCCGTTGGAGCCGCGAAAACGTCCAAAGCGCACCATCACCACCGCGGCGATGGTGCCAAGGATCGCCGCCGCCGTCGCCGCGCAGGCGGCGATAGTCAGGCTGAGCCCCACCGCGCTCATCATCGCGTCATCGTGGAACAGCTCGCTATACCAGCGCGTTGACCACCCGGCCCAGACCGTCACCAGCTTTGAGCTATTGAAGGAGTAGATCACCAGCATCAGCATCGGGGCATAGAGGAAGGTGAACCCGAGCACGAGGATCAGAATGCGCCACGGCGAGCGTACTACCGGCAAGTCGTTCATCCCTGCTCTCCCATCTGTTTTTGCTGGTGCTTATGGAACCACATGATCGGCACGATCAGCAGCAGCAGCATGACAATCGCCACCGCCGAAGCCACCGGCCAGTCACGGTTGTTAAAGAACTCCTGCCACAGCACGCGGCCAATCATAATGCTGTCCGGCCCGCCCAGCAGCTCCGGGATCACGAACTCCCCCACCGCCGGGATAAACACCAGCATGGAGCCAGCGATAATCCCCCCTTTGGTGAGCGGAACGATCACCTGAAAGAAGGTCTTCAGCGGCCGGGCGCCGAGATCCAGCGAGGCCTCCACCAGCGAATAGTCGATGCGGGTCAGCGCGGTGTAGATAGGCAGCACCATAAACGGCAGATAGGCATAGACGATACCGATATATACCGCCAGGTTGGTGTGCAGGATCTCCAGCGGCTGATCGATAACCCCTAGCCACAGCAGGAAGTTATTCAACACCCCGTTGCTTTTCAGCAGTCCCATCCAGGCATAGACGCGGATCAAAAACGACGTCCACGACGGGAGGATCACCAGCAACAGCAGAATATTGCGCGTCGACGGCTTGCTGTGCGCCACCGCCCAGGCCAGCGGATAGCCCAGCAGCAGGCAGCAGAGCGTCGAGATGCCCGCCACCTGCAGCGACTGCAGATAAGCCTCAAAATAGAGCGGATCGTCGGTCAGCTGCAGGAAGTTGGCAAAGTTAAGGGTCAGCGTCAGCTGACCATCCGCCCACTCCATCAGATCGGTGTAGGGAGGGATCGCCCGCGCCATCTCGGCAAGACTTATCTTGAACACGATCAGGAACGGCAGCATAAACAACAGGATCAGCCACAGATAGGGCAGCGCGATCACCAGCTTGCGGCCATGCGCCATCTGCAGGCGCGCCGCCCACAGCGCGAAGCCGCCCGGTTTTTTCGCCCCTGACGGGGATTCAACGGTACTCATCGCCCTCTCCTTACACCGTCAGTACAACGCAGCTGTCCGCATCCCAGCATAAACGCACCTCGTCACCCCAGGTGGGCGTCCCTTTCCGATGGCGGTGCTCATTCTGCAGCTGGGCGCTGATCATCTGCCCGCTTTGCAGGCGCACATGGTAGATGGAGAGATCCCCCAGATAGGCGATATGAATCACCTCGCCGACGGCAAAATTGTAGCCATCCGCCGGCGGCTCATCGCACAGCATGATTTTCTCCGGACGCAGCGCCACCCACACCGGCACGTTGTCCACCACCGAGGCGTCGGGGTCGACCTTCAGCGGATGCACCAGTCCCGGCGAGCGCAGCACCAGGCCATCTTCCAGACGCTCTTTCACCAGCCCTTCAAAGACGTTCACCGAGCCGATGAACTCGGCGCTGTAGCGGGTGGTCGGGTGCTCGTAAATCTCTTCCGGTTCGCCAATCTGCACAAACTTGCCGCGGTTCATGATGGCGATACGGCCCGCCATGGTCATGGCCTCTTCCTGATCGTGAGTCACCATCACGCAGGTCACGCCAACGCGCTCAAGAATATCTACCACCTCCAGCTGCATGCGATCGCGCAGCTTTTTATCCAGCGCCCCCATCGGCTCGTCGAGCAGCAGCAGCTTTGGTCGTTTCGCCAGGCTGCGCGCCAACGCGACGCGCTGGCGCTGACCGCCAGAGAGCTGGTGCGGCTTACGTTTAGCGAACTCCTGCATGTGCACCAGAGCCAGCATCTCCTGCACCCGGGCGGTGATTTCCGCCTTAGGCAGACGATCCTGCTTCAGGCCGAAAGCGATATTCTGCTCAACGGTCATATGGGGAAACAGGGCGTAGGACTGGAACATCATATTGATAGGCCGCTGATAGGGCGGTACGCGCGCCAGATCCACGCCGTCGAGCATAATCTGTCCGGCGGTCGGTTGCTCAAAGCCCGCCAGCATGCGCAGCAGGGTCGATTTCCCGCAGCCTGATGCGCCCAGCAGAGCAAAAATTTCGCCTTTATAAATAGTGAGACTGACATCGTCGACAGCGTGCTGGCCATCAAACGACTTGGTTAAGTTACGGATTTCCAGCAGCGGGGTCAGCGCTTTGGGGGCTTTCGCCTGTGGGCGGGGCATTACGTCGTTCAATCGGGTGCTCTCCGGCAAAAAAACGATCACCATATGGTCCGGTGCCATACTTCGTGCTTAACAGTGCAGGTGCACCATCCTGGTGCTTCTGCTCGCCGGGCGCGCTGCCATTTCCCGGCGAGTGCCGTTCTGATACGGCCCGCTTACCGGGCCGTCAGAGTTTATTTACCGCTCTTCACTTTGGTCCACGCGCGGGTGCGCACGCGGTCGATCTTCGGATCCTGCACCTTCAGCGTGAACAGTTTGGCGAACACATCCGCTGGCGGATAAATCGCCGGGTTGTTACGGATAGTCTCGCTGACCAGCGGCGTGGAGGCCTTGTTGCCGTTGGCGTAGAACACCTGGTCGCTGATTTTGGCGATCACATCCGGGCGCATCAGATAGTTAAGGAACTGATAGGCCTCATCTTTATTTTTAGCGTCGGCCGGCATCGCAAAGACGTCAAAGAACGCCAGGGCGCCTTCCTTCGGAATAAAGTAGGAGACGTTGACGCCGTTCTTCGCCTCTTTCGCGCGGTTCGCCGCCTGCCAGACGTCCCCTGCCCAGCCGATCGCCACGCAGATGTCGCCATTGGCGAGGTCGTTAATATATTGTGAAGAGTGGAAGTAGCGAATGTTCGGCCGCAGCTTCAGCAGCAGATCGGTGGCCGGGCCGGTGTAATCATTCGCTTTGCTGCTGTTCGGATCCTTGCCAAGGTAGTTCAGCACGGTGGCGAAAATCTCTTCCGGCGCATCGAGGAAGGAGACGCCGCAGCTTTTCAGTTTTTCAAGGTTCTCCGGCTTCAGCACCAGATCCCAGCTGTCCACCGGCGCATCTTTGCCGAGGACGGCTTTCACTTTATCAACGTTGTAGCCAATGCCCGTCGTCGCCCACAGGTAAGGCATGGCGTATTTATTCTCCGGGTCATGCTTGGCGACCAGCTTCAGCACTTCGGGGTCGAGATTCTTCCAGTTCGGCAGCTTGCTCTTATCCAGCGGCTGGAACACGCCCGCCGCCAGCTGGCGCTCAAGGAAGCTGGCCGATGGCACCACCAGATCGAAACCGGTGCTGCCGGCCATTAATTTACCTTCCAGCACTTCATTGGAATCAAAAACGTCATACACGACTTTAATCCCGGTCTCTTTTTCGAAATTGGCCACGGTGTCCGGCGCAATATAATCAGACCAGTTATAGACATGCAGGGTTTTTTGTTCGGCGGCGAGCGAACCGGCAGAGACGGCCATCAGCGCACCCGTAACCAGACCTGTTAACCATTTTTTACCAAAGGCGGTCATATCTCTTTTCCTTCTCAACGCCCGTTAACTTACGGGCTCAAATATACGCATTTCTACGCATGCAAAAATCATGCATATTTTTTCATTGCCTGAGAAAAGGAGAGCGGATCTCTCCCGGAGTGGTTGCTCGCAACTGGAAGCATCGCCAGAATAACTGTAGCCAGAATAAGAGGCTATAGCCCAGGTAAAAAAACGCCTTTTATCAAATTTTTATGCAATAACGGTCTACGTGATAAGCCAAAACGGCCTGAATGGCGGTGAATAATGCTTTAAAGAAAGGTTAAATGCAGAATAAAAGCGGGTAATACGCAGCCGCTGCGGTAGTGGCTGCGCTAATTTTAGGCAGGTTTAGTGAAGAAAATGGTATTGCACGTTTTCTGCGGCCGGCTCTTCTTCTTCGCCTTTGTACAGCAGCTGATTGGCGCCGGCTTCGAGGATCACCATCGAGATCTGCTCCTCGCTTTGGCGGAAGAACCAGGCGAACTGCTCCATCGTCACCCCGGGGCCGATAGACAGCGACTGGCAGACCACCAGCTTGGGCAAATTATCGTCCTGAATGTCGATAAACGCCTTCACGGTTAACGAACTGGCGTTGATGGCCGAGAGATCCGCCGACAGCGCCAGTAAAGCAGACGGCTTCACCTCCGCCAGGGCGGAAAAGAGCACCACGTTATCCACCAGGTCAATTTTGGCATCAAAAATACCGTCGAAATTCTGCATATGCGGCAGGTGCAATGCCTGACAGGAATCGCACTCAAAAAAGCTGATGCCGATCTCATCCAGCCAGCGACGTAGCGTATCCAGACCTGGAACGACCAGTGAATCCATAGTGCCTGTGACCTCTTACAGTGGAAAAACGACGCCATAGCTTACGCAAAAAAAGCGCCGCATACCATGACAGTCTTGCATCCGGCGGTTAGCCGCCTATTTTCAAACAGAATTCTGGGGTCGCCTGGCGCTCGATCCAGGCGATCATCCTGCTGGCGATGTCCACGCCGGAGGTGGTTTCCACGCCTTCCAGTCCGGGCGAGGCATTCACCTCCATCACCAGCGGCCCGCGGGTGGCGCGTAAAATATCGACACCGGCGACGTCCAGGCCCAGAGTTTGCGTCGCCTTGATGGCAATGGCGCGCTCCTCATCGCTAATCTGCGCCACCGTAGCCATGCCGCCACGGTGCAGGTTAGAGCGAAAATCGCCCTCTTTCGCCCGCCGTTCGATCGCCGCCACCACCTCATTGCCGACCACCAGGCAGCGAATATCGCAGCCTTTCGCCTCGGCAATGTATTCCTGCACCAGGATGTGGGCGTTCAGCCCGCGAAAGGCGTCGATCACGCTCTCCGCCGCCTGGCGGGTCTCCGCCAGCACCACGCCGATCCCCTGGGTGCCCTCCACCAGCTTCACCACCAGCGGCGCGCCGCCGACCATGGCGATCAGATCGCTGGTGTCATCGGGGGAGTGAGCGATGCCGGTCAGCGGCAGATCGATGCCCTGGCGCGCCAGCAGCTGCAGCGAGCGCAGCTTATCGCGAGCGCGGGTGATGGCGACAGATTCGTTCAGCGGATAGCTTCCCAGGAGCTCAAACTGACGCAGGGCCGCGGTGCCATAGTAGGTAATCGCCGAGCCAATGCGCGGGATCACCGCATCAAAGTGCGGCAGCTGGCGCCCTTTATAGTGGATCGAAGAGGCCACCGGGCTGACGTTCATATAACAGGAAAGCGGATCGAGGATCTCGACCTGATGCCCGCGCTGTTGCGCCGCTTCGCGCAGGCGTCGACATGAATAAAGCGTTCCATCCCGGGATAATATGGCAATTTTCATCCTGCACCTCTGCAAAAAGACCCGCACTGGCGGGCCTCAGCTATCGAACACACTTCCACCTTTCCTGCCGCCAGCGTCGGATACCGCCTGGCCGGAGCAGCAGTGTACACGTAATCAGCGCGTTGCCCACCCCTGCTTATGCAGATAGTCGAGAATAAACGGACGACTCTCTTTCACGATAGTGCGACGGATATGATCGCTCCAGGTATCGCGGCGGGCGTTGCTGCCGCGCGACAGATAATAGTGCGCCAGCTGTTCGTCATACTCCGCCAGCAGCGCGTTATCCAGCGGCTGATAGCGGTTCTCATGCACCAGCATGGCGGCCGGCATCCGCGGCTTGATGTCCGGGTTATCCGCCGGCCAGCCAAGGCAAAGACCGAACAGCGGCAGGACGTGCAGCGGCAGCTCCAGCAGCTCGGTCACCGCCTCGATGCTGTTGCGCAACCCGCCGATATAGACGCCACCCAGCCCGAGGGACTCGGCGGCGGTCAGCGCGTTTTGCGCCAGCAGCGCCGTATCGACAACGCCGATCAGCAGCTGTTCCGCCAGCCCCAGCTCCGCCTGCGGGCAGATCTGCAGGTGGCGGTTAAAGTCGGCGCAGAAGACCCAAAACTCCGCCGCCTGGGCGACGTGCTGCTGGCCGCCGGTCAGCGGGACCAGACGTTCACGCAGGGCCGGGTCGGTAATACGGATGATGGAGGTGCACTGTAAAAAACTCGAGGTAGATGCCGCTTGCGCGCTGGCGATAATCGCCGCGCGCTGTTCGTCGCTCACGGGCGCATCGGTGAAGTGGCGGATAGAACGGTGGCTGCGCAGCAGCTCAATGGTCGGCGTCATTTCGTTTTTCTCTGTCAGACAAGGATTCAGGCTCAGGAGAGTGGGTTAACTGCGGGGCCACGATCTGCGCCATCCGCCACATCACGACGATGGCGGCGGGGATCATCAGCACGATCCCGGCAAAGAGCATCACCAGCGCCGCGGTCGGGCTGGCAATGGGCGCAGGCAGCTGGACATACTGGTTAAGCGAGAGCCAGGCGAGGGTTAACAGCCCCATCCCGAGGATCTCAACCAGCAGTATGCTTTTTGGCAACGGGGCAAATTTTCGCATCACGCCTCTCCGGTTGATAAACGCGGCGCGCCAGCCAATGCCACCGCGCCGCCGGGTCAGTATACGGGTTTTGATAGTACGACATTTATCAAACATAGCCGTAAACCATCGAAGCAAAAGGCAGAACCTTCTTTCCCTCACCGGCCAATGCAGGCATCATAAGCGCCATTCGCCATCCGGCTGAGGTTTAAGGAGAGAAGCAATGTTTACCGTTATTTTTGGTCGTCCAGGCTGCCCTTACTGCGTTCGCGCCAAAGAGCTGGCAGAAAAACTGACCAACGAGCGTGATGACTTTAACTACCGTTACGTGGATATTCACGCCGAAGGCATCAGCAAAGCTGATCTGGAAAAAACCGTCGGCAAACCGGTTGAAACCGTACCGCAGATTTTCGTCGACCAGAAACACATCGGCGGTTGCACCGATTTCGAAGCCTGGGCGAAAGAGAACCTTGGCCTGTTTGCCTGAGTAAATTTATTTACTCGATGAATGACTGCGCCAGGTATCAAGCCAGGCGCAGATAAACAAAAAGCACAACGCCCCGAGCGCACACCAGAACACCGCGCTCAGTACCCACGCCATCTCCTGCCAGAACGTCCGGTGCGTGACGAAAAACAGCCGCATCGTCACCATACAGACCGGCGCCGCCAGTATCGCGCCGAGCAAAGGACGCAGCACCCGCCGTCCGGGAGAGAGACAGCTCGCCGCCGCCCCTGGCAGCAAAAAGAAGAGCAGGCCCAGCTCCGGGTTGCCGCTGGCGCGAAAGGCCCCTTTCATATGTAACAACAACGATAAGCACACCACAATGAACAGAACGAAGCCACAGATAATGCCGGCCCAACTACGCTCAGATTTCACCGTATCCTCCTGATGTTGCCTCTAACTCACGTCCACGTCGCCCAGTCAGATAAAGCATTTCGGCAATCCATGCCAATAACTCCCCTACCAGCCTAAAAACGATTGTCACTAGCCGCCGCATCCAGGAAGGATTAAACTAGCGGGTATATTTTTGCTGGTTATAACAGGGTGCCAGAATAGGTTCGCGACAACGCGAACGCCTGAGCAACCTTAGACCAAATAACCATTTCCTTCAACAACTTACTAGTAAACGAGAAGTTGGCTTTCGTGAATATAAACGTCGCAGATTTGTTAAACGGGAATTACATCCTGTTATTATTCGTTGTACTTGCATTAGGACTATGCCTGGGAAAACTGCGTCTCGGCTCAGTACAACTTGGTAATTCCATTGGCGTTTTAGTCGTTTCTCTATTATTAGGTCAGCAGCATTTCGCGATTAACACCGATGCCCTTAATCTCGGCTTTATGTTGTTTATTTTTTGCGTCGGCGTGGAAGCCGGTCCTAACTTTTTTTCGATTTTTTTCCGCGACGGGAAAAACTATCTGATGCTGGCCCTGGTGATGGTCGGCAGCGCGATGCTGATCGCCATGGTGCTGGGTAAAGTGTTCGGCTGGGATATCGGGCTCACCGCCGGTATGCTGGCGGGGGCGATGACCTCCACCCCGGTGCTGGTGGGCGCGGGGGACACCCTGCGCCATTTCGGCCTGCCCAGCGATCAGCTGGCGCAGTCGCTTGACCACCTGAGCCTCGGCTATGCCCTGACCTACCTGGTTGGTCTGGTGAGCCTGATCGTCGGCGCCCGCTATATGCCCAAGCTGCAGCATCAGGATCTGCAGACCAGCGCCCAGCAAATCGCCCGCGAGCGCGGCCTCGATACCGATTCCAAACGTAAAGTCTACCTGCCGGTGATCCGCGCCTATCGCGTCGGCCCGGAGCTGGTGGCATGGGCGGATGGTAAAAATCTGCGCGAGCTGGGCATTTATCGCCAGACCGGCTGCTATATCGAACGCATCCGCCGCAACGGCATTCTGGCCAACCCGGACGGCGACGCGGTGCTGCAGATGGGCGACGATATTGCGCTGGTGGGCTACCCGGACGCGCACGCCCGCCTCGACCCGAGCTTCCGCAACGGTAAAGAGGTGTTCGACCGCGACCTGCTCGACATGCGCATCGTCACCGAAGAGATTGTGGTCAAAAACCACAACGCCGTCGGCCGCCGCCTGGCGCAGCTCAAGCTTACCGATCACGGCTGCTTCCTGAACCGGGTCATTCGCAGCCAGATCGAGATGCCTATCGACGACAACGTGGTGCTGAACAAAGGCGACGTGCTGCAGGTCAGCGGCGACGCCCGCCGCGTGAAGACCGTAGCCGACCGCATCGGCTTTATCTCCATTCACAGCCAGGTGACCGACCTCCTCGCCTTCTGCGCCTTCTTTATCGTCGGCCTGATGATCGGCATGATCACCTTCCAGTTCAGCTCCTTCAGCTTCGGCATCGGCAACGCCGCCGGCCTGCTGTTCGCCGGCATCATGCTTGGCTTCCTGCGCGCCAACCACCCAACCTTCGGCTATATCCCGCAGGGGGCGCTGAACATGGTGAAAGAGTTTGGCCTGATGGTGTTTATGGCCGGGGTCGGGCTCAGCGCCGGGGCCGGGATCAATAACGGGCTGGGCGCCGTCGGCGGCCAGATGCTGGCGGCCGGGCTTATCGTCAGCCTGGTGCCGGTGGTGATCTGCTTCCTGTTCGGCGCCTACGTGCTGCGCATGAACCGGGCGATGCTGTTCGGCGCCATGATGGGGGCCCGCACCTGCGCCCCGGCGATGGAGATCATCAGCGATACCGCGCGCAGCAACATCCCGGCGCTCGGCTACGCGGGCACCTACGCCATCGCCAACGTGCTGCTCACCCTCGCCGGGACGCTCATCGTGATCATCTGGCCAGGGCTACAATAATTTTTTTGCGAAAAAAGCCGCCACAGGCAGAACTTTTTCTCAGGGCATCAGTCATAAGTAATGCCACTGCTTTTCTTTGATGTCCCCATTTTGTGGAGCCCATCAACCCCGCCACTTCGGTTCAAGGTTGATGGGTTTTTTGTTGCCTGAAATTTATACCGTTTAAAATCATGATGTTAGAAGCACTGTTGTTTAACGATGGCGACAAAATGGCGGCAGCGTCAAAGAGAGAGCGCCACCTGTCCTGATTTCATTGGATGCGGCTGAACCGGATTTGACTCTTTTGGCGTTGCAATCGAACGAACAAAAGTTTCATGGGTAACAAAAGTATGGCTGCAGTTAATGTTCTGGCACTGGTTGTAACGCTCTTTGGTCAATGAAGATACCTGAAAGCTGCTGCGAGTATGGGCGGCACTTCCACACAGTGGGCAAATCATCATTTTTCGAGTTCTCCCCATTTTTGCTAAATTCACAATAATGATACCGCATTATTCCATTTTGAAAACTTAAAAGTTCTCCATTGCGAAGAATCATTCCATTTCGAGATCATCAACCTTCACTTCAAGCTCAAGACTGGTCGTAAAACCATTATCCGGGCTGACGGTATGTGTCAGAGTCGTAATGGTCCATTCCGCATCATCTATCGGCTGTTTAAAGCCACTGACTTTCACTGGCATTTCCGTGTAGAGATCTGCCCGCCCTTCCGCCAGTTGTAGCGAGAATGACGCAACGCCGCGTTGCAGGCGTTCCCACTGCATTTTCGCTGCCCGTTCAGCGTTGCTCCGGTTGGCATAGGTGCGATTAAGTACCAGCACGTTTTCATCTGTACCCACCAGGTAATCGCCCTGCTTCGCTTCCGGCTCTTTCTTCTGCTTCTTAGTCCTGCGCTTACGCTTCACCGTGGTGCTTTCTTTCTTCGCGGGTTCGCGGGTATGCAACCAACTGGCAATTACGCCCGTATAGGCTCCGCGATCAGCCAGGGTAAAGCGGTGACTGTCGCCGTCCTTGCGTGTGATAGTGATCACTGGCAGTGGTTTACCAGTGGCGCTTTTGCCCTGCCCCTGCCGGATGAATAACAGATTGCCATTTTTCACCGACGCGATGGCACCGTACTGTCGCGCCAGTCGCATCAGAAAACTGCCGTCACTCTCATTAGTCTGGTCTATATGCTCCACGGGCTTATCCGACAGCTCTTTACCCAGTGCCATCTTCAGCTTGTGCCGCGCGGCTATTTCCTTCACCACTTCCCCGATGGTGGTGTTATGCCACGATTTTTCACGGCGGGTATTCAGGGTTTCCCGAAAATCAGCACTTCGCGCCCGGATAGTCAGGCGGTCCGGTGCGCCAGTGTGTTCAATCTCGTCCACCGTGAATGCCCCTTTCGGGAAAAGCGGCTGCCCCTTCCAGCCCAGCGCCAGCGTAATGACCGCACCACGGCGCGGCAGCACGATTTTTCCATCGGCGTCGTCCAGCTCCAGATCAAGCTGGTCCGCTTCAAATCCCCGGTTATCCGTCAGCGTCAGCCCCATCAGGCGGTTGTCCAGCACAGTGGTGATATCCCTGCCTTCAATACTGATGCTGAATGCCGGAGTTTTGTTGCCTTTGTTAAGCAGTTCAGAGCTGAAATTCACGACAGCAGCCCTCCCACCGTTTTACTGATATCGCTTAAGGCAGATGTTGCCGTTCCCTGCAGATTATTCAGTTGCGCACTGAGATCACCGAACATATCGGACAGGGATTCATCCACGCGTTTTAGCGACAGGGTGAACTCAATCCTGCGCGGCATACCGTCGCGGAAAAACTCCGTTTTAGTCTGATTCAGTCCCTCAATCACATACATGCCGTAAATCGTGCCGCTGCCTTCAATCAGGGGCCATGCTTTCCCCTGTTCTGCCATCTGCTCCAGTGCCAGCAACGACAGCCTGCCGCCTGTTATTTCCGGCATAAGAACGCCAGAAAGCGTCAGCATGTCGTTATCCGGTCCCAGAAACTGCGTTGACGGGCGTCGGTTAACCCGGCTGTTAGCCGCATGTCGCCAGCTGCGCTGATACTGCAGCTCCTGATACGGCACGGTGCGCAGCATAAACACGTATAATCCCAGCACCATCATCATGCGTCGTATCCCCCCTGATCGCTGTAGTTACTCCTGGCTTTTGCCTTCAGCCTGCGTTCACGTTCATCAAGCTGGCGGGCCACCTCCCGCGCAATATCCTGCGCACTTTGTCCTGGCTGCGTCTGAATGATGATCTGCGTCGGTGCCTCAATCCGTTGAACGGGCGGCACAGTGGCTGCACGACTCAACATCGCTTCACCGCCTTTCGCGGGAAGTGCCAACGGATGCAACGGTGGAAGCTCTGCAGGCGCGGCAGCAACACCCATCATTCCGGCAACAACGGCAGCCAGTGCAGCTGTATTTCTCCGGCTGGTCACATTTGCCGGGCCGTTAACAATTTCCGGCCCGTTTTCACCGACGATGCCAAACTGCCCGCGCGGGATATAGCCGCCGCTGTCATACATCCCCGCAAAGCCATATCCCCATGACGGAAAACCACCCGATGGCATCATCACTTTACCGTCTGTATTCACCGTCGCAGGTTGCTGACGCGTCACGCTTTCCGGCAGTTTCGCCTTTGCAGCCTCTTTACTGACAATGCCGAGTTTCTCCAGCAACCAGGAAACGCCAGATTTCAGGGAGTCCAGCGGATGCATAACCATATTCAGCCCTTCCGCCAGTGCCTCCCCGAATCTCCGCCCCATTGCCGCTGCACTCTGCAGTTCGGCAGAGGTCGACTTAACGGGCGTCAGCAGATCAGTAAACCAGCCCCACAGCGCCTGCACTTTGTCGCCAATCCACTGAAACACAGGCTTAAGTGGTTCGAATGCAGCACTGACGGGACCTGCCGCCGCTTTGAATCCTTCCACCACGCCACCGAGAAATGCGGTGATGGGTTGCCAGTATTTCCAGACAACCAGCGCCACGCCCGCCAGTGCAGTAACCACAAGACCTATCGGACTGAGCAGAGCACCTAACAGACCAGATATGGCATACAGGGCAACGCGCAGCATCGCCAGCGGACCGGATGCCAGTACTCGCAGCACCGCGCCTGCGGCAGCCAGTCCACCGCGTAGTGCTGCCAGTGGATTCATAAACATCACAGCAACCGCACGTAAACCGGATAATCCAGACCGCAACAGTACAACCGGCACACCTGCTACAGTTTTCAGGACATTCCCCGTCAGTGATGCCGTGCGGCGCAAAGACGACAACGGCGCAGTAAGTAAACCCGCTGCGTTGCCCGATGAAGCAAGCCCGCGTCGCAGCAGTGCCAGTGGAGCGCCAGCTAACCAGGACAACGCGCTGCTGGTTCGTGTTACTGCTGCCGTAACGGAAGGTAACGTTTTGATACCCAGCACAGAGAATCCCAGACGGATCACTGCCAGCGGCCCCAGCACTGCAGCCAGTGCCACCGCTAAGGTGCCGAGGCCTACGGTAACCGCAGCCACAACAACCGCTACTTTCATCAGTGTGCCCGTCAGTTCCGGGTTAGCTTCCACCCAGCGACGCAACGCTCCCGTAACGCTTTTCACCGTGTACAGAATATCCATCAGCGGCTGGCGCAGCGTTTCGCCCAGGCTGCTGAAGGTGTTCTGCGCTCCGGTTTTAACCAGCAACCACTGAGCAGAAAGTGAGTCCTTGTTGATGTCGGATTCTTTCTGCATGGAACCGAGCGCATCATTGCCCGCTGTCAGTTTTAGCTGGCGCTGTAGTTCCGGCAGGTTGTTTGCCAGTTTCGCCGCGTCATCACCAAACTCTTTACCAAACAACATGGTCATGGCAGACAGACGCTTGTCCTGCGGCAGTGCGTTCACCTTCTCCAGCACACGCTGGATAGTTCCCATCGCATCCTTCGTCATCTGCTTTTCAATCACTTCAGGATTGAGTTTCAGCAGATTCATCCCTTCAAAGAAACTCTTGCTTTGCATGGTGGCAATGGACAATTCACGCACCATCGCGTTTGCTGCACTGGCTGCAACCTCCGGCGCAGCCCCCAGAGTCAGGAAGGTGGAACCCAGCGCCGCCGCTTTACGATAATCCAGACGGTCAGCCACACCGCCCAGACGTTGCATCACATCGATGATGTCCGCCCCTTTCGACATGGCGTTATCATCCAGATAGTTCAGCGCATCACCGAGCTGTTCAATATTGCGGGTAGGTATTTTGTAGAGCTGGGCGATTTTCCCCAGACTTTCTGACAGTTCATCCGCTGGCAGCTCAAAGGCTGTTGCCGCCTTTGCCGCCGTACTGGCGAAGGCCAGCAGGTCACGTTTCTGGTCTTCCCAGCTGTCGTCAGGGTTTGCGACGTTCATGCGCGCACCACCTTCAACCAGTGCAGCGAAGTCAACCGCACCGTTTTCCATCGGCAACTGTTCGCTGGCAGCCTTGATGGCATCCTGCATTTCATAAAAACGTGCAGTGCGGTTGCCATTATCGTCACGCAGACCATTGACCTGCTTTGCCACACCTTTCATGGCATCTTCCATGCTGGTATAGCTTTTTACTGCCGCCATCACTGGTGTCCCCATTGCCAGCCCTGCAGCCGTGGTGGTGGCTCCGGCTCCTGCAATACGATCACGCACCTCCAGCGAACGGGCATAACTGGCACGCGCCGCATTCATCCTGCGCTGAGCTTCCCCCAGTCGCTTCAGCCGCGCCTCCTGTTTCGACAATTCCTGGTTATAACGTGATGTTTCACGGGCTAAACGGGCAGTTGCTCCCGCATCATCGTTCGCAGAAATTCCCGCCCGATACAGTTCTGCACGCACAAGCGCCGTTTGCTTCTGCAAATATTTTTGTTGTTCTTCCAGGCGTTGGACTGCCAGCGTTTGCCGACCTAAAGCCACAAGGTGCCGTTGTGATGGTTGTTCCATCGCTTCCAGCTCAGAACTAAGCAAATTTGCCTTCTGTCTGGCATAGTTCAGCCTGTCGCCTAACCTTTTGTTATCGGCATGCAGCTTGCGAAATTTTTCCAGGCTGTTACCCGCCTGATTGAGTTGCTTTAATGCGTCACGGGAGTTTCTGATTGCGCCAGCCAGCTCTTTCGAACTGGCCTGTGCAGCACGGAATGGGCGGGTGAGTTTGTCAACCGCATTAAGAATGACCTGCAGGCGCAGGTTATTATCACTCATCGTTGGCCCCGCTTCTCTGAATCGCTTTATACCGCCATTCCAGCACTTCTGTCAGCGGCATAACGTCAGTAACGGATGGCGGCCAGTGAAAAATGGTGGCGATATCTGCCACCAGATCGTCAACCGTCAGGCTGTCGGTAAACCGGCAAGCACCGACTTCTTCAACAAAAAAGTGACAACCTCAACCGACATGGCAGTGAGATCTGCCGGGTCCATCTCTGCAATTTCCTGTGCGGTCAGTGCCGGGCTGGAGATGCGGGGGATCACGGTCATCATCGCGTTCACATCCATATCCATAATGGCCTGCAGGCGTGTACCGCGCAGCGCACCGGACTGCGGTTTACGCAGCACAATTTCGGTGATTTCAGTTTTACCACGCTTGATGGGGGTATCCAGTTGAATGGTCTTTTCAGTCTGCTTATCGCTCATTTTGCTGTCCTGTAAATTGGGGCCTGGCGCGGCATTCCGCGCCGTTCAGATACATCAGAGGCCGAGGGCGTTGCGGTGCGCTTCCATCAGGTCCACACCGTCCACAATTTCCACCATGTTGATAAGGTCCACTTCATAGAGCACCTCACCATTGATGGTCAGCTTCGCGTAGCTGTTGGTACTGGTCACTTTGGTGGTGTTGCTTTCGCCCGTCTTCCACTCGCCGGAATCCACTTCTTTGTGACGCCCACGCACGACAAGCTCCACTGCCTGCACTTCCCCGGTATCGTCACGCTGGATAGAGCCGGTAAAGCGCAGTTGGATGCCATCCACCTTGGATTTGCCCATCTGCTTAAACAGCAGCAGTTCAGTACCACCAATGGAAAATTCTGTGTCCAGAGCACTGTCATCAAGCCCCAGATCCACATCCACCGCCCCCGGCATTCCGCCGCCGCGATACTTCTCATATTTGCGGGTGAATTTCGGCAGCGTCAGCGACTCAACGATCCCCTGCCAGTTGTTCCCGTCGTTAAACAGGTTCAGGTGTTTTAATTTGCGTGGTAAAGCCATGTTATCCCCTTACGCGCTGACCTGGCTGGAGAAATTCACCAGGTACTGATCGGTGATGCGCTGACGCAGCATCAGGTTTTCAAGTGGCGGCACTGGCGTGTAGTCGTAGTCGATGGTGAGCTTCCCGGCTTTCAGAGTATCTTTGTCGTTCACCGACTCATCCAGCCAGCAATCACCACCAATGAGATAGCCCTGACTGACCAGGCTGCGCATTTTGGCGCGGATACCTTCGATAATGTCGCGGGCCAACGACGGGTTCAGCGGTTTGTCCACCGCCCACATATGCGCTTCTGCCATTGTGTCCATAAGTACCTGCGCCGTGCGGGTGTAGTTTTCGAAGGCAAAGAGCGGGTCATCACTCAGGCAGCGGGAACCCCAGAAGCGGAAACCGTCTTTGCGGATAAGGGTGGTGACGTCGTTCTGGTTCAGCAGTCCCGCATCTGTTGCCGTGTCCTGCAGATCCCAGAACACATCAGCAGAAATTCCGGTGACACCGTTAACGCCCACGTTGGACAGGCTTTTGTGCCATCCGGTCTGCTCGTCAATTTTAGCGCGCAGACCAAGCGCACGGGCGGTGGCATAAGCCGTTGCTTCGGCATTCAGCACCGTGTCCCAGCCAGTAAAGTCGGGCCAGATCAGCATTCCTTCACGCTGACTGAAGTTTTCACGGTAAGTGATCGCCTCCTGCACTGTCTTGCAGCCATACGCTGACAGGTAAGCAAACCCACGCAGGCTTTGCGCCACGCTCAGCAACTCAGTCGCAACGGCTTTGTTATCGTGGCCTGGCACGCCGAGAATGCGCGGTTTAACGCCGAGCTGTGACTGGGCAGATAACAGAGCTTTCATGCCTGTTTTTTTACCTTCATCAGTCACTGCGCCGATGATATTAGTTGTGGTTTCTTCTTCCGTTTCACCCTGCGGCACACGCACAACAACGGTCACGGGTTTTGCCTGATCAGCAATTGCATCCAGCGAACGAGCCAGTGTGCCGGACTCGCCCGCCTTACCGCTGGCGGTCAGCACATCGGTCAGCAGGACCGGCTTATTGAGCGGAAACATGGACGCATCAGCATCATCGCCGGTGCAGACCATGCCCACGATAGCGGTGCTCACCGTGGTAATGGATCGGGTGCCATCGTTGACTTCAACAACGCGCACCCCGTGGTGGTAATCCTGGGCCATAAGGCAGTCTCTCCAATTTACAGGGGGTGTGCCTATGTTCTGGTTAATAAGCGCGCGCCGCACGCGCCGGGCTATGTGTGGGGAATGACACAATGGAAAGGACAGAAAAATCCCCGCAGGTGCGGGGACGGGATTAATCTTTGGGCGGCTCAGGCCAGTTAATATCAGGTGCCAGCGATGTATCCACCCGCATCAGCAATACGCGGTATTTTCGCCAGGCATCATAGCGGCTCTTTTCTTCGTCTGTTGCCATATCCAGTTCAACAGCATCCTGCAGCGGAGATATCGCGGTACCTGCTTCGGATAACAACGTAGATCTCCGTAGCTCAGCATCAGCTATTAGATCTGCCGACTTTCGCGTTACGGCTGCATCTGTCATAACCCAGGTATTGCCAGCTGCATCCCATGAATGGTATTTATCAGGGCGCGGTTGAGAAATGTTGTATTTATCGGCAACCAGATAAACCACCCGGTCACTATTTATTGCATTAAAAAAACGGGCATATTGCTCATTATCTATCGCCTGAACATCTGAGGGTAAATCGTCGACTATTGCGTTTTCCTCATAATTATCATCGTAGAATGATTGGGTGCTAACTGAAAATCTCATTTAATGCCCTCATTTAATAGCCAATTGCAAGATATGAGCCATTCATCGATGCGTTTGGGGTACGGCATTGAAAACCAAAAATCCCATAAGTTTTTGTCTTGCCCAGACTCCATGCCATCTCTTGCTGCCCGACACCACTAACATCAGATGAACCGCCTGTTATCACCTGGAAAACCGCATTGGGGAAAGCAACTGGCCAGGTGACGGTGATATTTGAGGTTTCATATACCCCGTCAGAGCCGGAGCTACCTGTAGCTCCAGTAAATCCTCCCCATTGAATGTATAAGACCCGCCGTGCTCCACTGATAATCATCGGAATGGTGATGTATCCTGAAGCAGATGCAGCGCCACCGCTAACCCCAGCAGCAGACAATTCCCCTAAACCAAGGTATGCGAGAAGACCAGTCACATCCTTTCCACTCAAATTAGTCAGCGTATTGTCCAACGGTTGTTTACCTGCCAGCGCATTAAGCATTGTCGTGGCAAAGTTCGGGTCATTCCCCAGCGCCGCCGCCAGTTCGTTCAGTGTATCCAGTTCCGCAGGTGCAGAACCCACCATTGCCGCAATCGCCGATTTCACAAAAGCCGTAGTGGCAATCTGTGTATTGTTGACCGACTGCGCCGCCGTGGGGGCTGTTGGCGTTCCGGTGAGTGCCGGACTCGACAGCGGCGCTTTCAGTGCCAGCGCATTGTTAATGGTGGTACTGAATTTCGGATCATTGTTAATGGCTACGGCTATTTCTTTCAGCGTGTCCAGCGTGGCTGGCGCACCATTAATAAGAGCCGTCAGTGCCTCCTGAACAAACGCGGTGGTCGCAACCTGCGTGGTGTTATTCCCCGCCGCTGGCGTTGGCGCTTTGGGTGTCCCGGTAAACGTAGGACTTTCTTTCTGTGCATACTGTGAATGCGGGTCCGGTGCGGCAAGATGTTTTGCCATCTGATCATCCGCGTACACCTTCAGCTCCAGTACCTTATCATCCACATACTTGCGGGTTGCCAGCACTACGGCAGGATCGATTTTCAGGGTGATATTGTCCGTGCTGCTGGTAATCAACACCATACGCACGGTCTGGGTACGCCCGCTGCCTTCAGCCAGTTGCGGCTTATAGCTTTCCGGGCAGTTGCCCACGGCAATCAATGCCCCGGACTCATCAAACAGGCCCACTTCACGTATCCACCAACCGCCCTCGTTTTCAGGGATCACCTGCTCAGCAATAATCTGGCTGCTGTTCTGCGGGTCGATATAGAGCATATTCAGCGCAGCCCGGCGTTTCTCATTTACCAGTGCTGTCTGCTTTGCGTCCGGCGTTGGTAATGTTCCGCCGCCATCGCCGACCGCCATATGGGTAATTTTTAAAGGCACACCGAGCGCGGCGACGCTGGCAAGTTTCGCCGCGCCAATATCCGTCAGCAGGGTATAAAATTTTGTGCTCATGGATTCACTCTCATTGTGTCAATAACATGGACCGCCCCGCCTTCATGCGCGGTGCCGCCAGAAATAATTGTTTCGTTGATATACGGATAGATCGTGATTTCTTCGCCAAGATAGCTGGCGGCCCCCACCCAATACGGACCGCTGGTCTGCAGATTGATGGACATGCCGATCATGTGACGGCTACATGGTTTGGCATCGCTTATCAGCCGCTCAAGTTCCAGATAGGTATCTTCAGTGATGCCCTGGTCCTGCACGCCGATATCCAGGCGAAACGTGCCCGGTGTTTCTCCGGTCTGCCACCACTCAATAATGCGGATCAGGAATCCGAACGGTTCCACCACCCGCCGCACGGCACTGGTAGTTCCTTTATGCTGATGAATATAAAAAGCATCCTTCACTACCTGGCGTTTGACGCTTTCTGTCCAGCCCTCGTCCCAGCGATCCACAGAGAACGCCCAGGCGAGATAAGGCAGGAAGCTGACCGGACAGGTAGCCGGATTCCACAAGTCACGCAGCGGCACCTGCAGATCAGAAATCCCGCTACAGGTTTGCGCCAGTCGGCGCTCCAGTGAAGTTGAACCCGGTGGCAGCAGACTATTCATCCGTTCCTCCGTTGGTTACGCTCCACTGCGTACATGATGCCGCCTGTGTTTTGTTCAGGACCACATCCGCCAGCGGAGAAGCCAGTTCCACACGTTGAACACCTTCAACATGCAGAGCAGCAAAGATGGCGCTACGGCGAATATCCCGACCAAGCCTCGTCTGGCTGGCAATGTACTTCTGCAGACTGGCTTTTGCCGCTGCCATTACCGGCTCTGCTTCCGGTCCCGGATAGAGAAAAATGGTGGCTTCCACGCGATACGGGATGATTTCTGCGCTGCGAACCGTAAGACGGTCAGCCACCGGGCGGACGTTCTCACTGTTCAGAGCTTTTTCAACCACGTCCAGCAGGTCTTTTTCTGCAGTTCCATCGCCTTCGCGGCTAAGGACAGTCAGCACCACCTCTGCAGGTGCCGGGCTGGTTGCACTGGCATCCGCCACCCGACCGTCGGCGCTTCGGGCATGAAATTCATAAGCTGCAGTTGGCCCCGCAACAGAAAGCCCTTCAAAGGCTGCAGGCACACGCAGGCGTAACGCTTCATCGCTTTCCATCACAGCTGCAACGGGCGGCACAGCATCATTATCAGCAGGCGTCACCGTCAGGCGTTTCACGTTGTAATTGGCAGCGAGCTGGTCCAGATCGCTCCCTATGGCATAAGCCACCATCACCGCCTGCGCGGCTTCGTTAATGCGCTGGCGCAGAAGCAACTCACGATAAGCGTTCTCCTGCAACAACTTGGTGACGGGTTCAGATTCCAGTTCCAGGGTACGCATCACAGCCTCCTGTTCATCTTTCGGATGAAGCGCCACAAATTCAGCCTTGCGTTCGGCAAGCAGCGTCTCAAAGTCCGGCACATCCACAATCTGCGGCGCAGGCAACTGCGAAAGGTCAATCACTGCCATTCTCTGCTCCTGTTGATACGGAAAGGGAAACAGGCACACCGTTATTACGCCGCCCGGTCAGCTCCACCACCATTGAACCGTCAAAAATGCTGTTAATGGTGATGGAATCCAGCGTCAGCCGTGGCTCCCAGCGACTCAGCGCCACATACACTGCCGACATGACCTGCAGGCGTAATGCCGGATTTTGTGGCTGGTCTATCAGTGCCGACAGCAGAGAACCATATTCCCGACGGGCAATACGGCTACCCTGCGGTGTCAGCAGAATGTCCCGCACCGACTGGCGCAGATGGTCAATATCAGTAATGGCTTTGCCGCTGGTATTGTTCATCCCGCTATAAAGCGTCATACCGGACCTCCGGTTGTGTCGCCGCCTTTCAGGACGCCAGTATGCTGATGCGCATCAACCACAATCCCGTTAGAACTCATCGCTCCGCCGCCCTGGGTAACGCCACCATTGATCACCACTTCGCTGTTAATGCGCGTGCGGTCAGCCTCCAGTACAAACTCACTGGTTTTCATGGTGATGTTGTCAGCGGCCTCAATGACCATTGATTTGATGCCCCTGACATACCAGCGCCCGGTGGCGGGTTCGTATTCAAACCAGCCACCGTCAGGATGCTCTGTCACGCAGGCGTCCGCCGACGTCGACGGTGGTGCAAACTGATTCGAATAGACAGCGGGCAGCGCAAAGGCGGTCTCCAGATTGCCGCCCAGACTCAGCAGCACCACCTGCTCACCTTCCGATGGTCGCCACCATGTCCGGGCATTCCCGGCACGCAGGGTCAGCCAGTTGATCCAGTTGGTTTCTAAGTCGCCTGTTTTCACCCGGCAAAGCCAGTTTTCCCTGTCCACTTCGGTGACTACACCAGTGCGGATCAGGTTGGTGATAAGGCGCATGATTTCGGTTAGTTGTGCATTCATCCTTCTATAGTTGCAAAGCAAGATTTTTTTTCATCGTTGTGGCAGTGTATGATTTTTGGCACAATTGAATTCTCATATGGAGATGACTGAAATGATCTTTGCTGCACGTTACTTGGTCGAGTTGCCTTATGTCCTCAATATTCCAGATGGTGATTATGATTTTCTATATGAAAATAACCATTTACGCTTAACAGTTCACAACGATTACTATGCACTATTTAAAGATGCAAGCTTATTCCCTCAAACCCTATTAATCGGTACCAGAGAACAACTACTACCACATCACACAAATGAAAGAGGGATAATGAAATGCCGGACTATTATTTCTCTCGCCAACTATTGGGAATGTTTTGACCTTTTAGAAATATCACATGAAGAACTAATCAACTCTATAAGAAACCAAATAAGGAAAGAAGATAACTTCCCATCTGTGGAAGATGCTGAGATGTTCCTATCCAAAATGAGCCAGCAAGATATAGATAAAAAAATAGAGTTAGAGAGAAAAATAAAAACTGCTAGAGAGATATTTCCACCTAAAAGATCAGAGGAATGCATCGGAATAATAAACCACTTTATAAAACAGTATAGAGTTGCCTTTAAAGATCAATTTGCAGACGAGATATCTCTTTATCAAGTTGGCTCAGGATTTACCAACGGAGTTTTACAAGAGCATTATTGCGATGGTATTAAGATAAGTGCAATTCCTTTAGTTGGAGTAATCACCCCATTAATGAGAGAAAGCTGGTATAAACACGATGAAAGTCTCATTGATAATTTCAAAAAACGTTTAATGTCAAATAAATTCAATGAACATCCTGAACTATTATTGATTAGAGCAGACAATCTTGTTCATAAAGGTGCATTTAGATCAGCCGTAATTGAAGCATCAGCAGGCCTTGAAAGCTATATTCTCAGAAAAATTATTAATGCCTTTCATCGCAATGGTATCAATGAATGCCAGACAAAAGAAACATTAAATAAAAACTGGAAGTTCGATGATAGATGTAAAAAAATATTCAAACAACTCTTTAACATCTCTGTACCCGAAATTGCGCCACTTGAGTGGCAGCATGCAAATAAAAACAGGAAAGAATTACGTGACAAAATAGCTCATACATCACATGAACCAACAGAGAAAGAAACAAAAGAATTTATAAAAAGCATCAATTTATTAATTGAAAAAATAGACTCATACTTTAAGAAAATTAATGAATCTAACGAATCAAAAAATTTATGATTATCTCTTCTATAATATCAAAATCAGTATCATAAATTCCAAGTAACCTACGTTTAGCATAACGTATCTGTGGCCCCTTACGGCTGACGCGATCGCGCAAGCCGTAATGGTGAACACGGGCAATGCGCTGCACCTTACCTTCAAACTGCACGCTGGCAGAGTCGGCGCTGGCGGCAGTTTTCAGGTATTTTGTGGTGCGAAGTTTTGTAAACATCTGTCGTTTGATGCGGCCTTTTTTACTGCGTGCTGTTACCCGTCGCGGTTCATAGCTGCTGCCGTCAGGGTTGCGCTGCATCCTGATGTTCTGCTGCTGTGTCCGGCGCAGTTCCTGCGCCAGCTGGCGCATCATGCGGCTTCTGGCGGCTGGCTCCAGATTCGCCAGCAAGGCACTCAGCCAGTCGTCCACTTTCTGCAGTTCAGCCACGTTTCACCGTCCACATTTCTTCAGGTTCATCAGGTTCCGCTACAGCTTCAACGCTCGACACACTGCCGTCAGTGCTGACCAGCACACGCTCCGTCAGTTGCAGGTTCAGGCTGATATCACAGACATCGTTGCGCAGAATATCCACCTCAAAGGTGAATAATTTTTCCCGTAACGCCGGGTTATTGATGGCATCGGGCTGGTTATCCCTCAGCCACAGCAAAACCGGGGCCATCAGCAGATTCTGGTCGCCGCTGAAATCCTCAATCACCGCGTTCAGGGTGTAACGGTACTCCCACGACATGGAGCTGGCCCCCGTGGCAACCAGCGAACCGTTATCCACAAACAGATGCAGTTTGTCCGGGTTATTGCGGACATAAGGCACCGCTTTATTGAGGGCCTGGCGCAGGGATTGTGGTTTGTTCACTGTTTCGCTCCTGACACGCAATAATCATGTCCACTTTGTCTGCACAGACCGCCCAGGCAGCCTCCGTTTCATCCAGCAACGCGTTCAGATCACCATTAGTGCGCGGCGTTGCCTGATCCAGCCGACACGGCGTCACTCGCGGACAACCACTGACGGTAAGCCGTACCTCCGGTGAGTGCCGGACGTTCCCGCAGCCGGATAATGTCAGCAGGCAAAGGAGTATCAGCCCAGCGGCGTAAATCCTCGTTCTCACGTTTCAGTTCCTCGATCCGGTGTTGTCGTTGTCTCAGCAGCGCGCTGGTCTGTTCTGCTTCGGCATAGAGCCGCGCCTGCTCCCGGTTATTGGTTTCAGTCAGAATGGACAGGCTAATAAGCTGGCTGTTGCTCTTTGCCAGTGCCTGGCTTTTGCTCTGCAGCTCGCCTGCCTGCGTGCTAATGGTCTGGCTGGCATCAGCCAGCCGCCACGTCTGCCAGCCCAGCGCCGCCAGTAATAACGCCAGCACAACCAGCAGCAACCGGTTCATGCTGCTACCTGTTGCGCCATCTGATTACGGGTGATCCAGAAGGCAATAACGGTCAGCAGATAAAAGACCAGGGTAATAGCCCACCCCGCCCAGGCGAGACTTACGACAATCAGCAATCGCATCACCCAACTGATAAATACGTTTTCTTTTCGGGTAATTGTCTTCAGCAAAGATGCCCTTAACTCCTGCCAGAGCGGGCCATTCTTTATTAACGCAGCCAATGCTACCGGAATTACCGCCCATGTCAGCAAACAGGCTACCCAAACGCCGGACGCTGCCAGTACCGGAAAAATCCCCTGCGGATACACCATTGCTGCGATTAACAGCGCCATCCATAACATCAGAAACAGTCCGCTGATTAATTTCTTTTTCATTTCAGTTTGCTCCCTGTAAACACCAGGCCATCTCCCGCGCACGGCGGTTATCCAGCCCCTGATTAAACACACCTTTTACATACACCCAGCGCGGTAACTGTCGGCACGCATCCGCCCAGCGCCGCTGGTTGAGCAATTTCACCAGCGTGGAACTGCAGGCATTGCCCGTTCCCACGTTGAAGGCAAACGACACCACCGCGTCATACACCTTCTGCGGCGGCTGTTGCTTCACACACCTTTCCAGCACCCGCTCCACACGTAGCACGTTGGAGATCAGCCCTTCTGCTGCCTGTCGTTCCGTAATGGTTTTGCCGGGAATGACGCCCGACGTATTACCAATGCCGTCGGTCCAGACACCCGCGCTGCACTGATACGGCTGCAGACGACAGCCTTCGTAATCGGCAATCAGTTTCAGTCCCTCCACGGAGGTGTGAAGCTGCTGAAAACCCGGCAGCGTGGCAGCAATAGCCAGCACGGTCCCGACAAGGCAGCGTTTAACGATTGATGGATTCATAATCCTCCCGCGAGATCTGCCCGTCGCGCAGAAGCTGGTAGGCTTTGTGTTTGTAGTACCAGTTGATAGCCAGCATCAGCACACCAATCATCAGGCCCCCCAGCGTTGAGGCATCCTTGATGGACAAATCGCCCAGCCAGGCCAGCACGACGGCGATGCAATACGTGATAAAGGCGCTGATTCGCTCAAGCGTCATAATTCAGTCCCATAGCTGGACGGTCTGCACGGTGGTGGTGGTCGGAATGTCCGGCAGCTCCACCTGCAGCCCGTGAGGTAAAAAGGGGCCGTGTTCGGCAAGCCCCGGATTTGCCTTCAGTACCTGCTCCGTGACACCCTGTGTACGCCCGTAATGACGCCAGCAAAGCGCGTCCACCGTGTCATACTGATGCGCACGTATTTTCATCAGATAAGCTCCACTGTGCAGTGCGGCGCATCCTGCACCCGGCTGACGGCCCAGCGGGCGTCACGCCACAAATCACCGCTGGCTTCAGCCAGTTCTTCGCCTCGCTTCACACCGGATGCCGTGGCGTCATAGTCCTGGTATCGTTCGTTGAGCATGGCGCGTGCCCAGCAGTAAACCGCGTTGAAATAGTGCTGAATGCGCTCACTTTTCCCGTCCAGCTGTTCTGCCGGAACCTCTGCCAGCGAGGCATACCCCAGCATCTGCTGGCGTCTGCGAAACTCATACAGCTCTGCGTTGACCTCCGAAATTGCCGACAGCGCAACCTGCTTTAAACGCGGCTGCGTCACCGTGCCGTCAGTGCGCATCACGCTGCGAAACTCCGACAGGTCCACATCAGGCCAGAACGGCGTATTTCTGATGATTTCCGCCTGTTCCGGTGCCTGTTCTGGCGCAACAAACTTCATGCTGCTTTCTCCTGAAATAGAGGGCGGTGGACGGGGTTTTGATGTGGCGGTGCCTTTCGCCACCCCGTGCCGCCCGTGCGCGGGGGCACGTTCTGTCAGCGGCTGTCATTGCGCAGTCTGCGCTCCAGCTGCTGTTTGTCTTTTTTCACGCCACAGCGGGGATCGAGCTGTAACGCATGGTTGAGATGATTAAGGGCGGAAGCCGGATTGCTTTCACTCAGGGCAGCGCCAATCGCTTTATGCAGACGCGCCCGTGACTGGTCCGGCATATCCAGACCGTCTGTCAGCTCAAGCGTCTGCAGCAACAGATCGGCATCAAAGCCGGTGGCGGCAAGCATTGCGCTCTGGGCTGCATCTGCCATTTCCTCTGCCAGCACGGTCTGCACGTTGCGGTTACCCAGCGGCATCACCCAGCCATGACGCAGGGCATGACGCCCGATCTCCAGCGCCCCGGCATAATCTCCGGCATCAATGCGCCACAGCATCACGTACATCAGCACGTCATCCTGTTGAGCGCCTCCGGCAGCCAGGACGCCCTCCGCCCAGGCGGCATATTTCGGCAGCAGCTCCACCTTTATTTCCGCTTTTTTCACCGTGGACTGAACGCCCTTGAGACGGCGGCGGTCTTCCGCCAGTTGCAGCAGCATCAGGTCATAGCCCGACGCGTGGCGAACACTGCCGCCTTCACGGGCGGCCTGTTCAGCCTGAACGCGCAGGCGATGCTGCCGTGCGGGACTCAGGCTCATAGGTTACGCTCCGGCTTCTGCTGCGGCGGCGCTGAAATCGCCAATCTGGATGTTTTCCACCAGTGCGGCGCAGCGGTAGTCCTCAACCACATAGGCTTCGTTAACAGATTCAAAGTTTTCAATCCGGTCACGTTTCGGGTTGTCGATAACTGAACGGCGGCGGGTGTCTTCCTGCCAGTAGATGGACAGGTTATCCAGACGGGTGATCAGCAGCGCATTCGGCGGGAAGAACGGCGCACGCACGGCCTGCAGACCGCCCATGCGTTTCTGACTGATAATCATATCGGCTGCCAGTTTTTCACTGTTTTCCTGCTCTTTGTTGACCAGCGGGAAATACTTGTCAGACAGCAGTTCACGACCGCAAATCACCACCAGATCGTCATCGTCCTGGTAGACCACGTCGATAAGCTCATTAACGGCATCCATCACCACGGCGTCCAGGTTGGCATATTCGCCACCTTTACCGACTTTCACCGCACCCGGTGTGGTTTCACCGCCCGTGGTGGTGCTGCCCATGACGTGATCCGGTGCATCCTCACGGATTTTCTGCAGCCAGCCTTTGTTCACATCCTGCAGCAGCGGGTTTTCGCTACGGTTGGAGGTTTTCGCACGCTTCACGCCGTTAAAGCCGATCATGATGCGGTCCAGTGCCTGACGTTTCACGATGGCGTTACGGATACGCACCTGGAAATCCTGAAACTTCGCCCACAGGTCCAGCTTCGCGTAGGTCAGCACCGTGTCAAAGTTGGTCTGTTCGCATTTGTATTCCACATCGACCATCAGCGTCGGATCGACAGGTTCACGCTCTTTCGCGGTGGTGTCAGTGGTTCCGGCAATGGTGCTGCCAACACCCAGCCCCAGCAGCTGACCGGACTGCTCAGTCACTGGCGTGACGTTAATCAGCGTCAGGAAAGCGGCGGACTGCTGGATCTGGTCTTCCAGCGTCTGCTGTACAGACGGCTCCACGGTGAACTTGCTGGACAGTTCTTCAACTGCCACACCGTTCAGACGCGCCAGCTGCTGCAGGTAAGCGTTAAAAGCAAAGCGGGTATTCTTCTTCATCGGGTTTTATGCTCCATCAGCAATTGGTCAGAGTGTCAGCGGGGGCGTTACCGCCTGTTGCACGCTGGCGGTAGTCCTGGCGGCAGTCCTCATGGCTCAGCTTGTCCACCAGTTCGTTAAAGGCGGCCTGTTGTGCCTGCAGGGCTGTCTCCAGCTCAGACAGGCGTTCTTCCTGCTCAGACAGGGATTTTTCGGTGCGTGCGCTCAGGTTTTGCTGCTCAGTGGCGACCAGCTCCACGGCCTTATGCACATCAGAGAACCGGGCATCGTCGGACTGCTCTTTTTTGGTGAACAGCGCCGTGACGCGGGCAAACAGGGACGGCTTGTCCTCCTGGATTTCTTCCAGTTCGATCACCGTTTCCTCTGCGGCGGTAAAGAGATTGGCGGGATTCTGCTTGCGGTTTGCCAGCGGGTTATGGGCTGCACTGGCGCTGAATGTCAGCATTTCCGTACCCAGACTGGCTGGATCATCAGTGGCAGCCAGGCCAACCAGGTAGGCTTTGCCCGTATCAGCGAACTTCGGGCTGACTTCCATAGAAGTGAATAATTTCTGGCCTTTTTTCACCAGCTCCACCAGGGACTCCGTTGGCTCAACGTCGGCATACAGCGCCATCTTGCCTGCCAGCGGACCTTCCGTGATTTCTTCAGCAAACAGCGCCGTTACCTTGCCGTAGCGGTTAAAGGTGCTGTCCGGCAGATAAGACTTGATGTGCTCAAGGTTAATCAGCGCGGTATACACTGCCGGGTTGTAGCTGGCTGCCATCTGTTCCAGCCATTCACGCTGGATTTCGCGTCCGTCGGTGGTGGCACCTTCCACCCCGATGCGAAAACGCTTTGCTTTCACTGTCATGAGCCGTGCTCCGTTAGAAAAAACTTACTGGAGCCTTATGGTTGCGGTGATGAGGGCAGTGAAACAATGCGCGGTATTTGTACCGACAACCACACAAACCGCAGGCGGGGAAAGCCTTCATTCAAGGCTGTAGGTTTGTGCCATGAACACCACACTGACATCCGCAGATCTCGATCCCCGTCGGCAGGCCATGCTGCTGTACTTTCAGGGATATCGCGTAGCCCGCATTGCTGAAATGCTGGGCGAGAAAGTTGCAACCGTTCACAGCTGGAAGAAACGCGACAAGTGGGGTGACTATGGGCCGCTGGATCAGATGCAGCTCACCACCGCCGCACGCTACTGCCAGCTCATCATGAAGGAGCACAAAGAAGGGAAAGATTTCAAAGAGATTGACCTGCTGGCGCGCCAGTCGGAGCGCCACGCGCGGATCGGCAAGTTTAACAATGGCGGCAACGAAGCCGACTTAAACCCTAACGTCGCCAACCGCAACAAAGGCCCGCGTCGTCAGCCGGAAAAGAACGTTTTCACCGATGAACAGATTACGAAGCTGGAAGAAATCTTCCATTCCTCCATGTTCAACTACCAGCGCCACTGGTGGGAAGCCGGAAAAACCAACCGCATCCGCAACCTGCTGAAGTCACGCCAGATCGGCGCGACCTTTTACTTTGCCCGTGAAGCCCTGATTGACGCCCTGCTTACCGGACGTAACCAGATTTTCCTTTCCGCCAGTAAGGCACAGGCCCACGTCTTTAAACAGTACATCATCGACTTCGCCAAAGAAGTGGAAGTGGAGCTGAAAGGCGATCCGATGGTGCTTCCCAACGGGGCTACGCTTTACTTCCTCGGCACCAATGCCCGCACGGCCCAGAGTTACCACGGCAACCTGTATCTGGATGAATATTTCTGGATACCGAAATTCCAGGAGCTGCGCAAAGTGGCTTCCGGTATGGCTATTCACAAAAAATGGCGACAAACCTATTTTTCCACACCATCCAGCCTGACACACAGTGCTTATCCGTTCTGGTCCGGTGCGCTGTTCAACCGTGGGCGCAACAAAGCCGATAAGGTGGACATCGACCTGTCCCACAGCAATCTGGCCCCCGGCCTGCTGTGCGCAGACGGGCAATACCGCCAGATAGTCACCGTGGAAGATGCTGTGCGCGGCGGATGTAACCTGTTCGATCTCGACCAGTTGCGCATGGAGTACAGCCCGGACGAATACCAGAACCTGCTGATGTGCGAGTTTGTGGACGATCTCGCGTCCGTGTTTCCGCTCAGCGAGCTGCAGGCGTGCATGGTGGACAGCTGGGAAGTCTGGACCGACTTTCATGCACTGGCCCTGCGCCCGTTTGGCTGGCGCGAAGTGTGGATCGGTTATGACCCGGCAAAAGGTACGCAAAACGGCGACAGCGCCGGGTGCGTGGTGGTGGCACCGCCAGCCGTGCCGGGCGGTAAGTTTCGCATTCTTGAGCGTCACCAGTGGCGCGGGATGGACTTCCGCGCCCAGGCTGACGCCATCAAAAAACTGACTGAACAGTACAACGTGACATACATCGGTATCGACTCAACCGGCGTCGGTCACGGGGTTTACGAGAACGTGAAAGCGTTTTTTCCTGCCGTCCGGGAGTTTGTCTACAACCCCAACGTTAAAAACGCTCTGGTACTCAAGGCCTACGACATTATCAGCCACCGCCGTCTGGAGTTTGACGCCGGGCACACCGACATTGCGCAGTCATTCATGGCAATCCGTCGCGCCACCACCGCCAGTGGCAACCGCCCGACGTATGAAGCCAGCCGCAGCGAAGAAACCAGCCACGCCGATCTGGCGTGGGCAACAATGCACGCACTGTTTAACGAACCACTGCAGGGCGAGTCCGCCAATACCAGTAATATTGTGGAGATTTTTTGATGGGAAAGAGTAAGAATAACCGAGCTGCCTCGCAGAACCAGACCCAGCATAAAAGCCAGACTTCAGCCGAAGCATTCAGCTTCGGCGATCCCATTCCAGTACTGGATCGCCGCGAACTACTGGACTATGTGGAATGCGTACAGACAGATCGCTGGTATGAGCCGCCAGTGAGTTTTGACGGACTGGCGCGAACCTTCCGCGCCGCCGTGCATCACAGCTCACCGATTGCAGTAAAGTGCAATATTCTGACCAGCACCTATATCCCTCACCCGCTGCTCAGCCAGCAGGCTTTTTCACGTTTTGTGCAGGACTATCTGGTATTTGGTAACGCCTACCTGGAGAAACGCACGAACCGCTTCGGTGAAGTTATCGCCCTTGAACCTGCGCTGGCAAAATACACCCGACGCGGATTAGACCTGGATACCTACTGGTTTGTGCAATATGGTATGACAACCCAGCAGTATCAGTTCACGAAAGGCAGCATTTTTCATCTGATGGAACCGGACATCAACCAGGAGATCTACGGCCTGCCAGGTTATCTTTCTGCCATTCCGTCAGCCCTGCTCAACGAGTCCGCCACGCTGTTCCGCCGGAAGTATTACATTAACGGCAGTCATGCAGGCTTCATCATGTACATGACCGATGCCGCGCAGAACCAGGAAGATGTGAACAACCTCCGCAATGCGATGAAAAGCGCCAAAGGTCCGGGCAACTTCCGCAACCTGTTTATGTACTCGCCTAACGGCAAAAAGGACGGGCTTCAGATTATCCCGTTGTCAGAGGTCGCAGCGAAGGATGAGTTTTTGAATATTAAGAACGTGAGCCGGGACGACATGATGGCGGCACACCGCGTGCCGCCGCAAATGATGGGGATAATGCCGAATAATGTTGGGGGGTTTGGGGATGTGGAAAAGGCTAGTAAAGTCTTTGTCCGAAATGAATTAATTCCGTTACAAAAAAGGCTTATAGAAATTAATACTTGGCTAAATGAAAAAATCATAGCATTTAATGATTACTCATTAAATTAGATAAAAAGGGGTTAATCACCCCTATAAAAATCACAAAAATCGCCTTACACGTATTTTATTAATCGCCGATTCATCTCCAATTCTTATCAAGGCATCCCTTGCCTTTTTCCCTATACGATTCATTCTATCAGAACCATTACTATAATTTCCGAATTTAAGCGCCGTAGCTATTATTGAATCACCACCATCAAGAATGACATTTTTAAATAATTGATAGTAGTCATCTACTGAAGCAGCATCCAATATTTCCTCATGCCTATCAGACCAACCATTCTGACCTGATAATTTCTTAAGAACATCATATATTGAACCATCAATATTTATAATATTAGAATAGGTTTGAATTTTTGACAACAACTCAGCATCTCTTACGGGATGAACATTCACATAAATAGATTGAACATATTCCTTTAGAGCATCGTTACCATAATTAATAAACTGTTCAATCAATTCACTCGCCTTAGCATTCTCTCCGAAATCCCTATATAGTCCGACAACATTATCTAAATCACTTGGAGTCACATACTTCATCCCATCAACCACCGCTTGATATAGCTTGTCAACAACCTGATTTTGATTGTCATCAAATGAATTATGAAAGAACTGCCATGCCTCAGATAAGGAACCTCGTTTATTATCACGCGTAATCTCCTCATTCCTTAGGCTTATTTGTCTTTGGAAACTGCTCTTATCAAGATAGCCATATCTAACCATATCAATAAGAACCTCATCAAGATCATTCGTTTTTCTATATCCATATTTAAGCAAGGTATTAAGCCAGACTTTCTCATGGCCTTCTTCCTTGTCATTATAAGTATATATATTCCTCACTCCCCTAATATATTCTAGTGATGGCACATCTCCCTCTGGAGAAAATCCGTAATGGCTCCAACAATACAGAGTTAATGAATGCGCAACTTCATTTGAAATTGTCTCAACATCACCTATAATATTTGGTGTTAAGGACACGAAAAAACGTTCTATCTTTTTTAAGATTCGAATATTCTTGATACCTAAAGAAATGGAATATTTACTTAACAAGTTATAAACATGAAAATCACCTTTATAGGCTATATCTGCGCATTCTTCTGGTGTTGGATTGTAAGTGATATCTCTATCAATGACCTTTTCTTTATAAGTAGAATAATCCTCCATACTAGCTGTGCCATTGTTAAGCAATAGAACCACCTTACAATCCTTCTGCTCCTTTAATAGAGATACTAGCCCTAAAACATCTTTAACATCTAAGTTTTTGCCACGCCTTTCTAAGTCATCTATTACTACAATCATTTTAGAAACGGTCAGAAATGACATTGCTTCAAGTGTCGTAGAGAAGTTTTTTACAACAGGAGCTTCTTTTAACAAACCTGCGGCTTTTCGAGAAAACGATTCAAAAAGTCCACTTGCGTTTGTTGTTGCTGTCTCCAAATCAGGTTTATTTCCAATATATTCCTTTGTAATTGCATTCTCAAAAATAGAATACTTTAAAGAATCTAGTGAATTTATACCAAAAAGAGAGACATAACTATATCTATTAAATGCAACCTTATCTTTATTATCTTTTAGGAACGTATTCCAAGTATAGGTTTTACCAATTCCCCATTCACCCTGTATAGCCATTACTTCTGGTTCTGTAGATGAGATAAAATCTGACAACTGTTCTTTGATAAACTCTAAGGACATGTGTTTTCTCCTAGAAAGATAGCCCTGTATTATAACCCTAGAATTATAAAAGTAATGAGCGCGCGCTCGTATCCCCGCCACGCCTGCCCGCTTTGTGTAGTGGTTTTCATGCACCTGCATGAGATATGAAAAAGCCCGCCTGAACTGGCGGGCCGGAGCTAAAACGATCCTCAAACGATCATGCAAATTCATGCAGCATAGTCATGCACTACCCTGCTCTGCGTCGCCAGCAGTCTTTCTCCTGCGTGCGGATGGCTTTTTACCACCCAACTTGCGGCAGTCTTTCCGGTCACGCGCTTCGTTTTCTTTAAATTTGTTATACGTTTCAGTATCAAAAAACGAGATGGTTTCAACTTCATCTTTAGGGAGAAGCACACGGAAATCCTGGATATTCAGGCGCGACATCCCATTGATAACACCGCTATCAAGATAGTGCTGATGATAGTTTGTCGTGATATTTATCGTTAGGTCGTCTTTATCACGATATCCGCTCAGCAAGGGGAGAATTTCAAGGTGTTCCGACAATCCATTTTCCAACGCAGGGCAAGTCACCAGCCCTACATAGATTTTGCGTGATGAAAGTGTAGCAATGATAGGAAACTGGCGAGCTGATGCTTCCATGAGCAGCGATTCAAAAGCATTGTTTCCCACTGCCTTTGCCAGTGCATCCCAACGGCGATCCCCCTTTGAAGTACGGCGTTTGTTTAGCCAACCGAACAGCGCCGCGAGAACTATTGAAATCACAACCCACGCGATTTGCTTAATTTCATTGATGCGCTGCGGTTTATCGGTTGTGGTGGATAACATCCCGTTAAAGCTGTCTGGAGTCAGATTCAGCGCATTAGAAAACCAGCGAAACCCACCGCTGATGTTAAGAGCGAAGGTAAGGAAGCCGCCAGCGAGGAAAAAGACAATTCCCCATGCAGCCACAAAAAAATAAGCGTCCCAGCCATTGGAACGCTTATATCTATAACGTGTTGAAAGTGATAGGTTTACATATATAAAACCACTAACCAAAATCACTGCTAAAAGTAATGTTGCCATTATCGGGTTCTGTAATAATATTTTGCTTTAACAGTGCTCGTTTTGATGCCTTCAAGCTTATCCATCTGATCTCGGATGGCTTTCATAGCTTCTTCGTTGGACAAATCTACGGACACAAAACCATCTTTACTCAGATTGAGCTTGTCCTGGTTCTCTTTCAGAACCCGTGCCAAACGTTCAACTGGATTACCCAGCTTCAATGCGGCGATACTTGACATAACCCCTCCTTCTTATACGGCGCGGAAGTGTACACTTCGTCACCAGCAACCACAACAGCAAGTTCCTTATAACTAAGACAACCGTTTTAACTGTTGGTTGCGTTACTTAACTTAAGTTCATTGCCCCTAATCGCGCAAGATGTTTCTGCCTTAAACCACTGCATTTAGCATATATAGTGCCTCTTATGAGAAGCAGGCACTAACAAAGGCAATTTCTAACGCCTCGCACGGCTCGTTGTTCAACCTTGCGGACGGTAAAAGCCAGTTTTATCGTCCGCAACGTTCGCTAATGCAGCCAGCTGTCGTCTTCCCAGACCTGCTGCATAATTTCCATTACCCGCTGCTTATCCTCATCAAGTTTTAAGCCGGTCAACTCGATACCGTTGGCACTGCCTTTGCGAATGCGGATCGCCGTCTTGGGATACAGGGGGCGCAGATTGCGGTAAAGCTCGGATTCAAGGGCGTCCAGGGTAGACTGGCTAATCTTCTGCTCTTTATCGATCATTATTTCAATGCGCATAAAAGTCACCTCAGCTGATGACATCCATTGAGCGGTTGTATTCGTGGGTTCTGATTTTTGCCATGAGTTCATCTGTCAGTTCAGAAACCCATTGCAAAGCCAGCCCCTTCTCTTCATCACTACACTCACTAGCCGCTACAAGCTTAAGAAAAAAATCAATGCGCTGGAGCTTCAAAGACTCCAAAAAATAGTCCTGCATCTTTCCTCCTATGACACCACACGCAACACTGTATGTATAGCCACTGTTTATATTTACAGTATATAATAATCTTACTGATGTAAAACGTTTTTTTACGTTCATCAGCCTGATATGCCTGGTATTATTAAGAGCACGAATTGTTAACCCGCGTAATTAATACAGGTTCCGCCACTTATCATCTTCCTGCAAACGCTGGTTCCGATAGAAGATACGCAGGCCTGCTCCTGACGGAATACTGCCACCGCGAAGGAGCAGATCGACCTCTTTCTCGCTGCCATCAAATCCTCTGGACTTCAGTTCATAGACGAGCTGCTGACGCTGATGCTCTGTAATTCGCTGTTTGTAGTCTTTACGCCATTTCGGTTTCACCAGGCGTAACCTTGCTGCCAGTTCCCGGCGCTCTTTTTTGCTCATACTGTGCAGGTAATCGTGCAACTCCTTGTCATCCATGCGGGTGATCTCCGTTCTGGTATCCCCATCAGCTGATTTGTCTTTCCCTTGTTGGTTCAAATTTTCAGCAAGGGGACAGTTATTGCCACGAGTCCAAGGGGCGCAAGCGCCCTGGTCGGCTGCCGCCTCCTGAACGTCAACGGCCTTACGAACCATTTTCCACTTCACTGCATGAGTGCAGATCTTGCCCTCTGCAATGGGTGACCAGATGCCATAAATACGAATACCGTGATCGCCATAGGCGGTCGGCTCTTCGTTAATTTCATAAGCAGTTCTGATGAGGTGATATTTACGGGGAACCAGTACACCTCCCTGCTTCATGATATAGGTGGCAAAACAACCAGCATCAGCAGCAGCCAGAATGGCATCAAGGCGCGGGTTATCCAGTACCGGCACACCTGCTTTTTTGTCACCCTGCTGCCTTGCCGCCTGACCAGCCAGCAATCGCAGTTCACGGTAAGCCTGACGCCCCGGAATACCAAAGAAGCGGAATTGCTGAACACGATGCAAAGACGCCCAGGCATTCACGTATTCAGCGTTATCACGAAGAGATTTACCCGTTTCCTTGCTGATCTCGCCAGCCAGACCACGCCCGTCAATGTTCTTACTGATGTATTTCGCTATGTAGCTTGTCGGCGTTCCTTTGCGCGGGTTAATCAGCTCAGACTTAAAGCGCGGCCCCGTGTTATTGCCCAGCTCCTCGCGGTCTTCACGGATAGCAAACTTCCGCAACAATGCAGTAATGGCGCGGCGGTCTTTTTTGCGCATGAAACACAACAGGTGCCAGTGAACTGTGCCGTCGTGATGCGGCTCAGCCACCCGCACGCCATACCAGCGCAACCCGGCTTTGTGCATCGCCTTACGAAATGCAGCAAACATATCGACCAGATAATCGCTGCTTTGTCTTACCGTCGCGTTTTTCCAGGTCGGATTGGGTCTGCCGTTATTGAGCGTGGAATGGAAACGTGACGGACAGGTAATGGTGTAGAAAACGGCGCAGTCACCGCGCATTTCCGCGATAAGCTCCAGACCTTTAACACAGGCCATCATCTCATTGCGGCGATGCGCCGGGTTGCTGCAGCTGGCGTTTACCACATCTTCCATGTCCAGCGTGTCGCCGTCTTCGTTCACCAGTTCATGAGAACGGAAAAACTCCAGCGACTTACGGCGCTGCTCACGTTTATGCATCACAGCTTCATAGCTGACATAGGGAGATGCTTTTTTGCTGACCAGGCAGACAGCACGCAACTGCTCTTCCCGCCATTCACAACGCATCTTCCACAATTTCCGATACCACCAGTCGGCGCACAGCATACGCGCCAGCGAGCCCGGAATGAGTTCATAGGGCACTGGTTTACGGCGGTTTCTTTTCCTACGGAGTTGCTCAAACGCAGGCGGGATGACATCCAAACGTAGGGTTTCCGCTGCCACCTTTTCCCATGTCTTGCGGATTTCTTCTGGCTTAACATCATCGGTGGCGTACAAATCACCACAAGCGGCATCAAGACACATGCTCATATGCGCAGCGACAAGGGTAGACAGGCGTTTCACCTGATCCTGACTCATTTCAGGCAGGATCAGCAGGCCGTCCAGCCCTTCATGGCTTGCCATAAAGCGAAAAGAAGTGGATAGCTGACTGTCGCGTACATGCTCCAGTCGTTCCAGACATGGCTTAATCGTCTCACGCAAATAGCGGGAATAAGCCTTTGGCCTGCCCAGGCTGCTGAAGTATTCAATACGTTGCATCAGCGGCTTGCTGATATGGGAAGGCTGGGCGTTGACGTCAGCCAGAATGACCATGTCTGGATTAAAACGCTGCTGCTCATGCGCCAGCTTTGCCCGGCTAATGAGCTTATCCTGCTCCATTTCGCGCTGGACAGGATCACGGGATTCATTAAAGAAATAACGCTCCCAGACCTGCTCACTCAGTGCCTCGCGGCGCAGTTGTTCCTGCTCGTTATCGGCAGCATACAGAGTGATCAGGTTTGAAAGTGCAGACTCCGGCGCAACTTCCGCCGGGTCCAGATAAGGATTAATGGCCTTTTTCGGGCCGTTCCATGAAAATGATGCAGCGGCCTCGTTAAAGCCGCTAGAGTTGCTCATATCGTCATGACTCATACACGCACCTCGTACACAGCAGAACTATCTACGCCACGCGAAGGAGCAAATCCCACCCAGCAGCGCGCCCCGGAAACAGCAATGATTTCTGTTGCAGATTTACTCTCGCCAGCCGACACGCCGATGCTGCGTTTTGCCTTGATGTAGTGGTGAGTGAAATTGCGATACAGCGAACGAATCAGGGATGTGTCACTGTTAGAAACAATGACCGGATGACCTTCAGATGATCGATGTTCAAGAACGGATGCCAGGTGATACTGGTCATCCTTAGTGAAGCCATCAGTGTGATAGCCGGAAAACGTACCGTAATAAGGCGGATCGCAATACACCACATCCCCCGCCTTCAACATCGCCAGCGTTTCATCAAAGCTGGCGCAGATAAACGTTGCTCGCTGGGCTTTTTCTGCAAATTTGCGAATTTCTTTTTCAGGGAAATACGGATTTTTATAATTCCCATAGGGAATGTTGAAATGCCCGCTCTTGTTATAGCGACATAACCCACGGTAACCATGACGATTGAGATACAGGAAATATACCGCTTTCATGAAATCAGTAATTTCAGTGGAGTAATTAAACTCCTGCCTTATGTTGTAATAAGCCACCTCCCTGTTTGGTTCCTCAAATAAAGCTCTGGCACGAGATATAAACGCCTCGCAATCAGCAGCAACCTTTTTATAGAGGTTGATTAAATCAGGATTAATATCCGCAACAAGATAGCTGGGGTAATCCGTCTCTATCATCACAGCACAAGAACCCGCGAAAGGTTCAACCAGTCGCGGGCCAGCAGGAAGGTATTTTTTCAGTTCTGGCATAATGGCGGTTTTATTACCCGCCCATTTCAGGATGGTGCTCATACAGCACCTCCGTTGTAATGTTTGCCTTTCAGCTCTGCGATTTCCTGACAGGTAATGCAAAGCTGCACACCCGGAATGGCGCGACGTCGTGCTGGCGGAATTGGTGCTTCACACTCAATGCAAAGCACGCGGGATACGCCCGGCGTTTTGGCGCGGGCAGTACGGATATGACGCTGGCATTCTTCTTCAACGCGCTGCTGTACGAGATCCATTGCATCAGCCATCAGTGGATCTCCTGCGCTTCGTTCTGGATTGCTTCAGCAGTCACACGCAGCAGTTCTGCCGCTTCGACGTGGTTTAGCTGGCGGGATGTGATATGACACGCCAGGCTATCAAGGCGAGCTGCCATTGCTTCAGCCCTTGCCCGGCGTTCTTCCAGACGAGCCTCTGTCAGTAAAATATTAAGCCCTGCATCATCCGGTCCGGTTTTAGTCGTGAGGGTTTCAATACTACGCATAATCAATTCTCCTGAATTTAGATAAAGGGATGCCCGGCGGGTTTACGCCATGAATTTCATTAGTTGGTTAATTCGGCATGGTTAGCCGTCTGGGAAATAAGCTCACCACTGCACGAAAATGATTCATTGCTTTAATCAGCTCCCGCTTTTCGTCAGTGGTCAGCTCATTAATGCTGATGCTATGACGTTCAGCTGGGATTTTTGCCATAAAGAATATGGCAGCCAGTGCCCGTTTATTTTGTTCATTATTGATATCCCGTGGATCACGCATATCTTTAATAAACCGCTCAAGCTCTGACTCAATATTCAGGCCAAATACTTTCGCCCTTAATTCCGCAATGTGATTAAGTCCGTTCAGGCGTTCACCGGGGCTTAATGGAACAGTCGCCGCAGCGCCTTCAATAGCCATTTGTTCCCCTGTTTTTTCGTAGATAGTTCTGCCAGCAATTCATCTTGTGAACGGCACGGATGCCAGCGTTTACCATCCTCACCCATGATCCAGCCGTGCCCGTAGTGCATTGCCGGACTTTGTTTTACCAGCAGCGATGCAAATGATGGTTCTTTCGTCAGCATAAGCACCTCACAGCAAACCGAATGAAGCACCGAGGCCAGTCACGGTATCAACTGCACTCGCCATCGCAGGATTAGCCTGTAAACGGGCCTGCAATGAAACAGCGGCCAGCGCCATCAGTCGTGTTACAGAGTTAATGCTGCTGATAGCATCACGACGACCTGCACTGGTTTTTACATCGCCAGATACCGCACCTGCTGCAACACGCCCGATCTCTGCGGTTGCACTCATGACGTAATGTGGCAGTTTCTCTTTTGCCACCTCATTAATCGGTACACATGGCAGACAATGAATCTGTGCCAGAAAACCATCTACCAGCGTTGAATCCTCAGTCAGATCGGTAAGCAGCCAGATTTCTGGTGCGGTTAATAAATGAGGTTGAGCTGGGTTCAGCTTGTTCCGCAGAATCTGCACATTCATGCCAGCACGTTCTGCCAGTTGCACCAGGTTGTGGCGCAATGCGAATGCACGACAGGCTTCATCAAAATGTGGATGTTTGGAAACTTGGTAATCAAACATGGTCGACACCCCTGATGCATCCCAAAATGGAACTAGTTGAATACAACATTGCAATCAGTAAGTGCATCAACGGTAAGAGCAGCAAGGTTGATCATCACCTTTTCTCTTTTCTTGTCTTTCCGAAGGCGATGCCGAGGGATGCGACCGTCAGCCAGCATATCGTTAATTGTGTCGATTGAAAGACCAGTAAGTTCGCTATAACGCTCAATTGTGACATGTGGCGTATTCAGGGTTATTGAAATGTTAGGGGTCATGATGCAACATCTCCTATTGGCTTGTGGTGAGTCAGTTTTAATCGTGGCTTCAACTTCACATTTCGGAGAATAGGATCACAAATCGGTTATGTCAACACACGAAATCACATTTCGCCATGTGGACGAAAAAAAGAAATCCTTAATCATGCAGAATCGCGGAGGGCAATCGGTTATAGCTCGGATACTGAAAGCCTATGGTTTTTCTTCCCGACAAGCATTCTGTAATCACCTAGGTATATCGCAAAGTACAATGGCGAACAGGTATGCCCGTGACACTTTCCCTGCTGATTGGGTCGTTATCTGTAGCATGGAGACTGGAGTGCCGGTCGAGTGGTTGGCATTTGGCACTGATACAGAGAAGGGAAGAATTACAAATAATGCAGAAAAAAGTCACAACAATTGTGACAGCAAGCATCAACATCTCAATAGAGAACAAGACATCCAAAATGAGAACTTTTTTACTATTAACCAAGGCGGAAAAGCAGCAATAGAGCGAATCGTTTTGGCTTATGGATTTAAGACAAGACAAGCTTTAGCTGATCATATTGGTGTATCAAAAAGTACATTAGCCAATCGTTACATGAGAGATACCTTTCCTGCTGACTGGATTATTCAATGCTCACTGGAAACTGGTGCTTCATTAACATGGCTAACCACTGGTAACGGGGCAATGTTTGAAAAGCCTCGAATCAATACTATCACTATCCCATATCATAAAATAATTGATGGATCTCTTGCTCAAGAAACCGTTTTGACTTTTGACTCTAAGTTGTTAGAAGGAACCTTTCTGCAACCTTTAGCAGTATTCATTGATGAGGAAATATATATTGTAGAATCAAAATTTAATGAAGTTACTGATGGCAAGTGGCTTGTAAATATTGAAGGGAAAATAAGCATCAAAGATTTGACTCGCATACCCGTTGGTATGGTTAAAGTTGTAGGCACTAACGCAAGTTTTGAATGCTTACTTACTGACATTATCGTTTTGGCAAAATGTAAAAGAGTTTTTACTAAAAATGTATAAAGAGAAACATCATGACTGAACCAACCAATAAAGATAGCGAAATAAAAAAACACCTATTAGACTTGCTTAATTCACAGTCTGAAAATATAGCAAAACACTTCTACTCTCATATAAAAAACTTAATAGAAGCAGGAGAGTTTTCTGAAGCTCATAATAACCTAGCACTAATTGAAAAATACATGACTAGGCCACAGATGGATGAAGAACCCAATATAAATGAAAATGAAACTAATAAAAGAAAAAATGTAAAATCACTTGAACCTAATAATTATGTAGAACATATAATACAATTAGAAGAACGAAACAGCATATTAACTCTACAGTTAGAGCATTATACTCAGGATCTTAATAGAAAAAACGCAATAATCGAAAAAAACGTAAAACAAGTTAATTCTTTGATTAGTGAAAATAAGGAACTCCGTAGCCAAGTACAGCAACAAAGAATCGATGAAAAAATCCCCACCTATGTTAACGATGTTAAATCAGATCTTGCTAGTGATGACAAACATTTTATATTGATGTCTATTATCTGGTCTATTGCTGGGGTATTTTTTGGCTTCCTTGCGGTAATATCTGCTTTTTTTACATTATACATGAACTTAGATTTAAAAAATCTCACTAACCTTCAGTTAATATATATCTTCACGCGAGGATTAGTTGGAATCGCCATTCTTTCATGGCTATCATATATCTGCCTTAGTAACTCAAAAAAGTACACACATGAATCGATCAGGCGAAAAGATCGTCGACATGCTTTGATGTTTGGTCAAGTTTTTTTGCAGATATACGGTTCTACAGCAACTAAAGAGGATGCAATAGAAGTCTTTAAGGATTGGAATATTTCAGGTGACTCTGCATTTTCAGGTCAGACAGAGCAACCACCGAGCTTTGCGTCATTTTTGAATACAATCAAAGACAAAGTTAAAGTAACTGGAAGTGATAAAGAAACAGATTAATCATGAACATGTATGCTCCTAAGTAAAAAATACATTGAATGTCGCGGTAGGGATACCCGTTACCGGATACCCCCCGCACAGATCCCGGCGTGCGCGATTTACGCACCGGGCTCCTGCCTCGGGTGTCTGGCGGTGAACCGCTCCACAGG